>NZ_CP029033.1:1230649-1538311 GCF_003073475.1 Actinobaculum sp. 313 | reverse complement strand
ATTGCTACCAAAGGGAGCGGCGCAGAAGGGGCATCCGTGGAGGTGGGCGGTACAGAGCTCACCATTTACGACAATGTGCGCCGCGATGGCACCGTCGCGTGGAGCGACCTATGCCGCGGTCCCCACCTTCCCTCCACTCGCTTGATCGGCAACGGTTTCGCGCTGACAAAGTCCTCGGCCGCATACTGGAAGGGAAACCAAGCCAACGACCAGCTCCAGCGGATTTACGGCACCGCATGGGCATCCAAAGAGGATCTTCTCGCCTACCAAGAGCGAATCAAGGATGCCGAACGACGGGACCACCGTCGGTTGGGGTCCGAGCTTGACCTTTTCTCCTTCCCGGAGGAGATCGGCCCCGGCTTGGCGCTCTTCCACCCCAAAGGCGGTATCCTGCGGCATGTTATTGAGTCATACGTACGGCAGCGCCATTTGGAGGAAGGATTCGACTTCGTCCATACTCCGGAGATTTCCAAGGGAGGTCTCTTCCATACCTCGGGCCATCTGCCCTACTATGCGGACACCATGTTCCCGCCGATGCAGGTCGACGAGGAACGCGACGACGCCGGAAATATCACCCGGGCGGGCCAGGAGTACTATCTCAAGGCCATGAATTGCCCGATGCACAATCTCATTTTCCGCTCGCGGGGACGCTCCTACCGGGAGCTTCCGCTGCGCTTCTTTGAAATGGGCCATGACTACCGGTATGAGAAGTCCGGTGTTGTACACGGCCTCACACGCATGCGTGGGTTCACTATGGATGACTCGCATACGTACTGCACCCCGGAGCAGGCCAAGGATGAGATCACCAAGCTGCTCAACTTCTTCCTCGGTATTCTGCAGGACTTTGGACTGACCGATTTCTATCTGGAGCTTTCCACACGCAGCGACGACGACAAGAAGAAAGACAAATTCATCGGCTCGGACGAGGACTGGGCGGTGGCGACGCAAATCTTGGAAGAAGCATGCGCCTCCACCGGCCTAGATCTGGTGCCCGACCCGGGCGGTGCGGCGTTCTACGGCCCGAAGATTTCAGTGCAGGCCAAGGACGCCATTGGCCGTACCTGGCAGATGTCCACCGTACAGTACGACTTCAACCAGCCGGAGCGCTTCGATCTGGAATACACCGCCTCTGATGGATCGCATCGCCGTCCGGTGATGATCCATTGTGCCAAGTTGGGTGCAGTGGAGCGGTTCATTGGCGTGTTAACGGAGCATTACGCGGGAGCGTTCCCAACGTGGCTGGCTCCGGTGCAGGCACGGCTGGTACCGGTGGCGGACGCCTTCGATTCCTACTGCGACGACGTCGCAGGGAAATTGCGCGCGGCCGGAATCCGCGTCGAGGTGGATCATAGCGACGACCGCTTCGGAAAAAAGATCCGTAACGCCGCCAAGGACAAGATTCCCTTCACCATCATCGCGGGCGGTGACGATGTCGCCGCCGGAGCGGTGTCGTTCCGTTATCGCGATGGCACGCAGGAGAACGGCATCCCGGTGGATGACGCCGTCGCCCACATCTCGGATGTCATCGCCTGCCGTGTCAACGAGCCCGAGCGGGAGCATCTCTACCCGGCGGAGCGGGCGGAGGAATAGCATCATGCCGCTGCCAGCACGGCTCATGAGAACGATGGCACCGCACGCCGACCAGCGATACCTGGAAGCATCGAGAGTAAATCGCCCGACGGGAGTAACAGAATGCTGAGCCGTTCCGGTCGTCCGCTTGCCCAGGTCCTTTTTGGACCGATAGCCCGGCTGTGCGTCAAGGCGCATATCAGTGCCGACGCCGTGACGATCACGGGCACGCTGGCAGGTGTCGCAGTCGCGCTGACTCTGGTTCCCCTTGATCATTTGACGGCTGCCGCCCTGACGATCACCGTGCTCGTGATTTTCGACAATCTTGACGGCCAGATTGCCCGGCTGACGGGGACGTCGTCATCGTGGGGAGCATTTCTTGACTCGACGCTGGACAGAGTATCCGATGCGGCAATTCTCAGCGGGGTGCTGATCTGGGCCTACCGTTGGTGTGATCCGCGCTACGCGCTGTGGACGATGGTCGGCGCCTTGGGAGCGTTGTGCTTGGGAAGTGTTGTGCCATACGCGCGTGCCCGCGCCGAAGGCCTGGGTATGACGGCGTCGGTCGGATTGGCCGAGCGTGCTGATCGGCTGACCATCACCCTAGTTGCCATGCTGCTAGTTGGGATGGAGCTTGGCGATATCATCATGACCATTGCCATGTGGATTCTCTTCATCGCGGCACTGATCACCGTGATACAGCGAATGGTGGTCGTGTATCGGCAGGCTCACTCGAGCGAGGCGAGAACATCGTGAATCCGGTCCGCATGTTCGCTTTCGCACAGGCGGCCGTCAATCGCCTGCCCGAGGCAGCAGGCCGGGGCCTCTTTAACGTCATAGGCACTGTGGTGGGGCTTTCCAATCAGGGGGGTGTACGCCAGCTACGCAGGAATCAGGCGCGTCTGCAACCCGGGATGAATCGGTGGCAGGCACGACGGTTGTCCGCACGTGCCATGCGTTCTTATATGCGCTACTATTACGAGGTTTTCCGACTCGGCAAGCTGAACGAGAAGCAAATTCTCGCTCGCGTGCGTGTTAGCAACGACGCCGCATTACGGGCAGAGTTTGCGGCGGGCCGTTCCGTCACGGCAGCACTGACACACGCCGGAAACTGGGATCTGGCGGGCGCCTGGTCGAATATGGACTTGGCGGAGGTGCATACCATTGCGGAGAAGCTTGAACCGCCGGAGTTGGCGGAGGGCTTTTACGAGTTTCGCCGCTCACTGGGAATGACGATCTACCAGCTTGTCAAAGGTGGAGGAGCGTTGCGCTCGCTGGCGCGCGATATGGAGGAAACTGTTTGTCTCACACCGATTTTGGCGGATCGTGATCTGACCGCCTCAGGAATCGAGGTCCAACTGGCGGGACACGCCATGCTGGTCGCAGCCGGGCCAGCACTGTTGGCCCAACGCACCGGCGTTCCGATTTACCCGATTTTCACCCGGTATGAGAAGCTAAGGGGGCAGCGGCGGCGCGAGGCGGGAACCCGTTGGGGACTGCGGATTGATGTGGCCGACGCGGTGTACGCCCGCACCACTGTGCAGTCTTCCCCGCGGGAGCGGGAAGCGGACCTGCGGCGCATGAGTCAAGAATGGGTGACAGAACTCGAACCTTTCCTGCGCGAGTATCTTGTCGACTGGCACATGCTGCAGAAGGTTTTCGTCTCCGACCTCGACCCGGAGCGACTGGCGCGAGCCCGGGCACGCGCACAGGAACTCGGACGGGCACCCACGGCGGAAACAAACGCCGTGCCGGGCACACCCATCAACACCGAGAAGGAGTCGCCCGAACATATCCGAACCAGTGGCTCGGAAACGGAAGAATCGAGATCTTCTAGCAAGGAAGAATGATGCGCATAGGTATCGCCTGCCCGTACTCGTGGGACGTTCCAGGAGGAGTCCAGTTCCATATCCGCGATCTGGCGGCGGAGCTGATTCGGCGCGGCCATGATGTGCGGGTGATAGCACCGGCGGAGGATACCGATGCGCTTCCTGACTTCGCCAGTTCGACGGGATCAGCCATCGCCATCCCGTACAACGGCTCAGTGGCGCGACTTTCCTTCGGCCCGCGTGTGAACCGTGCGGTGCGGGCCTGGTTACGTGAGGGGGAGTTTGATGTCCTGCATGTTCATGAGCCCTTCGTGCCCTCGGTCTCCATGTTGGCGTTGATGAGTGCCAGTTGTCCGGTTGTCTCCACCTTCCACACGGCGATGGACCGTTCGCGGGCTCTGGAGCTCGGAACGCCGATGCTGCGGCCATTTCTGGAGAAGATTCAGGCCCGGATCGCGGTATCGCAGGAGGCGCGGCGGACCGCAGTGCAGTACCTGGGTGGTGACGCATATGTGATTCCAAACGGCGTATACACCACGGATTTTGAGAAGGCTGCACGGGACGAGCGGTTCACTGGTGCAATCGGACGGCCCACCCTCGGCTTTCTCGGGCGGCTTGACGAGCCGCGCAAGGGTCTGCCCGTGGTCGCCGGGGCTTTTCACGCCATTCGGGAACAATTCCCGGGTGTACGCCTGTTCGTGGCCGGCCGGGGGGATATCGAAGAGGCCCGTGCCTCCTTCGGTGCCGATGCCGATGCGGTGGAATTCCTCGGTGGAGTCTCAGATGAGGACAAAGCAGCCCTGCTTTCCAGTGTGGACATCTACCTTGCGCCGAACACCGGCGGTGAGTCATTCGGCATCATTCTTATCGAGGCCATGAGTGCCGGTAGCTTCGTCGTCGCCTCCGATATTCCCGCTTTTCGGGCGGTGCTGGGAGGCGGAAGCTTAGGCGATCAGTTCGCCAACGGCGACTCTGCGGCGCTGGCCGCAACCATTGCGGAGGCCTTACGAGACCCGGAGCGCCGCGCCGCGACGGTCCAGCGCGCTCGCGCCGAAGCGCATCGTTATGACTGGTCAACCGTTGCATCGCAGGTATATGCGGTGTACGAGACAGCAGTACGCACCGCTAGGTTGGAGGTTGATGAGTGAGCGCTCCATGGTGGATTGCCCTGGTTCTTCTTCTGTTCGTTTTATCCATGGTTGCCGTCGTCGTCGCGCGTCGTATTGATCGGCTGCACCGCCAAGTACTCCGCTCACGGCGTGCACTTGAGTATGCCCTCACTGCCCGTGCACAGTATGCCCACGATTTCGCCGTGAATGGTGCGCTCGATATGGCGGGAGCAGTCCTCCTTGCAGATGCGGCGGATACCTGCCTGCGGGAAGGCATGCTACCGATTGTCGACGACGGTTTAGACGTGCTTCTTCCTGTGACGCCGCCCGAGTCCCCGGGAGATCGGCGCTCGCTCGAATCAGATTTGTCTCGTACACTACGGCTAACGGTCGACGAGATGGACCCGGAGGAGAAAACCGGTGCTGGAAGCCTCGTGGAGAGGCTGGAGCGGGCGCGCCTCGACGTGCGCATGACTCGCTCCTTCCATAACTCCCATGTGGACCAGATCCGGCGCCTACGCCGTAATCCACTGGCCCGGTTGTTCCATCTGGCTGGGAATGCTCCGCTTCCCGTCACCGTTGACATTGACGACGAGTAAGCGCCGACAGCACGCAATAGATGATGAGTGACACATGAGTAGTAATTTCAACCCCTACCCGGCCCGGTCCGGCACCAACAGTCAGAGTGGTCCGTGGGGGGCGGCACCTGTGCAAGGTGGATACTACGCCCCGCCAGCAAGTTCCGAGTTCCTCACGGGAAACAACGGCGTCGGCTATTCGGCCACGGCGTTCGCTGCGGGAACAGGTCTGGCATTGGATGGCACGCGACCTCCGAGCAATATCGACGAGATCAGTCAAAAGGAGCCTCGCTGGCACGCTCCGCGCGGGAACAAGATAGCGCTGCATATCAGTGTCGGAATCATTGTGTGCGCCGGGTTAGCCGGTTTTGTTTACTTGTTGCCGACCCTGAACCAGGCGGGAGCAACACGCACTGCAACATTCGCAGTGATGGCGCTTATGCCGGTTGTGGTGATATCCGCCATTGTCGCCTGGATCGACCGCTGGGAACGTGAGCCGGTGGGCATCTATGTAGCTGCCTTCGCCTGGGGGGCGGGCATTGCTACGGCGTTGACAATCGTGTTCTCGAACACCGGAACCTACTTCAACTGGCTGTACCGCCCCGGCGATACAGCACAAAGCTTTGATGAGCGCGCTGCGGTATTCGGTGCACCCTTGATGGAAGAGGCCTGTAAGGGACTCGGCGTAGTCTTCATGGTGTTGATCTTCCACAAGCACGTTAACGGTGCAGTGGACGGTCTCGTATACGGAATGCTGGTCGGGCTCGGTTTCGCCTTTACCGAGAACATTCTCTACTTCACCTCCGCGTACACCGAGGCGCTGAACTCCGGAGCCTCCACTAGCGAAGCATTTGGCTACGTCGAGGAAGTCTTCCAGATACGTGCCATTCTGAACCCCTTCGTTCACCCGATAGCGACGGGTTTCACCGGATTATCCCTGGGAATAGGGACAACGATGCGATTCCGCCCCTTCGTCATTCCCGTTACTCTTGTCGGGTATGCCATCGCGGTGCTGCTGCATGGGCTGCACAACTACTCGGCGGTACTCAACATGTCGGATGGGGAAAGACTGGTGTACCAAATCCCAATCTATGCGGCGACTCTCACGGTGATCCTTATCGCGCGCAGCTCCGAACGACGGCATGTGCTAGCTGCGTTACGTGAGTACGAGAGTGCCGGATGGTTTACTCCCAACGAACTCTCAATGATCCAGACCCTCTCCAATCGACGGGCTGCTACCGAATGGGCCGCCGTGGCTGTTGGACGCAGCGGTGGGAACCCGGCGCAAGGCCGCGATGCGATGAAGTTGTTCCAGAAGGAGATGATCCAACTCGGCTATGCCAGATCCGGCCAGCTGCGACGTGGCACGGCAAACAGGCTGGAGAATCGCGTGGAGGAAGAAAACCGATTGAGCCTTCTGAGCGATCTGCGCCTAGTGTTCACCGGTCAAACTAGACAGGCTGCCGCTGGAGCCTACATAGGGACATTCGGGTATGCATGAGGCTGAGCAGGCGCACGCACCCGACGCCCGCACGGATACACAATCCCGCACGGAGTGGATTCCGGACGTTGACGGGATCCCAAGCCGGGAGGCGGCTCGTGTGCTTGTTATCGACCCAGATAACCGCGTGTTACTCATTCGTGGCCACGATATGGACCGGCCCAACTTCCGATGGTGGTTCACTGTTGGCGGTGGTATTCAAGGCCAGTCGCGGCGAGAGGGAGCGGTGCGTGAGCTGTACGAGGAGACCGGTCTGCGCGCTCAGGCGCAGCGTCTTATCGGTCCTGTGCTCTATCGTCGGGCAGTCCTCAAATTCACGCGCGGTGTGCAGCGGCAGAACGAGTACTTCTTCCTGCTGCGAGTCACGGCTGCCGAGGCGAGTAGCGTCGTCGCCGGAAAGGAACTCAGTGCACTGGAACAGGAGCTGCTCGACGAATACCGCTGGTGGGATGTGAGCACAATTGAGGAGGCCGAACGAGCTGGAGAGATCTTCTATCCGGTCGGCTTAGGAGCGCTGGTGCGGGGCTGGATCAACGGCTGGGATGGGATGTGCGATGTTATCGACGAGAATGACACCACCGAGGAGGATGTGGAGTAGAAGGTCGAGACGGCCGACGAGACGTAGTTCCTTCCCGCCGAAAATGCCCCTGCGCAAACCTCCACCTGCGCAAAGGCATAACCCCGGCAGGGGAGAACTGACACGGCGCATACGGCACGGTGAAATGTACGGTGCCGTGGACTCGTTAGAATGAGTAATGGAGAAGTCATCAAGTCCAAGGAGAATCTGTGTCCGGACATTCGAAGTGGGCGACCACGAAGCATAAGAAGGCTGCCATTGATGCCAAGCGCGGCAAGCTTTTCGCTCGGCTCATTAAGAACATCGAGGTAGCTGCCCGCATCGGCGGTGGTGACCCTGCCGGTAACCCGACACTTTACGATGCGATTCAGAAAGCGAAGAAGAACTCGGTTCCCGCCGACAACATTGATCGAGCGGTCAAGCGTGGATCGGGTGAGGGCAGTGACGCGGTGAATTACGAGTCGATCACCTACGAAGGCTACGCATCGGGTGGAGTGGCCGTTCTCATCGAATGCCTCACTGACAATCGGAACCGTGCGGCATCGGAGGTGCGAACCGCTCTGACGCGCAACGGTGGACAGCTCGCCGATCCCGGGTCGGTGTCGTACTTATTCACTCGCAAGGGCGTTGTTGAGGTTTCCAAGGCCGACTCACTGTCAGAGGACGATATTCTGACGGCCGTCCTGGATGCTGGGGCAGAGGACGTCGTTGACGAGGGCGAAAGCTATTCGGTGGAGAGTGAACCCAACGACGTCGTCGCGGTGCGTATGGCATTGCAGGACGCCGGTATCGACTACAACTCTGCCGAGGTGCAGTTCGTGCCATCGATGAAGGTGGAGGTCGACAAGGAAGGGGCGCAAAAGGTGTTGCGCGTACTCGACGCACTCGATGAGTGCGACGACGTACAGAACGTGTACTCCAATGTCGACATCTCCGACGAGATTCTGGCCGAACTGGATGCGGAGTAGGGGCTGCTGATCCTGCGCAGTGTCACGTATACATCCACAACGGTGAGGGCTGGCACATGTGCCAGCCCTTCGCCGTGCCTCCTACCGACTTTCGGCTGGGCGACGATAGGTTAAAGACATGAGGATTCTCGGCGTGGACCCGGGTCTGACACGCTGTGGCGTCGGGGTTGTCGACTGCGACAGCGGTAGACGCGTCAGCCTGGTCGATATGCGGGTGGTGCGCTCCCATCCGGAGATGGCACCCCATAAGCGCCTCCTCATCATTGCGCAGGGAATCGATGAGGCATTGGGAATCTTTCGCCCCGATGTTGTCGCGGTGGAGCGCGTGTTCTCCCAGGCCAATGTTCGTTCGGTCACGGGGACGGCACAGGTCGCGGGCATTGTGATGCTGGCCGCCGCACGAGCTAATCTTCCTATCGGATTGCATAGCCCTTCAGAGGTGAAGGCCGCCGTGTCGGGGAATGGTCGCGCCGAGAAACGGCAGGTGCAGCTCATGGTGCAACGAATTCTTGGTATGAAGGAGTTTCCACGGCCTGCCGACGCCGCCGACGCGCTTGCGATCGCCATCACGCAGGCGTGGCGTGGGGGAGCCGCATCACTGGACGCGGAGCCGGATCGCATGCAGCATGGCGGTGCCGGCACACTGCCACGGGCAAGTGGCGGTGACCTCACGCCCGCGCAGCGCATGTGGGCCGGTGCCGAACGGATGTCACGCCGTCACGGGGCCGTGGCACCAAGTGTGCGACGCGGTTCCTAGTGGGTGTTGCTTGGGTTTCGGCATGTTAAGCTACTTCAAACAGATGTTCGAATAGGGGGCCGGATGATCGCAACGGTACGTGGGAAAGTGCTTGCTGTGAAGGCGGCCGTCGCCATTATCGAGGTAGGCGGCATCGGCTTGACTATCCGTGCCACGGCGGCAACGTTGGCGAAACTGCGCGAAGGGGTCGAGGCCTTCTTGCATACAACCTTGGTGGTGCGTGAGGACTCTCTGACGCTGTACGGCTTCGATGAGGCGGAGGAGCGAGACACCTTCGAAGTGTTGCAAGGCGTTTCTGGCATAGGCCCGCGTACAGGCCTCGCCATATTGAGCGTGCACACCCCGGATGCCCTCCGGCGTGCAGTCGGAGCACGCGATGCGAAGGCGTTGCAGCGCGTGCCGGGGATCGGCGCGAAGGGCGCGCAGCGCCTGCTGCTCGAACTGGATAAGAAACTTGGACCTGCGCGCGGAGAGACGGCGGCGGGCAGTGCGATGGACGGCGCGGATGTCATTGAGGCACTCGCCGGCCTCGGATGGCCCGAGAGGGACGCCTATGTGGCTTTCGATGCGGTTCGCCAGGAGCAGGCCGGAGCCGATACGGCCACCTTGCTGCGCGCCTGCCTACAATTCCTTGGAGCGAGGAAATAGTCAATGCTGGAAGACGATGGCTTGGTCAATCCGCAAGCTGGTGACTCTGAACGGGCCGCCGAAGCTGCACTCCGTCCGCACCAGCTTGCCGAGTTTGTTGGGCAGGAGAAGGTACGCACGCAGTTGTCCTTGGTGTTGGAGGCGGCCATCGGTCGGGGAAAAACACCTGATCACGTCCTGCTGGCCGGTCCGCCCGGCTTGGGAAAGACGACGCTTGCCATGATTATCGCCAATGAGGCAGGTGGCGCGCTGCGCCTAACGTCGGGCCCGGCGATACAACATACGGGAGACTTAGCCGCAGTGCTCTCCTCGATGCAGGAGGGCGACGTCCTTTTCATCGATGAGATACACAGACTGGCCCGCACCGCTGAAGAGATGCTCTACCTGGCCATGGAAGACTTTCGTGTTGACGTCATGGTGGGGAAGGGGCCCGGTGCTACCTCAATTCCGTTACCACTGCCGCCGTTCACGGTTGTGGGGGCGACGACGCGGGCGGGCCTCCTGCCCGCTCCGCTGCGTGACCGTTTCGGTTTTACCGGATACCTGGAGTATTACGCGGAGCAGGACTTGAGCACTATTGTGCGGCGAAACGCGGTGAAGCTGAACGTGGAACTTACCGCCGACGCAGCGCGGGAGATAGCTTCCCGTTCGCGCGGGACGCCGCGTATCGCCAATAGGCTGCTGCGGCGTGTGCAGGATTGGGCGCAGGTTCGCGGGACGGGCATTCTCGATCTGGAGGCGGCGCGTGCGGCGCTTGACATGTTCGAGGTGGACAAGCGTGGACTGGACCGTTTGGACCGTGGCGTGCTGGAGGCGTTGTGCAAGCGTTTCGGAGGAGGGCCGGTAGGACTGACCACCTTGGCGGTGTCGGTTGGAGAGGAGCCTGAAACCGTTGAGACAGTTGCCGAGCCCTACCTGGTACGGGAGGGTTTCCTCGTACGAACACCGCGGGGGCGGGCGGCGACGGCGCTGGCATGGAGTCATCTCGGGCTAACCCCACCGCCGCTCAACGACACGCTGTTCGGATAGCAGTACGGCGCGCCACAGGGAACAACGGAACGGTATCGTTGCTGGTCGTGGTTCTGTGGGAAGACTACCGCAGCACCCTAGCAGGGCGCTTAGCTAAACGTGATCAAGGACACGGCTTGCGTGCGGCTTCGTAGGAACCCGGGTGTGGCGAGTACACTAGCGGCGTATGTGTCTGCCCGGAACCGGGTCGGCTCTTATACGCAAGACCGCCCTACGGTGACTGGGCCTACGATAAAGGAGACCACGTGCCACCCGAACTGATGCTGCTCGTCATCTTCCTGCCCTTCATTCTGATGGTCTGGTGGATGAGTCGCTCGAGCAAGAAGATGCGCGAGCGTATGGCCAATGAACGAGACGCTGCTATTCAAGTAGGAGCGAACGTTGTCACAACATCCGGTTTCTACGGCACAATCGTGGATATCGACGGGGATGCAATCACGCTGCAGTCCCCCGATGGGCATGAGTCGGTGTGGATCCGCACGGCGATAAGCGGCGCCTCCGATCTGCCGTTGGCATCCTCTGGGGATGAAACTGTCGAGGACGCCGACCTTGCGGACGGCCTGCAAGACACCGATGAGTCCATCGGAGTTGTGGCCGAGTCCGCCGCAGAGGAAACCGATGTCCCCAGCCGCAGCGACGATGAGAGCACTTCGGCTCTCTGATTAGGTCCACGACGTAGTAACCAGCTCTGAAAGAAATACGAACAATATGGCTTCGCACCGCAGTGAGCGAGCCGCGGTAACTCCGTGGCGGCGGCTCATCCTTCTTATTGTGCTCGTCATCGCTCTTCTTGCTGCCCTCATAGTCGGCACCGTGACAACGCACAAGTCGAAATGGGTTCCCGAGTTCGCGCTTGACCTGGAAGGCGGTACCCAGATCATTCTGACCCCGGTGACAACTGACGGGTCGACGGTCACGCAGGAAGACGTCAACCAGGCCATTGAGATTATCCGGCAGCGTATTGATGCATCTGGCGTGGCAGAAGCAGAAATCACGTCGCAGGGTGGGCAGAACATCGTCGTCGGTATTCCGGGGACCCCGTCCCAGGAGACGCTGGACCTGGTCCGTACCTCCGCCGTCATGCGTATGCGGCCGGTACTGCAAATGGTGAATCCGACGGATTTGCGGCCGGATACTGTCTCGCAGGGGTCCGAAGGCTCCGACGACGCCGCCTCGCAGGCAACGGTCGATGGGGCAACGTCTGAGGCAACGGTTGACGCGGAAACTGGTACGGGCGAGGATACAGCGGTCGACGGCTCCGACGCGGATGCGGCAGATGATGCCGCAGCGCAAGGTAGCGAATCTGACAGCACTCAGGCTGCAACGTCCGACGCCACGTCAGGGGAAGCCACGGCCGATGCCACGCCTTCCGTGCAGGCAACATACAGCGCGGAGGAGCTCGAGGAACAGGCTAAGGCTCTGGCAGACACTGACGGCGACGGTCAGCTTTCCGATGAGCCCGCTACAACGCCGGAGAACCCCTCAGATCCGGCATGGATTACCGAGCAGGTGCTCTACCAGTCCTATCTGTTGGACTGCACAGACCCGAGTGCCCACGTGTCGGCCGAGTCCGATGATCCGGATAAGGCGATGGTGGCCTGCGA
Organism: Actinobaculum sp. 313; assembly: GCF_003073475.1. Taxonomy (GTDB): domain Bacteria; phylum Actinomycetota; class Actinomycetes; order Actinomycetales; family Actinomycetaceae; genus Asp313. The sequence goes on along the minus strand of NZ_CP029033.1, from coordinate 1,526,142 downwards.
TCACGACACCGGTGCGAAGTACATCCTCGGCCCGGCGGAGATTGAGGGAACCGAGCTCTCGCGTGCTGCCTCCGGTTTCGACACGGAGAAGGGCAGCTGGGTTGTTAACATCAACTTCAATTCGTCGGGTGCCGACACCTTCACCGAGGTGACAACACGGCTTATCAGTCTTGAATCGCCACGCGATCTCTTCGCCATCACACTCGACGGCAACATCATCACGGCAGCGCGGCCAGAGGGTGTTATCTCCGGTGGTAACGCGCAGATCTCCGGTTCTGGGTTCACATCGGAGTCCACGACGACCCTGGCGAATCAACTGAATTTCGGATCGCTACCGTTGAGCTTCGAGGTGCAGTCCGAGGAACAGATTTCGGCCACGCTCGGCTCCGAATCATTGCAGGCAGGTCTGTTGGCGGGTCTGATCGGCATCGTCCTCATCGTTATCTACCTACTCTGGCAGTATCACGGTTTGGGTCTTGTCGCCATTGGATCTATTGCTCTGGCAACCGGACTGTCTTATTTGATCGTCTGTCTGTTGTCCTGGACCATCGGATATCGGTTGTCACTGGCCGGCGTCGTCGGACTCATTATCTCCATCGGCATTACCGCTGACTCCTTCATTGTGTTCTTCGAGCGAATCCGCGACGAAATTCGCGACGGTCGTTCGCTGCGGGTTGCCGTCCATCGTGGCTGGCATCGCGCCAAGCGCACGATTATCGTGGCCGACAGCGTCAACCTGGTATGCGCGCTGGTGCTGTACTTCCTCGCGGTGGGTTCGGTGCGTGGTTTCGCCTTCACTCTCGGCCTGACCACCATCCTCGACCTGGTGATTGTCACCATGTTCACCTACCCGGTGATGATGTTGCTGGTTCGCACCAAGTTCTTCGGGCAGGGACGCCGCTTCTCTGGTATGGATCCGGTCGCGCTGGGCGGCGAACCACTGTACCGGGGAGCGGGCTCCTTCTCGGATAGGCCTCGTTCACGGCATCGCGCCCAGGCGGAAGAGGCCACTACGGCGGAAACGGGGTCCGCACGTCGGAAGAAGAAGTCGGATCAGGCGCCACTCGACGCGGCCGACGCCGGAACCAGGCGCGCCCAAGCCGGTAGTTCCGAGCCGGATCGGTCCACGGCAGGTGAAGAGGCCGCCACTAAGGAAGAGGATTCCGCAGTGGAGGGCTCCGAAGGCCGCGCTGCTTCCGAAACAGTCGATGTCGCAGCGCAGACGGCCAAGGCGGAGACATCCGATGAGGAGCGCCAGGTGAACGAAGAAGCGGCAGCGGAGGATCCGGAAATGGTCGGACTGTCGCTGGCCCAGCGGCGTGCGCTGCAACGCCGTCGTGCTCGCGAAACGGCTGCGGCGGTTTCTAACGACGGTGCAATAACCGGCGGTGGTACATCTGCCGACTCGAAAGAGGAGAATGTGTGATGTCTTTGGCCTCCTGGGGAAACGATCTCTACCGTGGCGATAAGTCCTTCGACATTGTCGGCAAGCGGAAGATCTGGTTTACCATCGCCGGCGTGGCGGTACTGTTGTCCATTGTTGCCGTGTGCGTCAAAGGGCTGAATCTGGGCATCGAATTTACGGGCGGTTCGCAGTTCACCGTGTCGAATGCGACGACGACGGAGCAGCAACTCGCTTCGGATGTGCTCGCGGAATACACCGCAGGAACTGATGTGCGGGTGGTTCAAGTTGGTGACTCCACGTTGCGTATTCAGACCTCGGATAAGGAACTCACCAACGCGCGGACCGAGCAGATCCGCACCCGGTTGGCGGAAGCTTATGGCGTTGACACATCCGATGTGACATCCACCTATATCGGACCTACATGGGGCCAGAACATTTCTGTGAAGGCCCTCCAAGGATTCGTAGTGTTCATCCTTCTTGTTGCGGTGGGCCTGACCCTGTATTTCCGCAGTTGGCGCAACGCGGTGGGTGCGATTCTTGCCCTGTTCCACGATTTAGCCGTGACGGTGGGGGTCTACTGTCTATGCGGATTCGAGGTCACACCCTCCACGGTGATCGGCCTGTTAACGATTCTGGGTTATTCGCTCTACGACACGGTCGTGGTCTTCGACAAGGTTCGCGAAAACACGGCAAAACTGACCGTGCAGACGAGCTACACCTTCGCGGAGTCCACTAACCTCGCCGTGAATCAGACTCTGATCCGTTCGATCAACACATCCGTCACATCTATTCTGCCGATCGCCTCTATCCTTTTCATCGGAGTATTTCTTCTCGGTGCGGGGACGCTGCGTGATCTGGCATTGGTCATGTTCGTCGGTCTGATTCTGTCGACCGTGTCATCGATCTTCGTCGCCTCGCCGTTGGCTGTAACCCTGATGGAGCGTAGCCCGGAGATTAGGGACCATACGGAGAGAGTGCTCGCGGCACGCTCGGCACGGTTGGAGGAGCGCGACGCACGTGTCGCTGCCGGAGAGGATGTCGGAGATGAATACGACGACGCGCTCAACCCGACACATGGCATGATTCGAGTGTCTGGACAACATCTCGGTGTTGGAGCACAACCCAAGCGTAAGAGCAGGAGCAAGAAGTGACCCACGATAACGGCTTTTCTCCGGAGTTCACAGCACTCGTTGAATCCCACCTGCGTGAGGTGGAGGACTTTCCCAATCCAGGAGTCCTGTTTCGCGATATTACGCCCTTGATCGCCGATCCCAAGGCGTTTGCAGAACTGATCCGCGTGCTCGCTGATCGCTACCGCGGACAGGTTGATTCGGTCGCGGGCCTTGAGTCGCGCGGTTTTATTCTCGGCGCTCCGCTCGCGGTGAGCATGGGGGTCGGTATGCTCACTGTCCGGAAGGCGGGCAAGCTCCCTGGCCCGGTGGTTGGGGTCGATTATTCGCTTGAGTATGGATCGGCGCGTATGGAGCTGCAGCCTTTCACTGTCGCACCGGGGCAGCGTGTGCTGGTGATTGATGATGTGCTTGCCACGGGAGGAACGGCGAATGCCGCCTTCGAGCTTATCGAGCAGGCGGGAGGCATTCCGGTGGGACTATGCGTATTGATTGAACTGACCGCGTTGGGTGGTCGGCGCAAGTTGGAGAATCGGCGTATCGACTCGGTCTTGTCCTACTGAGTGAGGTTACATCCAATAGACTCGCACGTGTTGGTGGATTCAGTTCAGTGTCCCAGGTGGTGGGGCGCCAGCGAGCCAGCGGCCGTTGAGCGGCAATCGCTGACGGTAAAGCGCATTGGTACCTCCCGGCGGCTATCATTGTTCCATGGCGGAGCAACAAAGCGGCGAGGTGACAACACCCAGGGTATTTTCGCGCTTGAACTGGCTGGCGAACCGGGGCAGTTCACCGGTGCCGCCTGCTCTGGAACCCCTTATGCGCGCGCTGGGCACGAAGAGCGTCAACAAGGCGCGGATTATCCGCGCCTTTGATATCGCCAACCGCTGCCACGAAGGGCAGTTCCGCAAATCGGGTGAACCGTACATCACCCATCCGGTTGCAGTTGCCACCATCCTCGCTGAACTCGGCTTAGACGAAGACACGATTGTCGGCGCCCTGCTGCACGACACGGTGGAGGACACCGGGTACACCTTGGAGCAGGTGCGCTCCGAGTTCGGCTCGACGGTGGAGCTGCTTGTGGACGGCGTCACCAAGTTGGACAAAGTGGAATACGGAGAAGCCGCCCAGGCGGAGACGGTCCGCAAGATGGTTATCGCCATGTCGAAGGACATCCGTGTTCTACTCATCAAGCTGGCCGACCGGCTCCACAACGCCCGGACCTGGAGATACATGCCCGCAGACCGGGCGCAAAACAAGGCGCGTGAGACGCTGGAGATATACGCTCCTCTCGCGCACCGGCTGGGCATGAACTCCATCAAATGGGAGCTGGAGGATTTGTCCTTCCACACCCTTTACCCTGCGGTGTATTCCGAAATCGAGAGGCTGGTGGCCGAGCGAACACCAGAACGTGAGGTTTACATCACCCAGATCAAGCAGATTCTCGAGCGTGAACTGCGTAACGCGCATATCCGATGCACGATCACGGGACGTCCCAAGCACTACTACTCGATTTACCAGAAGATGATTCTACGCGGTAAGGACTTCGAGGACATCTACGACCTCGTCGGCGTGCGGGTGCTTGTGGAGACTATTCCCGACTGCTATGCCGCGCTGGGTGTTGCCAATACGGTATTCACTCCGATCCAAGGGCGGATCAAGGACTACATCTCCAGCCCGAAGTTCAACCTCTACCAGTCGATCCATACCACCGTTATTGGGCCTGGAGGCAGGTCGTTGGAGATCCAAATCCGCACATATGACATGCACCGGAGAGCCGAGTACGGTGTTGCCGCTCACTGGCGCTACAAGGAGAACCCGAACGCGAACCGCAAGAAGGGCGACGAGAAGGCATCGGAGCAGGAGACGCAGCTGAACTGGCTCCGGCAACTGGTGGACTGGCAACGCGAGACCGCCGACCCCGCAGAGTTCCTCGATTCGTTGCGCTTTGAAATCTCCGGTAACCAGGTTTACGTTTTCACACCCAAGGGGCAGGTCATGGGCCTGCCCGCCGGCTCGACACCCGTCGACTTCGCCTATGCGGTTCATACTGAGGTCGGCCATCGCACGGTGGGGGCGAAAGTCAATGATCGGCTGGTAACCCTAGATCACCGGCTCGAATCAGGCGATACGGTGGAGATCATTACCGCGAAGAGTCCCGATGCGGGACCTTCACAGGGCTGGCTCGACTTCGTTGCTTCTCCCCGGGCACGCGCGAAGATCAAGTCGTGGTTCAAGCACTCACAGCGTGACCAGGCCGTGGAGCAGGGCAAGGAGAAACTGGCAAAGGCGATTCGACGCAAGAACCAGCCGGTCCAACGCCTGATGAGTCATGACACTCTGCGTGCTGTCGCGCAGGATTTGAACTGCGACGACGTCACCGGCCTATACGCAACCATTGGATCGGGCGGCCTCTCCGCCGAGACCGTTGTGCGGCGTCTGATCAGTTCGCAGGGGGGCGAGGCCGGCGTCGAGGAGACCCTGGCCGAAGCGGTCACTCCGACTCGCATCCAGCACCGACGTACGGTAGGCGGCGATTCTGCTGTCGTCGTTCAGTCCCTGGATTCCTCGGATGTGATGGTGAAACTTGCCAAATGCTGCACCCCGGTGCCGCCGGATCGAATTGTCGGTTTCGTGACGCGTGGCAACGGACTGTCGGTCCACCGATCCGACTGTCCGAATGTGACATCGCTACGCAAGGAGCCGGAGCGTTTCATTGACGTCGCCTGGGCTGAGGGCGCCGACGCCGTCTACCTGGTTCAGGTCCAAGTCGAGGCGCTAGATCGGCAGGGCCTTCTCTCGGATATCTCCCGTGTTCTCTCCGAACACGGAGTGAATCTGCTCCGAGGAAACATGACGACTACGAAGGAACGCGTAGCCGTGTGCAGTTTCGTCTTTGAAATGGCGGACCCACGCCACCTCGAACAGGTGTTACGTGAGCTGCGCAAGATCGAGGGGGTCTACGACGCCCACCGTGTCACCGGCGTGAAGGGGCGGACAGGCGCGCGTGAGCGCTCCTGATAGCAATCCGCCTGCGGTGCCGCACGTAGGCGGGGAGCTGTGCGGCTATGGCACGGGCTCGTGGCAGGCCCGGGCGCCGCGATTCCAGCTGGAGATGGGCCTGGAGCTCGTGCACACTCAGGCAGGTATCAAATAGTCGGAGAATGCCCTCAATGGCCACATCTGTTCGTTCCATTAGAAGCAGATCAGCGCCCGTTCGAGCCGGGTTCGTCACCGCGAGTCCACCGATCATTCGCACATACTCGGTGGGAATGCTACGTCGCAAGACGATAGGTGGCCGACTGTGCCCGGAATGCGCACCTAGAACTGTCGGCGGACGGTCGGGAGGCCACCATCCGGTGTGGATCCACAGCGCGCTCCACGAAACGGCCGTGGCGCCAACAGGTAGCAAGGGCACGAGTAGGGCAGCACGGAGGCAAGGCCTGCTCGTCAGGTCCGCTGGCGCGACTCTTCCCGGTGCGTATTCAACCAACAGACCCTCACGTACTTGGATTCGCTGTATTCCACTGACTGTCTCGTTTTGTGCCATGCATGATTCATAGTGGATGGGGCAGGCCCACCGCATCTGCAATCCACCGCATTGGCACCAAAAACGCCCTGTGGAAAACCGCCATTAGCAGCTTCCCACAGGGTGAGTGGGATAACCCGGAAGATTTGGCGAACTCAGAGGTCCTTCGTGACCTGATCAAGCCATGCCTGACGGGCCTTTTTGTTCTCCTCCAGCTGCGCTACTTGTTTGGTATCACCCGCAGCCTGCGCGGCCGCAATTTCCTCGTCGAGGTCAGCGATCAGTTTCTGCAACTGGGCCGCCATACCGTCGGAACGCTGCTGCTTCTCGGGGTCGGTTCGCCGCCACCGCTCGTTCTCGGCGGCACGTACCGCATCCTCGATCTCCCGCAGCCGCCCCTCGGTGCGGTTGATATCACCGCGTGGAACCATGCCGATCTCGTCCCAACGGTCTTCAATATCGCGCAGCGTTGCGCGTGCCGCCTCCGGATCGTGTACGGGCAGAATCTTCTCCGCCTCGGCGACGAGTGCGAGCTTCGCGGCCAGATTCTCGTTGAGTTCCTCGTCGCGGGCGGAGAAATGGGCGGAGCGCGCATCGAAGAACGCCTGTTGCGCGCGGTGGAAACGCTCCCAGAGCTTATCGTCGTCCTTGCGCGTGGTCCGGCCCGCCTGGCGCCATTCATCCATCAGCTGCCGGAACTCGGCGGCGGTCGCATTCCAGTTGGTCGACGCCGACAGTGCTTCCGCGCGCTCAATGAGCGCATTCTTCCGCGCGGTCACTTCGCTGCGCTGTGTCTCGAGAGCTGCGAAATGCTGCCGACGCATACGATCAAATTGGGTGCGCGCGCGTGAGAAGCGCTTCCACAGCGCTTCCTCGGTGGGCCTATCGATGCGCGGTCCGGCCTTCTGAGCGGCCTGCCACCGCTCGAAAATCTGCCCGAGTTCGTCTCGTGAGTTTCGCCAATGGATCTTGTCTGGATCCGCAGCGGCAATTGTTTCTGCTCGCTCCACCAGCCGCGTGCGCTCGGCCAGCGCCTGGGCACGTGCCTCTTCCCGCTGTGCGTTCAACTGCTCCCGACGGGCGCTGATGCGTTCACGCAGTGAGGTAACTCGGGTGCGCAGTGCATCAACATCACCGACCACGGCGGGATTGACGAGTTGTTCGTCCAGAGCCTTCAGCGAGGCGGAAGCCTCCTCGGGGCTGATGTGTTCAATTCGAGTGGTCAGCAGCGTAACCTGCGCCTCAAGATCGAGGTATCGCCGTATGTACAGGGACAACGCGTCCTCGGCGGACCCGCCAGCGGCATACTGGCCAACCATCCGTTCGCCGTCGCCGGAGCGCAGCCAGACATTGCCATCATCGTCGACTCGGCCCCAAGCGGCGGCGCGGGCAGCTGCGGCCTCGTCAAGGGGAGTTGATGTGCCAGAAGACTGCGGGGTGGCCGGACGTGGCCGAGGAATAGGTTTGGGAACAGGGTGCGGCTTCGGTGCGGGAGTGGACTCACTCATGTGGGCTCCTTAGAGGAGACGACGCCGGTCGACGTCGTTCGTACGGCAGTGACGATGCCAGTCTACGTTCTTTCGCCGTCGACTTCGGCCACTGACTGAAATAATCTACCAGCGGAAGGGCTGCGGAGGCGACGGGACATGGCGTACTGCCTCAAAGCGGCCGTGCACGGTGATACTTGCTACGCGACAAGTGAAGGAAGAGCCGAAGCGTGACTGGAATGATATGACCCGGCCGAATGAGTAACTTCCGTGCATTGAAGGTGCTCAACGTAATACGGTGGGTACATGATTCTGCTGCGATACTCTCAAACACTTATCGAGGCCAACTGCTATATCCTTGCCGATTCAGATCAACGGCAGGCGCTGGTTGTTGATCCCGGTGCGGGAGCGGCCCAGTGGGTGAAAGCGACTTTACAGACGCGAGGCTTGGAACTCGCATCTGTTCTGTGCACGCACGGGCATTCGGATCACGTATGGGATGCCGCTCTGGTTGCGGGCGACGCTCCCGTCTACATTCCGGAACCGGATATGTACCGCCTTGACGACCCCACGAGTACATCTGCGGCTTACGCGAGTGCCTTCGTTACCTTCTCGGGCCACGAGTGGGAACGCCCGCGGGTCTGTTTGCGCGTTCCGGCGGCCATGTTCGAAGGCGGAGGGATGGAACTTGTGCCCGGAGTTTGGCTACGCGCGGTTCCTGCGCCCGGACACACCGAAGGGTCAACGGTGTTCCTCTTCTCGGGATCGATCAACGAGGACCGTGAGGCCCCGGAATTCCGGAGTGGGCCAGGGGAACAGCTCTTATGCTGACCGGAGACGTTCTGTTCAACAATGGGGTGGGGCGTACCGATCTTCCCGGTGGTGACCCGCGGGCGGCCGCCGAGTCGTTGCGCACACTGGTGCAGGTTATCGACCCGGCAACGATCTTCTTCCCGGGGCACGGGCCGTCCTCGACCATGGGGCGCGAGATTAGACATTCTTACTACCTGCGCCAAGCGATGGCCGCTGGAGAATAGAACGTCAGTACGCCAATTGAGGCGTCGCCACGTCGGCACATGCCGATGCACCTCGCATCGAAAGCGCATCGAATGGATGCCGACAGTTACCTTTTGCCCTGTTACGGCCTGCCAAAATGAGGTATAGGGCCGAATCGTGAAAGAATATGCGCCATGAAGATTGCCCCTCTGTCAGGATTCCCCGAGTGGTTGCCCGCTGAGCGAATTGTCGAGCAGCGCATCCTGGACACCCTGCGTTCAACATTTGAGCTACACGGATTTGCCGGCATCGAAACACGTGCTGTTGAGCCACTGGATCAACTGTTACGCAAGGGTGAGACGTCCAAGGAAGTTTACCTGCTCAGGCGTCTGCAGGGTGATGAGCGCGACTCCGAACTGGGACTGCATTTCGACCTCACGGTGCCACTGGCGCGTTATGTGCTGGAGAACGCCGGAAAGCTTGAGTTCCCCTTCAAGCGTTACCAGATGCAGAAAGTGTGGCGCGGTGAGCGACCACAAGACGGTCGCTACCGGGAATTCGTGCAAGCTGATGTCGATATTATCGGCACCGATACACTGGCCTTCCACCACGAAATCGAACTGCCGCTGGTGATGGTTGATGCGCTCGGTAAGTTACCCATTCCCCGCGTTATCGTGCGCGCTTCCAATCGCAAGGTTGCGCAGGGCTTCTACGAGGCCATCGGTATCCAGGACGTGGACGAAACGCTGCGCGTCGCCGACAAACTAGATAAAGTCGGGCCACAGGTCGTGGCGGAAATGCTGCAGGAACGGGTGGGAGCCACCGAAGAACAGGTGCGTCTCGCCCTCGCGCTGGCAGACATCTACGGTGCGGATGCCTCGGTGGTCGATCATGTACGTGAATTGGGCTACACATCGGAGCTATTGGAGCAGGGACTCGAAGAGCTAGCAGCTCTGCTTGAAGGTGCGAATGACCTGCTTCCCGGGTCGGTTGTCGCCGATCTGAAGATCGCCCGGGGGTTGGATTACTATACCGGGACGGTCTACGAGTCGACCTTGGTAGGACACGAGGATCTTGGCTCCGTATGTTCCGGTGGTCGTTATGATTCATTGGCCAGTGACGGAAAGCGTGTCTACCCGGGTGTTGGGCTTTCGATTGGGGTCTCACGCCTGGTGTCGCGTGTTATCAATCGTGGTCTCGTCAAGGCGACGCGCTCCGTTCCGACCGCTGTGCTAGTGGCTGTGAACAATGAGGAGGAACGCAGGCATGCCGAGAGGACGGCAATGGCACTGCGGCGGCGTGGCATCCCGGCAGACGTTTCGCCAAACAGTTCCAAATTCGGCAAGCAGATTCGCTTCGCAGATCGCCGGGGCATCCCATATGTCTGGTTCAACACGGAGGAAGGCGAACAGGTCAAGGACATCCGTTCCGGAGAACAAATCGCGGCCGACCCGGCCACGTGGAAACCGGCGGAGGAAGACCTCTATCCGCGCCTTGTAAGTGAGTCCGAGTGAGTATCCCAACACTGTCATATTCAGACATTCTGGAACCCTTAGAAGAGCTGCGAGGCTCGCTGGACCGCGCCACCTATCCACTGGAGACGCCCGCGGTGGCAGAAGCACGCGAGCAGCGTGGAGACATCGTCAGCCAACTCGACGACTACATCCTGCCGCGTTACAAGTCGTTGGATGCGCCACTGCTAGCCGTTGTCGGCGGATCAACCGGTTCGGGCAAGTCCACCTTGGTCAACTCCTTGGTACGTGAGTGTGTAGCTGCGGTGTCCGCGATCCGCCCGACAACCCGCCGCCCACTTCTGTTTCATAACACGCAGGATGCGCAGTGGTTCGAGCCGACGCGTATCCTTCCCGGTCTTGAGCGTGTGGCGGCGGACCGCGGTGCTGGAGATGCACACAGTGAGCTGGCTTTGGCCGCAAGTGACCATCTCCCCAGCGGTCTGGCGCTTCTCGACTCTCCCGATATCGACTCGGTGGTCGAGGAGAACCGGCGTTTGGCGGGGCAGCTCCTCAATGCCGCGGACCTATGGGTTTTTGTGACGAGCGCCGCCCGCTACGCGGACGCGATACCGTGGGCTTTGCTCGACGAGGCGGCCGCACGTAATGTGGTGGTGGCCGTGGTCCTGAACCGGCTCCCGATGGGCGCCGGAGCGGAAGTACGACCGGACCTGGCGCGACGCCTCGAGGAACGCGGACTGGGTGCCGTACCGCTGTTCTCAATTACCGAACGCCTCGACGAGGAGGGCTTCATCCCGCGCGAGGACATTGCGCCTGTGCGTGGCTGGTTGCAGGGTCTTGCGCGCGACGCTGGGGCCCGTTCATCCGTTGCACGCCAGACGCTCGGGGGAGCTGTCGACGGATTGCTGGCGCAGCGGCGGGCGGTGCTCGAAGGACTAACCGAGCAATTCGGCACCCGCGACCGACTCGCTGCCGCTGTGGAGGACGCGTCCGCCGCCACGGAACAGAGCATTGTGTCTGCTCTTGGAGATGGAAGCATGCTACGAGGCGAGGTGCTGGAACGATGGCAGGAAATCATCGGTACCGGTGCTTGGATGAAACGGCTGGAGGGCGGCGTATCATCTTTGCGCGACCGCATGGGGAGTTGGATACGCGGAAAACGCAAGCCGGACGGAGCTGCCACGGAAGATGCCATTGAGGATTCGCTGCATAGCCTGTTCGTGGCCCAGTGTGAAGATACCCTTGCCGCGATCAGCACCGCGTGGACGAACATTCCGGGCGCCCAGCCACTGTTGGACGCGGCGCGCCGTAACGTGCGCAGCCATGTGGAACGAAGCGAAGCAGCAACTGAGTCCATTCGGGCGTGGCAACGTGATGTGATCGATATGATTCGCGAGGAAGGTCACGGTCGAATGGCGACGGCCCGGGCGCTATCGGTAGGTGTGAACCTTCTCGGGGCAGCATTGATGATTACCATCTTCGCTTCTACGGCGGGGCTCACAGGTGGTGAGGTAGCGGTGGCGGGTGGAACCGCCGTGCTGGCGCAGCGACTGCTCGAGGCCGTTTTCGGCGATGATGCGGTCAGGAGGATGGCACGGCAGGCGCGCGAGAGCCTGCTTATTCGGGCCTCGGCTTTCCTGGCTGCCGATACCGCGCCGTTCGACGATGCCGTTGCCGGTATCGATTTGGATTCTGACAATTACGACGCCGTCGTGGCGGCGTTTGCGGCTGTTGCAGCAGCACGTGGGAAGGAATCGCGGTGACAGACACAGTGACCTTGGTCGACGGTCTGGAGCAACTGGATGTTGCAGTGAATCTCGCTGTTGGAAAGCTTCCTGGCCGGGCCACGGATGAGGCGGCCGAATTGCTGGAACGTGCGCGCGGGAGGCAAGCCCAGGGACTCGAACATACAGTGGTTGCCTTTGCGGGTGCCACCGGCTCGGGAAAGTCCTCACTTTTGAACGCATTTGCGGCCCACGACGTGGCCGAGGTGACGATGCGTCGCCCGACCACCAGTGAAGCGTTGGCGGTCAGCCGGGGACAATCTTTTGCTCTCCTGGACTGGATGGGCGTCGAGAATCAACACACGGTGGAGGACCTGCCCGAGGACGAGGGAAATCTAGTACTGCTGGATTTGCCGGACATCGACTCCACGGAGGAAGACAATCGGAGGCAGGCCGAGTATCTGGTAGCGCGTTCCGATGTGATTGTGTGGGTTCTCGATCCGCAGAAGTACGCCGATGCGGTAATTCACGAGGACTTCTTGCGAGCACAGGTCGAGCACTCGGCTGTTCTCCTAGTCGTTCTCAACCAGATCGACCGCATTGATCCCGCCGAGGTGCCCTGCGTACTCAGTGACGCGCAAAAGCTGGTGCAGGCCGATGGAGTGACTGTCGAAGTCTTGGCGACATCGGCGGCAACGGGTGAAGGGATTGATGAGCTGCGCGAACGCGTCTTCTCCGTCGCGCGAACCAGACAGGCGGCCGCGCAGCGGCTTGCGGCTGATCTGCGGACGGTGGGAACCCAGTTACGGGACGCCGTGTACGAGCAGGGAGGTCAGGAGCCCGGCGCTGCCCAGGAGCCGAGTTTTGCGGAAGCCGGAGCTGCGATTGCGCGCGCCAGCGGTTCCGATATTGTTGTCGAGGCGGCGGCGCGGTCCTACGAACTGCGCGCGAAGCGAGCGACTTCATGTCCGTTGAAGGCCTTGTGGCATCTGCGTGCAGAGGATCCGCTTGCCCGCCTCCATCTGCGGCGCCAAACCACCGAGTCGGGGATTGCCCCGGTCACCTCTTTGGCAACCTCGCCCGTACTGGCCGTGGGTGCGCGCAGTGCGGTGCAACGATACGCGGAAGAGGCGGTGAGCCCGATGCCGCGGGTCTGGCGGGAGCGGGTGGCCGAATCCGCCGTCGCCTCCGCGCAGGATTTCCGTGCTGCTGCCGACGAGGTCCTGGCACGCGCAGATCTGGAGGAGGAACGTCGGCCGTTGTGGTGGCTCCCGCTGGGTGCGATGCAGTGGCTGGCCTTCCTGACCACGCTATTTGGAATCGTCTGGTTGCTTGGTCTATGGCTGGTGGATGTATTGCACATACGACTGCCGGAGCCGCCGTATGCGGGAATCTTCCCTCTGCCCCTTCTGCTGGCGGTCGGCGGACTGCTACTGGGCATTATGTTGTCCCTCATGGCGGGTGCGCTGATCGAGCGGGGAAAGGACCGGCTGCGTGAGCGCGTGACAAAGCGTCTTTCGGCCGGGATCTCCCAGCAGGCGGAGGAGAATGTCTTGCAACCGATTACGCAGGCACGCGAGCAATATGCGACATTCTGGAGCTGCGTGGGATCCCTGCGGCGTGTGCGCGCCACGGGGGAGAGCGACTAACGCCGGATGCTGGACGCGACCGCTGAATAATACGCCCGCACGTATAGTTATACACATGACGTGGAAGGTGTCGGTTGCCGGAGCAACCGGGTATGCAGGAGGCGAGGTTCTCCGCCTGATCGAAGCACATCCGGATCTGGAGGTCGGTGCTCTATGCGCGGGAACATCCACCGGCGCATTGGAGCAGTATCAACCGCATTTGCGCTCGCTGGCCGAGCAGGAGGTTCAGCCGACCGAGGCAGAGGTTCTCGCCGACGCCGATATTGCGATCCTCGGCCTACCCCATGGAACCTCTGGGCGTATCACCGCGCAGATCCAATCCCTTAATCCGCAGTGCTACATCGTTGACCTTGGTGCGGACCATCGGCTCGAGTCTGCGGCAGACTGGGAATCCTTCTACGGCAGCGAGGCAGCCGCACCATGGGCCTACGGCATGCCGGAATTGGCAAGGGCGCAGGGCCCATCGCAGCGGGAGATTCTCCGCCGATCACGTTACATCGCCTCGCCGGGATGCAACGCGTCGGCTGTAACGTTGGCCGCTCAGCCCGCGGTCAAGGCGGGGCTGGCAGATGGTGCGGATATTGTGGCCATCCTTTCCGTCGGCTATTCGGGTGCCGGAAAAGGATTGAAGCCTCACTTGCTGGCAGCCGAGGCGCTGGGATCCGGTGCGCCTTACGCTGTCGGTGGCAGTCACCGGCACATTCCGGAGATCGCCCAGAACTTGCGTGCGGCAGGTGGAACAACTACGACACTGGCATTCACTCCGGTTCTTGTCCCGATGTCTCGCGGGATTCTTGCCACGGTGTCAATTCCGGTGCGGCCGGGAGCGACTGCCGACGACGTCGTGGACGCGTATACGTCAGCGTATCGCTCCGAAACCTTTGTCCGGATCAGTCAGGCCTGGCCCACCACGGCCATGGTACAGGGCTCAAATACAGCGCTGGTCAAGGCGGTTCTGGATCGTGATGGGAGACGATTGACCGCGATATGTGCCATCGACAATTTAGTGAAAGGGACGGCGGGAGCCGCAATTCAGTCCCTCAATGTGGCGCTGGGCCTGCCCGAAGGCCGAGGCCTGACCGTGAATGGAGTAGCACCGTGACAGTTACCGCTGCCAAGGGATTTCGTGCGGCCGGAGTTGCCGGAGGATTGAAGGAAGATGGGCGCGAGGACATCGCCGTCGTCGTTAATGATGGCCCTGAATACAGTGCGGCGGCGGTGACCACCTCAAATCGTGTCTATGCGGCACCGGTGGCGTGGACCCGTTCAGCTGTGAGTGACGGCAGTCTACGCGCCGTGGTACTGAACTCGGGCGGCGCCAACGCCTGCACGGGCGAGGCCGGTTACGCCGATGCTGTGGCTACCGCGCACCTCGTCGCCCGCAGTCTTGATGTGGCGGCGGCGGATGTAGCCGTCTGTTCAACCGGGTTGATTGGGCAGCGGTTGGATATGCGCGCTATCCGGCGCGGCGTCGGGATGGCCCTCGAGGCGCTAACGGATGAGGGTGGAAAGGCGGCTGCCCGTGCGATTTTGACAACAGACACCGTTCCGAAAACGGCCGCACTCACCGGAGATTTCACGATCGGTGGTATGGCAAAGGGCGCAGGTATGCTCGCGCCGCAGTTGGCGACGATGCTTGTGGTGATTACTACCGATGCTTCGGTGAGTCGTGAGACCGCGCAACTTGCCCTGGATGCGGCGGTCGAGATGTCATTCAACCGCATCGATTCTGACGGCTGCATGTCTACCAATGACACGGTTATCCTGCTGGCCAACGGCGCCTCGGGATACCGCCCCGAGCCGGAGGAGTTCACCGCGGCATTAACAAGAGTGGCGCAAGATCTTGCGGCACAGCTTATCGGGGACGCGGAAGGAGCCTCGCACGATATCGCGATCGAAGTTACCGGCGCGTCGTCGCAAGACGCTGGTTTGGCTGTAGCCCGGGCCGTCGCGCGCTCCAATCTACTCAAGGCCGCCATTTTCGGCAATGATCCGAATTGGGGAAGGGTTCTGGCATCAATGGGTACCGTGCCCCAGGCCAGTGCGCCGTTTGACCCGGATGCGGTTGATGTCATCATCAATGGTGTGACGGTATGCCGCAATGGCGGGATTGGTGATCCACGTGAGAACGTCAATATGGATGATCGCTTGGTGACCATCGGTATTGATTTGAAGGCAGGCGCGGAATCCGTCCGCGTGTTGACCAACGATTTGACCTATGACTATGTGACGGAGAATTCGGCGTATTCATCATGAGTGAGATTCTGAATCGCCTGCAACGTGCGCGCGAGAAGACCGAGGTGCTGGTCGAGGCCTTGCCTTGGATTCGGGAGTTCGAAGGTCAGACCTTCGTCATAAAATACGGCGGAAATGCCATGCTCTCCGAAGAACTCAAGGCGGCATTTGCGCAAGATGTCACCTTCCTGCACCACGTCGGTATCCGCCCGGTGGTGGTACACGGCGGCGGTCCGCAGATCAATCGGATGTTGGAGCGTGTTGGCATCGAATCCGAGTTCCGCGGCGGACTGCGTGTGACTACCAGCGACACCATGGATGTCGTGCGTATGGTGCTAACCGGTAAGGTGCAGCGCGAGATTGTGTCCTTGATGAATGTTGATGCACCGTATGCGGTTGGGCTGTCCGGAGAGGACGCCGGGCTTCTGACCGCGCAACGGCGAAGGGCGATGATCGACGGACGATTGGTTGATGTGGGGCATGTGGGCGACATCGTCGAAGTCAATCCGCAGGCCATCAGTCAGTTGCTGGATGCAGGCCGGATTCCGGTTGTCTCCACGGTGGCGGTGGATGTGGAGCGACCGCAGGACGTCTTGAACGTGAATGCTGATACCGCAGCCAGCGCGATTGCGGTGGCATTGGGAGCCCGGAAGTTGATCATGTTGACGGATGTCGAGGGTCTATATCTGAACTGGCCTGATAAGTCATCTCTCATCGACAAGATCTCTGCCGGTCGACTGCGTGAGCTGTTACCGTCGTTGGACTCTGGCATGGCGCCGAAAATGGAGGCCGCGCTGCGTGCGGTTGATCGCGGCGTGCCCCGTGCACATGTCATCGATGGGCGCATGCCGCATTCCATGTTGTTGGAAGTGTTTACCAATGCCGGCATCGGAACGGTCGTCTCCTGGGATGGCGACGTGCACAGGCTGGCGGCGGAGAAGCAGAAGGCTGCTGATGCGCACCGCAGGCAGGGTGGAGATTCTCCGGCAGTCGCGCGGATTTCTGACAAGGAAACCAGCGTGGCAGGCGAATCGAACGTCGCGGTCGGGCATGGCGGGGCGGCCGAACCAGACGGGACAATGGAGCGAGACCCTGGAGAGGGCTCAGAAAAAGATATGGCCCACCAGGGAGAATCAGAATGACAGCGAGACCGGAAACAACGCTGAGCCAGCGGTACGGCCGGGTTGTGATGAATACCTTCGGCCCGCCGCAGCTTGCGCTGGTCAAAGGCGAAGGCGTGACGGTGTGGGATGACGCAGGCACGCCTTATCTCGACCTGCTGGGTGGCATTGCGGTGAACGCGCTCGGATACGCGCACCCGCGCCTGGTCGAAGCGGTGGCAACGCAAATGCGCACACTCGGCCATGTGTCGAATTTCTTTACGACGCCGCCTCAGGTGGAACTGGCAGAAAGACTGCGCGGCATTTTTGCGGCGGAGGGTTACGACGGCGCCTCGTTCCGGGTTTTCTTCGCCAACTCCGGTACCGAGGCCAATGAGGCCGCATTGAAGGTGACCCGGCTGCATAAGCCCGGTGGCCGGGTGCTGGCACTAACACACTCATTCCATGGGCGCACACTCGGTGCGTTGTCGGTCACGGAAAAGCCCGCAATGCGTGATCCCTTTGTCCCGCTGCCCGATAATGTCACATTTGTCGAGCCGACGGCGCAGGCGTTGGAAGAAGCCTTTGATGACGACGTCGCCGCACTGTTCATCGAGCCGATTCAGGGAGAGGCCGGGGTCATCCCACTGAGTCAGCAGGCACTAATACGTGCGCGGGAACTCTGCGATGCTCATAGCGCACTACTTGTGATGGACGAGGTGCAAACAGGTGTGGGGCGAACCGGTCGGTGGCTCTGCTCAGCAGAGCATGTGCGCGCCGACGTCGTCACCTTGGCAAAGGCCTTGGCCGGTGGTTTCCCGATTGGAGCCTGCGTGGCGGTGGGAAATGCTGCCGGTTTACTCGGCCCGGGCAGTCACGGTTCCACATTCGGCGGAAATCCGGTGGCAAGCGCGGCCTCCCTTGTCGTGCTGGAAGAAGTCGAGAAGCTGCTTCCACATGTGCGGGAGGTCGGTACCTGGCTGGCTGCACAGTTGCAAGAATGTGGATACCGGGTGCGCGGCGCCGGTTTGCTCCTCGGGGTCGAAGTCAATGACTCGGCTCGCGCACGCGACTCATTGCTGGAGCGGGGAATTATCGTAAACGCGCCGAATCCGCAGACTATCCGGCTGGCACCTCCACTGGTGGTCACCCAAGAAGACCTGGCGCCCTTCGTCGCCGCCATGAGTGAACTGGCACCAGAACTGCAGGCCGGATTATGAGTGCGTCGCAGGTCGCGATTCCTACGACCCGCGCTGCACGGCAGGCCCTGATTGTGCAGCTATTGGCCAAGGATGCCATTGGATCCCAGAGAGCCTTGCGCGCGCGTTTGGCGGACGAAGGAATCTCCGTGACTCAGGCGACTCTCTCGCGCGATTTAGAGGAGTTGCGGGCGGTGAAAGTAAGAAACAGCTCCGGTCAGCAGGTGTATCAGATCCCGGATCCGGGGGAGACGGTTGCTGCCGCGCAGGGGGCACGTGCCCAGCTCGATAGATGGTGCTCAGAGGTTTTGATCAGCGCGCAACGCGCCGTCAATCAAGTCGTGCTGCGTACACCGCCCGGAGCGGCACAACTGCTGGCGTCGGGAATCGACCGGGCCATGCTGGACGGCGTGCTGGGCTGCATCGCCGGCGACGACACCGTCCTTGTAATCGCCAATGATGAGAGGCAGGCGGAGAGGCTACTACGCGAACTTTTGGCATTGGCCTAGCACTCAGCGCGCACACGGCCGATATTCGATAAATGAGCCGTCCCGCGGAGGGCGGTGAAGTCAAGCATAATGAGAAACGTTCCGGCGCAGGCCGGAAGATACAAGGAGATGAGATGTCGGAACATAAGGATCGTGTTGTTCTTGCTTATTCGGGCGGCCTGGACACATCGGTAGCCATCGGCTGGATCGGTGAGCAGACGGGGATGGAAGTCGTCACGGTGTCTGTCGACGTCGGGCAAGGAGGCGAAGACCTCGAGACGGTGCGGCAACGGGCGCTCGATTGTGGAGCGATTGAGGCGTATGTTGCCGATGCGCGCGATGAGTTTGCGACGGAGTACTGTATGCCGGAACTCCAGGCCAACGGTCTATACATGGATGCCTACCCGCTGATTTCCGCTGTTTCCCGGCCGGTTATCGTCAAGCATCTTGTGACCGCAGCGCGGCAGTTCGGAGCAACGGTGGTGGCTCACGGGTGCACCGGTAAGGGCAATGACCAGGTACGGTTTGAAAACGGAATCACCTCGCTTGCACCCGATCTGACCTGCATTTCACCGGTCCGTGATCTTGCCATGACGCGTGAATTCGCCATCAACTACGCTAATGAACATAAGCTGCCCATTGAGACCACTCACCACAACCCGTTCTCCATCGACCAAAACGTATGGGGGCGGGCGATTGAGACGGGCTTCCTCGAGGACCTATGGAATGCTCCGACGAAGGACGTTTACAACTACACCGATGATCCGACGTATCCGCCGCTACCCGACGAGGTGACGATCACATTCGACAAAGGCATCCCGGTTGCTATTGACGGCCGGGCCGTGACACCACTGGAGGCCATTCAGGAGATGAACCGACGCGCTGGTGCGCAGGGCATTGGCCGCATCGACATCGTCGAAGACCGGCTTGTGGGTATCAAGTCGCGTGAGATCTATGAGGCTCCCGGCGCCATGGCGCTGATCACGGCTCATCGGGAGTTGGAGAATGTCACGATGGATCGTGACCAAGCGCGCTTCAAGCGTACCGTTTCCGACCAATGGACGAATCTGGTGTACGAGGGGCAGTGGTTCTCGCCGTTGAAGCGATCTCTGGACGCCTTCATTCGCGACACGCAAGAGTACGTGTCCGGTGATATCCGGATGACACTGCACGGTGGAAGCGCCGTTGTGACCGGCCGCCGCTCGGACACATCGCTGTACGACTTCAACCTCGCCACGTATGATGCCGGGGACACGTATAACCAGGCCAACGCCAAGGGATTCATCGAGATCTTCGGTCTGACCTCGAAACTGGCGGCCGCCCGCGATGTCCGGTTCGGGCGCGGTGAGGCCATGGGGAAGCCGAATCTCCACTGATTCTCCTGTTTGAATAACGTAGATCCGGTGCCCGCCGAGGCCCTAGCTCGCGGTGGGTGCCGGATTGCGTTTACTTGGTCGTCACCACCGCCGACTCTGGAATGTGCCAGGCATGGTCGCGACAGCTGCGGGGATGTCATACTTGGGGCATGGACCCGTTGAATAGCACGATTGCCAGCCAGTTGAACCATCGAACAATTCGTAAGTTCGGCACGCAGCCGATTCCGCCCGAGCAGCTTGAGCAGTTGCTAGAGGTGGCGCGGCGCACTGCTACGTCGCGCAATATGCAGCATGCCTCAATCATCCGTGTAACGGATCAGGCGCTACGGGAGGATCTTGCAGAGGTCGCGACACAGGCGTATATGGCCGAAGCTCCCGAACTGTGGATTTTCATCGTAGATACGCATCGATCACAGAGCATTCTGGAAGAACAGGACGCGCCCGGACCCGGCCCGGCATCCATGGATGCTTTTACGGAAGGTTTCACCGACGCCTGCCTCATGGCACAAAACGTAGTTGTCGCCGCGGAATCGCTGGGGCTGGGAACCAATTACTTCGGCAACATTCTCAACGACGCCGAGCGTGTGATTGATTTACTAGCTCTCCCACCGCTGACCTTCCCGGTGGTCGGATTGTGCATTGGCACACCGGCCCAGGAACCGCAGCTGAAGCCGCGGATGGAGATGAAACTGCGCGTGATGGAGAACCATTACGCCGAGCCGGAGTCGTGGGGCGAGGCGCTGGTGGATTACGACGACGTCCTGCAGACGTACTATGACCTGCGCGAACCGGGCCGTGCGGTGGACTCGTTCACCAAGCAAACGGTCACACGCATGGCGGTGGTAAAGCCGAACCGTGCGCAACTGCTGCGCGTAGTACGCAAACAGGGCTACGATCTGGCGCTGTGAGACCCGGGGCGAATAACGCCCCTGCGATCTTTGGCCATGCTATGGCGTGTGGAGGCATAGCATGGCCAAGTCGGTGCTCCCACGATGCGGCGCAATGCTCGCATCGAACGCACAAGGCCGCGATAAGTGTACGTGGCGCGATAAGTGTACGTGGCGCGTCGAGCCCAGGATGCCCCGACTAATGCACATTGCCGCGTCCAGCAAACATGGGTTGCCGTGTACGTTTGCGCCCGCGTCCAGCCCGGCATGAGCGTCGGAGGTCTTCTGGCGAGCATGCGCTACAGTGCTGGCCTACAGCGTCGCAACTAGCACTGCCTTGATGGTGTGCATACGATTCTCCGCCTGGTCGAAAACGGCCGAGCGGCTGCTGTTGAAAACCTCATCGGTTACCTCGAGGGCCTCCATTCCCGTGAGTTCGTAGACCTCTTTGCCGACGCTGGTCTCAAGATCGTGGAATGATGGCAAGCAGTGCATGAAAATTGCATCCGGATTGCCTGTCAGATCCATAACGGCCCTATTGACCTGATAGGGGCGCAGGATATTGACGCGCTCTTGCCACACCGCTTTCGGCTCACCCATGGATACCCAAATATCGGTGGAGACCACATCGGCTCCGCGCACGCCGCTTTCCACATCGTCCGTGATTGTGATCCGTGCGCCGGTGATCTTCGCCGCCTCTTGCGCGATTTCCACGGCCTGCGCATCGGGCTGGTAGGCCTCGGGTGCCACGATCCGCACGTCCATTCCGAGCATCGCGGAAGATACCAGCAAGGAACGGCCGGTGTTGAAACGGGCGTCGCCAAGATACGCGTGCGCAACCTCGGTAAACGGCTTATTCGTGTGCTCACGAATCGTCAGTGCATCGGCAAGCATCTGCGTGGGATGCCAGTGATCGGTCAAGCCGTTGAAGACGGGTACACCCGCGTACTGCGCTAATTTCTCGGCATCGGCTTGGCGATCACCACGGAATTCAATGCCGTCGAACATTCTGCCCAGAACACGCGCAGTATCGGCGATGGATTCCTTGTGGCCGATCTGAGAGCCTTGCGGGTCCAGGTACGTGGTGTGTGCACCCTGCTGGAATGCCGCGACTTCGAAGGCGCAACGTGTACGCGTGGAAGTCTTTTCGAAAATCAGCGCGATGGACTTGCCGACCAGTCGCTGAGTCTCCATTCCGGTTCGCCGCTCGTGTTTGAGCTGCGCGGCCAGATCGACAAATGACAGCCACTCATCCGGCGTGAAGTCTTGTTCCTTGAGGAAAGAGCGTCCCTTGAGATCCATGCCGCAAGTGTAGCGGGCGCCTACACCACGAACACAGCCGGGTGCATAACATGGTCACTATGAGTAATCACATCGCACTGTGGGGTGGCCGCTTCGCCGGCGCTCCGGCGGATGCACTAACCGAGCTCTCGCGTTCCACGCAGTTCGACTGGCGTTTGGCACGTTATGACATTGCGGGTTCACGGGCGCATGCGCGAGCGCTGCATGCCGCTGGACTTTTGGACAGCAACCAACTGCGTGCCATGCTCGTTGCACTGGACGAACTCGATAGGGATGTGGCGGCGGGTGTTTTCGTTCCCGCTCCGGATGATGAGGACGTACATACAGCATTGGAACGCGGGCTCCTGGAGCGAGCGGGAGACGAACTCGGAGGTCGACTGCGGGCCGGGCGGTCCCGAAACGATCAGATCGCCACCTTGATCCGCATGTACCTGCGTGACGAGGCCCGTGTTGTCGGTGGTAAGCTCCTCGACGTCGTTGACGCGCTGGTGGCGCAGGCCGCGGCTGCCGGAGACGCCGTGATGCCGGGCCGAACGCACATGCAACA
The DNA here is from genome assembly GCF_003073475.1 of Actinobaculum sp. 313. Taxonomy (GTDB): domain Bacteria; phylum Actinomycetota; class Actinomycetes; order Actinomycetales; family Actinomycetaceae; genus Asp313. The sequence goes on along the minus strand of NZ_CP029033.1, from coordinate 1,503,619 downwards.
CGCCCAACCGGTGTTGGTCGCTCACCAGTTACTCGCCCACGTCTGGCCGATGCTGCGCAATATCGACCGGCTTGTGGACTGGGATGCGCGGGCGGCAGCCAGTCCGTACGGCTCGGGAGCCTTGGCGGGCAACACTCTGGGGCTGGATCCCGAAAGCGTGGCCGCGGACCTCGGTTTCGCCACTGTCAGCGAGAACTCAATCGACGGCACGTCCTCGCGAGATGTCGTGGCCGAGTTCTCGTACATCATGGCGCAGATCGGTATCGATATCTCTCGTGTCAGCGAAGAGGTCATCATTTGGAATACGAAGGAGTTCGGCTTCGTCACTCTCGACGATGCCTATTCCACCGGGTCGTCGATTATGCCCCAGAAGAAGAACCCCGATGTTGCCGAACTCGCGCGTGGCAAGTCTGGGCGCCTGATCGGAGATTTGGCGGGCTTACTGGCCGCACTCAAGGGCCTTCCACTGGCGTATGCCCGTGACCTGCAGGAAGACAAGGAACCGGTGTTCGACCAAGTCGATACCTTAGATGTGTTGTTGCCGGCAGTGGCGGGAATGCTCGCCACTATGACGCTGCAACTGGAGCGTATGGCGGAGCTGGCACCGCAGGGATTCTCCTTGGCGACCGACATTGCCGAGTGGTTGGTCCGGCAGGGGGTTCCCTTCCGGCAGGCACACGAGATCTCCGGTGCCTGCGTGCGCGAATGCGAACGGCGCGGAATAGAACTGTGGGACCTGAGCGACAAGGACCTTGCCGGTATCGATAGTAGGCTGACCGCGCAGGTGCGCAATGTTCTCAATGTGGCCGGGGCGGTAGCGGCGCGTTCGGGTCGAGGGGGAACGGCCCCGGTCCGCGTTGCGGAACAGCTCGCGAAGGCACGCTCAGTTGTGGAACACCGCCGCGGTTTCACCGAGTCACGAATCGTGGCGCGCTGATGCTTGACCTGGCGGCGAGTCCGGTGGAGGTGGCTCCGCAACTGCTCGGCGCTTATATCGACGTTGCCGGAGTGCGTGTTCGATTGACGGAGGTCGAAGCGTACTGTGGCAAGGTTGATCCCGGCTCCCACGCCTTCCGGGGAAGGACGGAACGGAACAACTCGCTGTATCTTGCTCCAGGCCATGCCTACGTGTATTTCACCTACGGAATGCACTATTGCCTAAATCTGGTTGCGTGGCCGGAAGGAACGGCCGGGGGAGTGCTTCTGCGTGCCGGTGAGGTGGTGGAGGGACTGGAGATTGCGCGTCAGCGGCGACCGGGAGTGATAAGAGATCGCGAACTGGCGCGTGGACCTGCCAATTTGGTGCGGTGCCTCGGCATCGATCACTCAGCCGATGGCAGTCCGATAACTCTCGACGGCGTGCTTTTTGACGACGCCGCCGCCCCGGACGACGTCGTCGTCGCGGTGACGAGCAGGGAGGGACCGGCTCCCGGCACGATACGCAGTGGTGGGCGTGTGGGAGTCTCCGGAATTGGCGGTGACGGACAAGCCTTCCCGTGGCGCTACTGGATTGATGGCGACCCGACGGTGTCGGCATATCGTCGGGCAGCACCTCCGCGGCGTCGCTCGGCCAAGCGGTCATAGAGGCTATGAGAGCGCAAGTGATTAGCGGGCGCCTCGGTGGGGGCCTTGCGTCCGTCGTGCGGGCCTTTTGCGCGGACGGCGTCGGTCGTGCTGATAGTGCCGGATCGGCGATGGAATCGGCTCGGTTGAAGTCGGCAGCCGTACCCGTTGATGCAGCGCCAGCGTCGGTGCGGCCGGTATTGCGGGTCACCACCGCACCGAGGGCGGCAGTGTTGCGGTGAGAAAGAAGCGGTGCCGTGGTGACTGAGAGAGAACCTGAGCCTGAGAGGGAGCAACGGGCGTTCCTTTTCCTTGTGAATCCGAAGCTGGCCTATGACCCTTACCCTGACTGGCGGCGCTGGATTCCGCAATTGGATGCTGGTGCGCGGATTCGTTCTAGATGGAACACCGGGGCGCGTCGCCGCGGCATGGCCGCGGGAGACCGCGGCGTCGTCGTCAAGGTCGGGCAGGCTCCACGCGGTGCGGTGGCGCTTGTGGAGATTTGCAGTGAGATCCGTCTGGGACCGCATTGGAATCCGCTGGCGCGCTCTCGTGAGACGGGCTACGTCGATATAGAGTTCACGGATCTCATGGAGTTAGACGCCCCGGTGCCATTGAGCATGTTGCGGCTTGTTGCCCCCGGTGTGCGGTGGACTCCGCGCATGTCCGGCACGGAAATTCCTATGCAGGTGGTACTCGAATTGCAACGGCTCGTACGTCGATGATGGCAAAGGACGTGGGCGGGTAGACCAAGCGCAGGGCGAGATTAGCGATCTTAGTGCTGACAGGGCAGACTTAGGCATGTGCCCGATGGTCGGGCCCAACCGTAGGAAAGGCGGAGAAGTGACTGACGTCCTCGACGAACTGCAGTGGCGCGGGCTTATTGCTCAGCACACCGATTTGGAAGCGCTGCGCAGCGCTCTGAACAACGGGCCGGTCACTTACTATTGCGGTTTCGATCCGACCGCGCCCTCTTTGCATCACGGTCATCTGGTGGCGGTGAAGGTTATGCGGCACCTGCAGTTGGCGGGTCACCATCCGCTGGCGTTGGTAGGGGGAGCAACGGGTCTTATCGGCGATCCGCGTGCCAAGGGGGAACGCACGCTGAACACGAAGGACGTGGTGGCGCGGTGGGCGGACGCTCTGCGCGGACAACTGGAGAGCTTGCTCGATTTCGAGGGGGAGAATCCGGCGCGTATCGTCAACAATCTTGATTGGACGGCGTCCATGAGCGCGGTCGACTTCCTGCGTGACCTGGGCAAGCATTTCCGTCTTGGCACGATGCTCGCAAAGGACATCGTCGCACGTAGGCTCGCCAGCGACGAGGGCATCTCCTTCACGGAGTTCAGCTACCAGATCTTGCAAGCCAACGACTACCTGGAGCTGTACCGACGTTACGGTTGCACGCTGGAAGTGGGCGGCAATGATCAGTGGGGCAACCTTGTGGGAGGAATGGAACTCATCCACAAGGTGGAGAACGCCGACGTGCATGTTCTTACCAACCCGCTTATTACCAAGGCGGACGGCACGAAGTTCGGTAAGACGGAGGGTGGGGCAATTTGGCTGAACCCGGAGATGTTCAGCCCATACAAGTTCTACCAGTTCTGGCTCAATATCGCCGACGACGACGTTATACGTATGCTCAAAATCTTCACCTTCCGCACAAGGGAGGAAATTGAGGAGTTGGAGCGAATGGTGCAGGAGCGCCCGGCGGCGCGGCAGGCACAGCGCATTCTGGCGGAGGACGTGACGACGTGGGTCCACGGAGCCGATGCCACCGAGCGCGTCATTGCGGCATCCCGGGCGTTATTCGGCGGTGAGGAGTTGAGCGCGCTGGATGCCGAAACCCTGGCCGATGCCGTGGCCGAGTTGCCACAGGCGACTATCGCTTTTGGGGAGCCTGTCGTCAACGCGTTTGTTCAGGCCGGACTCGAAAAGGGCATCGGCGCGGCACGACGTACCGTTGCCTCCGGGGGACTCTACGTTAACAACCGGAAGGTGGTCGATGGTCAGGAGGTGCGCAGCGGCGATGTTTTACCTGGCGGCATCGTGCTACTGCGCAAGGGCAAGAAGAACCTTGCGGTGGCGCGGGTGCAATAGGGCTTGCCCGTCCCAGTTGTTCATGTAAGCAGTTGGCTCTCTTCGCATCGGCGTAGGCATCGGGCCGTTCCCGCTGGTATCGGGGCACGGACTTTGCCTGCGCCGTAGGCAATGTACTCGGAGCCGTCATCTTGCGTATTGACCCGTCCTTCGTGTGTTCATCTGAAGGCTCGGAAGGCAAGGCGCGAGGGGAGCCTCGCGGCCCGTGCCCCGGCCACGATCAGCGCCGCCAGAACGCATCAGGCGCGGAACCTGCCGACGGAGCGATCTACGAAGAGGCAAATGGTTCTTCGACCGGTAGCGGGCGGTGTAGCCAGACTCGATTCCATGGCGGCCCGCCACGTGACTAGCCCATATAGCGAAGATTGCAGCGGAAAGGCGCGCGTGGGCTGTCTCACCCGATCCTGGCTTGACCAGGTCCTGCCAGCTGAGTAGTCTCTTATCTGCTGCCGGAGCGCGGCGGAATCCAATGAGGAAAATCTGCGGGTTCAGTGTGCTCTGGGGTGGCGAGTTCTTCGAAGGAATCGAGCGGTCGCGTTTGACGCGACAGGCGAAATCTGGTAGACTCGCTGAGTGCCCCTTCCGGAGGCCAAGGTGGTAACGCCGACGTCTTCTGGGGTGTGGGTGTGGTGTTTGGGTGCTTGATAGTGTGTCTGGTTTTTGTTTTTTGTTTGGTGGCTGGCTGTCTGCTGTTGTGGTGGGTGGTTGGTTGCTGTTTTTGTTGGGTTGGGTTTGGCTCTCTTTTTGTTTTTTGTGGAGAGTTTGATCCTGGCTCAGGACGAACGCTGGCGGCGTGCTTAACACATGCAAGTCGAACGGGCTCATTCTGGCTTTTTGGTTGGGGTGGGTTAGTGGCGAACGGGTGAGTAATACGTGAGTAACCTGCCCTCTTCTTCGGGATAAGCTTTGGAAACGGGGTCTAATACCGGGTATTCCCTTGGTGTCGCATGGTGCTGGGGGAAAGGGTTTTTCTGGTGGGGGATGGGCTCGCGGCCTATCAGCTTGTTGGTGGGGTGATGGCCTACCAAGGCGTCGACGGGTAGCCGGCCTGAGAGGGTGACCGGCCACATTGGGACTGAGATACGGCCCAGACTCCTACGGGAGGCAGCAGTGGGGGATATTGCACAATGGGCGCAAGCCTGATGCAGCGACGCCGCGTGGGGGATGAAGGCTTTCGGGTTGTAAACCTCTTTCGGCAGGGGACAAGGCTGCTCGTTTGGGTGGTTGAGGGTACCTGTAGAAGAAGCGCCGGCTAACTACGTGCCAGCAGCCGCGGTAATACGTAGGGCGCGAGCGTTGTCCGGAATTATTGGGCGTAAAGGGCTCGTAGGCGGTTTGTTGCGTCTGCTGTGAAAACGCGGGGCTTAACTTCGCGCGTGCAGTGGGTACGGGCAGGCTGGAGTGCGGTAGGGGTGGCTGGAATTCCCGGTGTAGCGGTGGAATGCGCAGATATCGGGAGGAACACCGATGGCGAAGGCAGGTCACTGGGCCGTTACTGACGCTGAGGAGCGAAAGCATGGGGAGCGAACAGGATTAGATACCCTGGTAGTCCATGCTGTAAACGTTGGGCACTAGGTGTGGGGCTTGTTTGTGGGTTCTGCGCCGTAGCTAACGCATTAAGTGCCCCGCCTGGGGAGTACGGCCGCAAGGCTAAAACTCAAAGGAATTGACGGGGGCCCGCACAAGCGGCGGAGCATGCGGATTAATTCGATGCAACGCGAAGAACCTTACCAAGGCTTGACATGCGTCGGGATCGTGCAGAGATGTGCGGGTCTTTGGACTGGCGTGCAGGTGGTGCATGGTTGTCGTCAGCTCGTGTCGTGAGATGTTGGGTTAAGTCCCGCAACGAGCGCAACCCTTGTCTCGTGTTGCCAGCATTTGGTTGGGGACTCACGGGAGACTGCCGGGGTTAACTCGGAGGAAGGTGGGGATGACGTCAAATCATCATGCCCCTTATGTCTTGGGCTTCACGCATGCTACAATGGCCGGTACAGAGGGTTGCGATATCGTGAGGTGGAGCGAATCTCTTAAAGCTGGTCTCAGTTCGGATCGTAGTCTGCAACTCGACTACGTGAAGTCGGAGTCGCTAGTAATCGCGGATCAGCAACGCCGCGGTGAATACGTTCTCGGGCCTTGTACACACCGCCCGTCACGTCACGAAAGTTGGCAACACCCGAAGCTCGTGGCCTAACTGCTTTTTTGGTGGGGGGAGCGGTCGAAGGTGGGGTTGGCGATTGGGACGAAGTCGTAACAAGGTAGCCGTACCGGAAGGTGCGGCTGGATCACCTCCTTTCTAGGGAGTGCCCTGGTGTGCTCATGCTTGTTTGTGGGTGTGGGTGTTGGGGTGCTGTTGTTTTGTTGGCCAGGCGCACTGTCAGGCTCTTGGGTGTTATGCCTTTGCTGCCCGTGTCTGCCTTCTTGTGTGGGGGTGGGTGTGGTGTTGGTGTGGTGGTTGTGAATTGTATAGTGGGTGCGAGTATCTTGAAAGTGTTGTAGGTGTTTATGGGCGTTCGGTGGATGCCTGGGTACCAGGGGCCGAGGAAGGACGTTGCGGCCTGCGATATGCCTCGGGGAGTCGGCGAGCGGGTGTTGATCCGAGGGTGTCCGAATGGGGTAACCTGGCCGGGGTTGTGCCTGGTCGTTCGTGTCTGAATGTATAGGGCGCGGATGGGTACGCGGGGAAGTGAAACATCTTAGTACCCGTAGGAAGAGATATTCCGTGAGTAGTGGTGAGCGAAAGCGGATGGTGGCCTAAACTGTGCGTGTGTGAGAGTCGTCGGGCGTTGCGCGTGCGGGGTTGTGGGGCGTGGCTGTTGTTCCTCCGACGGGGGGCTGCGTGTTGATGCTGGGGTAGTCGAAGGGTCTGGGAAGGCCTGCCGGAGAGGGTGAGAGCCCCGTAGGTGAAATCCTGGTGTTGCGTGTTGGTTGCGTTCCCGAGTAGCACGGGGCTCGTGGAATCTCGTGTGAATCTGGCAAGACCACTTGTCATGGCTGAATACTCCTGGTGACCGATAGTGGATAGTACCGTGAGGGAATGGTGAAAAGTACCCGGGAGGGGAGTGAAATAGTGCCTGAAACCGGGCGCCTACAATCCGTCAGAGCCCTTTTTTGTGGGGGTGATGGCGTGCCTTTTGAAGAATGAGCCTGCGAGTTAGTGATGCGTGGCGAGGTTAACCCGTGTGGGGTAGTCGTAGCGAAAGCGAGTCTGAAGAGGGCGTGAGTCGCGTGTTCTAGACCCGAAGCGGGGTGATCTACCCATGGCCAGGGTGAAGCTCGTGTAAGAGCGTGTGGAGGCCCGAACCCACCAGGGTTGAAAACCTGGGGGATGAGTTGTGGGTAGGGGTGAAAGGCCAATCAAACTCCGTGATAGCTGGTTCTCCCCGAAATGTATTTAGGTACAGCGTTGCGTGGTTCCTTGTGGAGGTAGAGCGACTGGGTGGCTGATGGGCCTGACAGGGTTACTGAGGTCAGCCAAACTCCGAATGCTGCAAGGGTTGAGCGTGGCAGTGAGACGGCGGGGGATAAGCTTCGTTGTCGAGAGGGAAACAGCCCAGATCGTCGGTTAAGGTCCCGAAGTGTGTGCTAAGTGGGAAAGGATGTGGGGTTGCTGTGACAGCCAGGAGGTTGGCTTAGAAGCAGCCATCCTTGAAAGAGTGCGTAATAGCTCACTGGTCGAGTGGTTCTGCGCCGATAATGTAGCGGGGCTTAAGCACACCACCGAAGCCGCGGATGCCCAGCGTGTTCCCGGGCCTGCCTTGGGGTGGGTTGAGGGGTTGGGTGTGGTAGGGGAGCGTTCTGCGTGGGGTGAAGCTGCCGGGTGACTGTGTGGTGGACTGCGTGGGAGTGAGAATGCAGGCATGAGTAACGAGAGACGGGTGGGAATCCCGTCCGCTGATTGACTAAGGGTTCCAGGGCTAGGTTGTTCCGCCCTGGGTTAGTCGGGTCCTAAGGCGAGGCCGACAGGCGTAGTCGATGGGTGACCAGTTGATATTCTGGTACCGGCGAAGAACCGTCCATGTGGGTGTGGGTGATGCTAACCATCCCGGATCGCGCGGTCGTCTTTCGGGGCGGGTGTGTGTGATGGCGTGGGGTCCGAGCCTGCTTCTGCAAGCGTGTTAACAGGTGTGACGCAGAGTGGTAGTCCCGCGTGCCTTATGGCTTGGCATGTTTAAGGGTGTGGGTCGTTCCTTTGGTAAATCCGGGGGGCATGTGACTGAGGCCTGATGATGGCATCCCGTTGTGGGGTGGATATGGGGTGATCCTGTGCTGCCGAGAAAAGCATCGACGCGAGGTTTGAGCCGCCCGTACCCGAAACCGACACAGGTGGTCAGGTAGAGTATACCGAGGCGTGCGAGTGAATCGTGGTTAAGGAACTCGGCAAAATGCCCCCGTAACTTCGGGAGAAGGGGGGCCCGTGTCTTGACATCCCCGTGCGGGGTGGAGGGGTGTGGGTCGCAGAGAAGAGGGAGAAGCGACTGTTTATCAAAAACACAGGTCCGTGCGAAGCCGTAAGGCGATGTATACGGACTGACGCCTGCCCGGTGCTGGAAGGTTAAGCGGACTGGTTAGCTCCTCTGTGTGGGGGGTGACGCTAGGAAGTTAAGCCCCAGTAAACGGCGGTGGTAACTATAACCATCCTAAGGTAGCGAAATTCCTTGTCGGGTAAGTTCCGACCTGCACGAATGGCGTAACGACTTCTCCGCTGTCTCGACCACGAGCTCGGTGAAATTGCAGTACGAGTAAAGATGCTCGTTTCGCGCAGCAGGACGGAAAGACCCCGGGACCTTTACTATAGCTTGGTATTGGTGTGTGGTGCGGTTTGTGTAGGATAGGTGGGAGGCTGTGAAGCTGTCACGCTAGTGGTGGTGGAGTCGTTGGTGAAATACCACTCTGGTCGTAGCGCGCATCTAACTGTGGTCCGTGATCCGGGCCCGGGACAGTGCCTGGTGGGTAGTTTAACTGGGGCGGTTGCCTCCTAAAGGGTAACGGAGGCGCTCAAAGGTTCCCTCAGCCTGGTTGGCAATCAGGTGGTGAGTGTAAGTGCACAAGGGGGCTTGACTGTGAGACTGACGGGTCGAGCAGGGACGAAAGTCGGAACTAGTGATCCGGCGGTGGCTTGTGGAAGCGCCGTCGCTCAACGGATAAAAGGTACCCCGGGGATAACAGGCTGATCTTGCCCAAGAGTTCATATCGACGGCATGGTTTGGCACCTCGATGTCGGCTCGTCGCATCCTGGGGCTGGAGTAGGTCCCAAGGGTTGGGCTGTTCGCCCATTAAAGCGGTACGCGAGCTGGGTTCAGAACGTCGTGAGACAGTTCGGTCCCTATCCGCTGCGCGCGTTGGAGAATTGAGAAGGGCTGTCCCTAGTACGAGAGGACCGGGACGGACGGACCGCTGGTGTGCCAGTTGTCCCGCCAGGGGCATGGCTGGTTGGCTACGTTCGGAAGGGATAACCGCTGAAAGCATCTAAGCGGGAAGCCTGCTTCAAGATGAGTTCTCGATCCATGCTCTCTTGAGGGTGTGGGGGAGGTCCCCGGAGATGACGGGGTTGATAGGCCGGATGTGGAAGCCTTGTAAGGGGTGGAGCTGACCGGTACTAATGACCGATGACCTATAACACGTGTTTTCTTGTGTGCTCGCGCCTACTATACGATTCACGATCCCCACGCCAAGCAGGCCACTCGTGTGAGGGGCTTGGTGGTTGGGTGTGGGTGCCCGTGTTGTTTGTGGTGGTGGTCATAGCGGTAGGGAAACGCCCGGTCCCATTCCGAACCCGGAAGCTAAGCCTGCCAGCGCCGATGGTACTGCACTCGGCAGGGTGTGGGAGAGTAGGACACTGCCACCACGTTCTCGGTTGGTCTGGGGGCCAGAACCCGCAAGGAGTTGTTGTCTTGTGGGGTTCTGGCCCTCGGGCGTATGCGTGTTGTCTGTGGGTATTGTGTTTAGACGCATTCCTGGTTGTTGTCTTGGCCCACCAGACAAACCCGACAGCGCCCTGCAGGCGCCCGACAAGCACGACAGGCACCCGGCAGGCGTGTGGAGTCACGGGCCTATAGGCCCGGTGGTGGTCACCTCTGCCACACTCTTACCCGGCCCCGGGCCCGTGTTTGAGCTGGCACGGAAGCCAAATCCCGCCGCGCCGACCCGCTCAGGCATTGAAACGGTGGCCGAGCGTAGCACCGAGATACCGAACCAGCACGGCCGTGATGGCACAAAGAATGCTCGGCACAGGCCCGGTGCCAACAACCCCGGGTTCTCGCCGTCTCGCGGATCATTCCCCCCGCTCATCGACCGTTAGTATTCGCCGACGGGCAAACACTGCGACGATGATGCAGAGACAACAGTGCCAACCATGAAAACCAACAAGGACGGCGGCAAACACAGTCCCCAGCAGCACCTCGACCAAGATCCACCACGCCGACCCACAAGCCACATCACGCCGACACGGCTCGCCCGTGCCAACCCACCAACCAAATTTCCCGGGCTTTCAGCAAAACGCCGGATCATTCACGCAAAACCACGCAAAACCACGCAAAGCCACGGAAAACCCGAAGAACCCAACGGCACCCCACGACACGCACCACCAACACTCGCACACGCCACCAGCACCGCGCCACAGCGCCCGGCGCTCACCGCACCAAACACGAGCAACAGGCACACCGTCTAAAGCCATACCCGAGACCTAGCGAACACCCAAATGGCATTCCCACCTATGCCTAGAAGCAGGTACACTCTTAGCGTTGTCTCTACAACCATGATGCTTGCTTATAACTGAACCGCGAGGGTGGAAATGTCAGAGGATCAGAATACGTCAGGTGAATTCGAGCGCGAGGAGCGCCCATCCTCCGGGTGGCAGTCGGCCTCAGATCGACGCGCTAGGTCGTCCCGAGACGATGGTGGTCGTCGTCGGGATGATCGTGGGTGGAGTCGTGGTGATGATCGTCGTCGGGATGATCGACGCGGGTATGGCCGGGACCGTTACGAGCGTGGTGAAGGACGCCGCTGGGAAGACCGCCGTGACGACGACGGACGCGGTCGTGGTGGCTACCGGGAGGACCGGTACGGACACTCTGATTCCCGCCCACGCCGAGACGACCGCTACCAAGACCGTGGCGGCTACAAACGCAACGACCACCGAGACAACGACCGCCGCTGGGACAACGGCGACGGTTACCGAGGCCAACGCGAGAACCGGCGGGATCGTTACGGCGATGATGACCGGCGTGACTACCGCCCCCGCGGGCGCGACGACCGCGATGGTGGTCGTCGTCGGGATGATCGTGGGTGGAGTCGTGGTGATGATCGTCGTCGGGATGATCGACGCGGGTATGGCCGGGACCGTTACGAGCGTGGTGAAGGACGCCGCTGGGAAGACCGCCGTGACGACGACGGACGCGGTCGTGGTGGCTACCGGGAGGACCGGTACGGACACTCTGATTCCCGCCCACGCCGAGACGACCGCTACCAAGACCGTGGCGGCTACAAACGCAACGACCACCGAGACAACGACCGCCGCTGGGACAACGGCGACGGTTACCGAGGCCAACGCGAGAACCGGCGGGATCGTTACGGCGATGATGACCGGCGTGACTACCGCCCCCGCGGGCGCGACGACCGCGATGGTGGTCGTCGTCGGGATGATCGTGGGTGGAGTCGTGGTGATGATCGTCGTCGGGATGATCGACGCGGGTATGGCCGGGACCGTTACGAGCGTGGTGAAGGACGCCGCTGGGAAGACCGCCGTGACGACGACGGACGCGGTCGTGGTGGCTACCGGGAGGACCGGTACGGACACTCTGATTCCCGCCCACGCCGAGACGACCGCTACCAAGACCGTGGCGGCTACAAACGCAACGACCACCGAGACAACGACCGCCGCTGGGACAACGGCGAGGATCATAGGCAACATCGCGATTCTGAGCCCGAATTGCCGGAGACGGTATCAGCGAAGGATCTTGATTCCGAGTCGCGGCGGCACCTCATGGCTCTGCGAAAGGAAACCGCAGACAGAGTTGCGCGGCACTTGGTCTTCGCGGGTTCGATGATGGATGTCGACCCTGAGATCGCCTACGAGCACGCGCGCGCAGCGTATCGTCGCGCAACGCGGGTGGACGTTGTGCGGGAGGCCCTGGGGGTGGCGGCCTACCTGACGGGGCGTTATTCTGAAGCGCTTCGCGAACTGCGGACATATCGTCGCATGACAGACGACTATAGCCATGTTGCGCTGGAGGCAGACTCAGAGCGGGGACTCGGGCGTCCGGAGAAGGCGTTGGCATTCATATCGGAGATTCCGCTCAAGCGCCTTGCTCCCGAGGAGCAGATTGAACTGGCGTTGGTCACCTCAGGCGCACGCGCGGACAGTGGAGACTCTGCCGGTGGTCTGGCAGTCCTGGAACGTATCAAGGTCGAGAATCTAGATGAAATGTTGCGGGCTCGCGTCGAGCTAATCCGCGCTGATCGACTGGCGGAGTTAGGACGAGAAGAAGAGGCCGAGGAACTTCGTTCGACCTGGAAGCCGGTGTACGACGAGAACGGTGAGGTCGAGGTCCTTGAGGATGAGGAGCTTGTGTCTGAGGGTGAGGGAGAGATCGATTCCGCAGGTGCAGGTGAGGAAATGCTCGGCGACGTTGACGAGCCTGAGCTAAGCGAAGGCGATGACGATGATCAGCGAGAGTTTGAATGGGACGACGACGCGTTCGCCGAGGAAACCGCCAGCGCTGGGGCTGAGCATGGCGATGGTCCGGAGGGCGTTGATGGTCCGGAGGGCGTTGATGGTCCGGAGGGCGTTGATGGTCCGGAGGGCGTTGATGGTCCCGAGCGCATTGATGATGCGCAAGACACTGATCAAGAGGAGTACGAGTGATGACCGAGACTTCTGCGGCCCAGACTCTTGCCTCCCGGTTTGATGTAGGACTCTTCGACCTAGATGGCGTCACCTACACCGGGAAGAATGCGGTGCCCCATGCGGCCGAAGGCATTCGCACCGCCCTGGCCAACGGCATGCGTGTCGCCTACGTCACAAACAATGCCTCTCGCACCGGCGAACAGGTGGCTGAACAGCTTGTTTCCTTAGGTATGCCTGCACGCCCCGAAGAGGTGGTTTCTTCGGCTCATGTCGCCGTTGGTCTTGCGCAAGAACGGCTTGCGCGCGGTGCGCGGTTGATGATCATGGGTGGCCCGGGCTTGCACGATGCCGTTGCCAAGGCCGACTATTTCACCGTTGTGCAATCGGCAGATGACTATCCGGAAGCGGTTATTCAAGGCTTTTTTCCGGAGGTCAACTGGGAGGCACTATCCGAGGTGGCGCTGGCAATCGCCAATGGAGCCATGTATATCGCTACCAATCTGGATAAGAGCGTCCCGCGAGAGCGGGGAATCATGGTAGGCAATGGCTCTCTTGTACTGGCGGTATGCAATACCACCGGCGCTGTCCCGCTGTCTGCCGGTAAGCCAGAACCAGAGATCTATCGCATGGCGGCACGCTTCAAGAACGCGGAGAACCCGTTGTTCATCGGGGACAATCTGGATACGGATGTAAAAGGGGCAGTGACCGCGGGCATTCCGTGTCTGCATGTTCTCACGGGCTTGGCCTCTGCCCGCGATATCGTTCTGGTTGAACCAGCACGTCGTCCCACCTACCTGTGTGACGATCTACGCGGACTTAATGAGCCCTATCCGGAGCATAGTCGCGACGACGATGGCTGGCATGTGGTGGGAGACCGCCGCGCCCGCTGGACCGGCACTGCCTTCGAATTGGGCGGAGCGCAGTTGACGGACCCGCTTGACTTGAACACTTATCGTGCCCTGGCGGCGGCGGCGTGGGCGGCCAGTGACGCCGGTACCGATGCGAAGGCTCTTGCCGCTGCCGTTCCGGAACTAACAGTGCGCCGGAAGTCCGAGCACTGACAACATGACGACCGCACCATCGGCCCGGTCAAGGGACGTGCGATTGAGGCGGGAGGGCGGCAGCTCCCCGTCGTCTGCGTGCATTTGAGGCGAAGGCGCGCAGGTTTGGATCGCGGGAAACCCCGTCGTCGGCGCCATACAGCGATGCCCGTGTTCTAAAAGTGTACGCTTCTGTTGCGGATGGCGATAACCACGGAGAATTATCATGACTGACAGTACACCGGTTCCACAGGCTCCCCTTGATCCGGAAAAAGCGCTACAGCAGCTTGCCGAGCAGGATCTTGATGGGCAGATCGAGTCACTTGAAGCAGTGCACTTGGCCCTGACACGTAAACTCTCGCAGGCACAGGGTTAGACCATGGCACGGCTCATCCGCGTCGATGCCGAGTTGGTCCGCCGCAAGCTAGCGCGGTCCAGACAGCACGCTGCAGAACTGATTTCGCAAGGGGCGGTCTACCTTGACGGAGTAGTTGTGCATAAGGCGGCTCGACAAATGGATCCCGCGCAGGCACTGGTAGTGAAAGAAGGAAGTGGCGAGTCCTATGTTTCACGCGGTGCCTACAAGTTGATTGGCGCACTGGACGCATTGGCTGGCGACGGTCCGGTTATCAAAGGAAGGCGTTGTCTCGATGCAGGGGCCTCCACGGGAGGTTTTACCGAGGTGCTGCTACGCCGGGGGGCTGAACACGTGGTCGCCGTCGACGTCGGATACGGACAAATAGCGTGGAAACTACGAGAAGATCCACGAGTTACGGTGATCGAACGGACGAATGTACGTACTCTTGATCCCGCCCTTGTCGCCCCCGCGCCGAGCCTGGTAGTCGGTGACCTTTCTTTTATCTCTTTAGCGCTCGTGCTCCCCGCGTTGATCGCAGCGGCCACACCGGATGCGGACTTCCTGCTCATGGTCAAGCCCCAGTTCGAAGTCGGACGTGAGCTGCTCGGCTCGGGTGGTGTGGTTCGTGACCCCGCCTTGCATCACCAGGCGGTGCTGCGCGTTGCACAGTCCGCTCGCGATGCAGGCCTCGCAATCAAGGCGGTAGCGGCATCGCCGCTGCCCGGACCCGCCGGCAATGTAGAGTACTTTCTGTATATGAAGGCGGGCGAGCCGGATAGACTCGGTGAGACCCTGTCACGTGCTATTCAAGAGGCCATTGAGACAGGGCCGGTCGGCCCAAGGGTAGGAGACTGATGGATCGAAAGGTGGCGCTGATCGCCCACCCGGCGCGCCCAGACGTGGACCGCTCCGTTAAGGCGGTAACAGATGCTCTCACGGCCAGGGGAATTCGGGTGGAACTGGGGGAGACCCCGCAGGCCGTACGCGGTGCGGAGCTGATCCTGGTGATCGGCGGTGACGGCACCGTATTGCGTGCCGCGGAACTCGGTCGACCGGAAGGAACCCCTATCCTCGGCATCAACTACGGCCATGTAGGCTTCCTGTCCGAGGCAGATCCGGATGATTTGCCACGCGTTGTCGATCAGATTGCCGAGGGCCAGTGGGCCGTTGATCGCCGCATGACCATCGATCTGACGGTCACACTTCCCGACGGGACGGTGTTGCGGGACTGGGCTCTTAACGATGCCGCTATCGAGAAAGACGAGACCTCACGCATGATTGAGGTAGAAATCGGTGTGGACTCTCGGGAGCTTTCCGCCTTCAAGGTCGACACCGTTGTCTTCTCGACACCCACCGGTTCCACCGCTTACAGCTTCTCGGCGGGCGGCCCGATCGTATGGCCCGACGTCGAAGCGATGCTCCTGACACCGATCGCTGCCCATGCTCTATTCACCCGGCCGTTAGTGGTCGGGCCGACTTCAACGTTGGAATTGCGTGTGCATGCCGATAATGCGCGTGTATGGTGCGACGGGCGACGGATCCTGCCGGCTCCCTGTGGATCAACTGTTACTGCGGTACGTGGTGAGCATCCGGTGTTGTTGGCGCGACTGAACGATTCGCCGTTCTCCGGCCGTCTGGTGACGAAGTTCCAACTTCCTGTGACGGGATGGCGTGAACAGAGCAACTTACGATAGTAGATGAGCTGCCACAGTCGATGAGTTGTCATACGGTGGTGAGGTGCAATGATAGAGCGGGTTCGAATCTCAAATCTGGGTGTTATCGAGCACGCCGAACTTGAGCTTGGTACCGGCCTGACTGCCTTAACCGGTGAAACCGGAGCCGGCAAGACGATGGCTGTGACGTCGTTGCAACTCCTATTAGGTGCAAAAGCCGACCCGGGCAGGGTTCGTCAGGGGGCAGACTTGGCGGAAGTGGAGGGAACTTTCGTCGTCCCCGCGGATGCCCAGATTCTCGCGCGAGTGGCCGAGGTCGGCGGGCAGTGGGACGACGACGGCGACGTGGCGGTGCTCATCGTGGCCCGCCATGTGCCCGCCTCCGGACGCTCCCGCTCCTTCATCGGAGGCCGGTCCGTTCCAACCGCGGTGTTGCGGGAGATCGCCGGCGATCTCGTTACCCTACACGGCCAGTCCGATCAGCTCCGCTTAGCTACCCCAGCGCAACAGCGGCGCGCACTTGACATGTTCGGCGGCCAAGCCGTGGCGAACGCCGCCCAGGCATGGGCGGACGCATGGAACCAGCACGCCGCAGCACAAAAGGCACTCGCGGACTTTGAGGCTGATATCCGTGGCCAAGCAGAGCAGCGCTTGGCCTACGAAGCGCTGGTCCAGAAAGTAGATGCGGTTCGCCCGCAGCCCGGTGAGGACGATGAACTGCGGGCACAGGCACGGTATCTGGAGATGATCGAGCAGAACTATGCGGGAATATCGGAAGCTGCGGCGCAGCTCGCGGGATCCGACACCGTGGAGGAACCAGCGTTGACAACCGTGGCCATGGCGCGGCGGGCCTTAGATGACGTTGCTGCCGACGACCGGTTGAACGAGCTCCGACTACGTCTGTCGAGCGCCGAGAATGAGCTCAATGATATCGCCGCCACGCTGGCAGATTTGGCGGCGCACACGGCAGCGGACCCGGAGAAGCTGGCAGCGATCTATGAACGTCGGCAAGAACTGTCGGGATTACGCCGCGAGCTCGGCATGGGCATTGACGAGGCCTTGGCGGCTACCGCACGGGCTCGTGCGGCCTTGGAGAGACTCGGCGACCCCGAAGCCACGCGTGAAGAGCTTGTTCGCGAACTGGAAGAAGCGGAGGCGCGACGGCGGCGCTGCGGAGCCGACCTGCACTCGGCACGTGCGGAAGCAGCACGCGGGTTAGCGCAGCTGGTTCAAGCCGAACTCACGGATCTTGCCCTCCCGGATGCCAGATTCGAGATTAAGGTGGCGACCCACGAACCCGCTCCGCACGGAGCAGACGCAATCAGCTTCTTACTTGCCTCCCACCGTGGCGCACCATTGCGCCCGCTCGGAGAAGGCGCTTCCGGTGGAGAACTCTCGCGTGTCATGCTCGCCGTTGAGGTTGCGCTAGCAACACGGGACCATGAAACGGACCACACCTTTCTGTTCGACGAAGTCGACGCCGGAATCGGTGGGCGCGCCGCCCTGGCAGTGGGAAAACGTCTTGCGAACCTCGGCAATACAAGCCAGGTCATCGTCGTCACTCACCTCGCTCAAGTGGCGGCATACGCCCAAACTCAGGCCGTCGTCGTCAAGCGAGACGGCGCCGAAGCGGCGCGCACGGACGTCCTTAGCGTCGAGGGTGAGGAACGCCTCAATGAACTGGCGCGGATGCTGGGGGGAACGGCCTCAAAGACGGCACGCGCGCACGCCGCTGAATTGCTCGAGGGCGTGGATGTGGCACGATGACTTTGTGGCTATTCATTTCCGGCGGAAAAAGGACCCGCAGGATCCCGGTGAATCGGCGGGACCCGCGCGGGTTGATGCGCGCACCAAGAATCTGACCAAACGCCTGGAAGCGGGCGACGTCGCCATTATTGATCACAGCGATATCGACCGCGTGGCGGCTGAGGCGCTGGTCGGTTGTAAACCCGCAGCGGTGCTTAACGCCGCGAAGTCGACGTCGGGACGCTATCCGAACTTGGGGCCGGGGATCCTGCAGGAGGCCGACGTCTTGTTGATAGACGACCTCGGTTCGGCGGTCATGGACATCCGCGAAGGGCAACATGTACGCCTGGAAGAGGGCGCGTGTACGTCGGCGACGAACTTATCGCCGAAGGCGTGGTACAAACTGCCGAAACCATCGCGGCTGACCAGGAGGCCGCGCGGGCGGGAATGAGCGTGCAACTCAAGGCGTTCGCCACCAACACCATGGAATATGTTGAACGCGAGCAGGACCTCATTTTTGATGGCGTCGGCGTGCCCGACGTCAAGACCAAGTTCGAGGGACGCCAAGTACTGGTGGTAGTGCGTGGCTATCGGTACAAAGAAGATCTTGCCGCGCTGCGTCCCTACATTCGCGAAACTCGTCCAATCATGATCGGCGTGGACGGTGGGGCAGACGCAATCCTGGAAGAAGGATTGCCACTGGACATGATCGTTGGTGACATGGACTCGGTATCGGACAAGGCATTGGCATCGGGTGCGGAAGTCATCGTTCATGCCTACCGCGACGGCCGGGCCCCGGGCCGGAAACGCGTTGAAGATCTCGGTGTTCCCCATGTCGTTTTTCCGTGCACGGGTACATCTGAGGATGTTGCGATGCTGTTGGCCGACGACAAGGGTGCCAAGCTCATTGTGGCAGTGGGAACCCACAACACTCTTATCGAGTTCCTGGATAAGGGCCGCTCGGGAATGGCCTCCACTTTTCTGACTCGACTGGCGATCGGCGGTAAGCTGATTGATGCTAAGGGAGTTTCGCAGCTCTACCGTTCGCGAATCTCCAACTGGCAGATTTTCGCGCTCATCCTCGCGGGATGCGTGGCTATCGGTGCTGCACTGACCGCCACGGCGGCCGGCCAAGCGCTCGTTGAACTGGTGTCGGTGTGGTGCGGCGACATTGTGCGCTGGTTCCGGTCTATCTTCTGATGTAAAGGAATATTATGGTCGACTTCAGGTACCATCTGGTGTCTCTGGTCTCGGTGTTCATCGCCTTGGCCGTTGGGATTATTCTGGGCGCCGGGCCGCTCCAGAACACGATTGGAAACGCGTTGTCCGGACAGGTGGAGACACTGCGAGAGTCACGCGATGAAGCACGTGATGCGCTGGACGCGGCACAAGAGACGCTGGAGAATGAGAACACCGCTCTGAGCGCCGCCGGGACTCAACTTGTGGAAGGGACGTTGACCGGACGCAATGTCGGATTGATCATGCTGCCCGGTGTCGATGACGAAACGGTCAGGGGCCTCGAGGACAGGCTCGAAAGCGCCGGCGCGACCATCAGTGGTGAAGTCAGACTGACCGAGAATTTCGCCTCGTCAAACCAGTCAACCTACCGCCAAGCCCTTGCTTCCCAGTTGGCTGACTACGCCGATTCACTTCCAGACAACGCCGGTACGAATGAGATAATCGCGGTTTTTGTCGATATGTACCTTCGCAAGGGAACCAGCGACGGTAACGTGCAGGTGTTTGCGGATTCTCTCACCGCTGATGATAAGAAGCAGCTGGTTAATGTAACCCGTGAGGTAACGGCACCGGCAGATGCCATTGTGATCGTCACACCGGCAACCGCTGAGTCAAGTGATGCCACTGCATCGGCAAGCCCTGACGCAGCCGAGATCACTGCGCAAAACGGCGTCTATACATCCCTCTTTACGACGTCGGCGGGACGGGGACCGACCGTGGCCGTCGGGTCGATGGTTCAGGACGACGACCCACTGGTCGGCATGCGGCGGGCGGATGTCGGCTCAACGGTGGACTCGGTGGGAACAGTCTCCGCGAGCATCAATACATCACTTGCGGTCGCCGCCGAGATTGTCGGCACACATGTCTCGCTCGGGTCCCAGGAAGGCGCCGAGGCGGTGTTGGGCACTCGCGTGAACGCTGCGGCATCGGCGCAGAGCACAAGCGAACCCAGTGAGAACCCCAGCGACAGCCCTAGCGAGGACCAGTGACCAGGGTCGGGCTGAGAACGGGTACGGCCCGTAAAATGGGCGCAATCGTCACGGGTGCCGCCGCTTCCATATTGGCCAAAGCTGTGATTAAGCGGCGTGAGGCTTCCTTTCGCAGCTGGGAGAGAACATCGTTCTCCGGCGCGACCGTGACGCTTACTGAGGGAATCGAGGCTGCGGCCGGAGTCTTGGTGTCGAGCCTCGTCGTGCCGTCTCATGCACGGATGGGCGCCGTCTTCGCGGTAGGAGCCAGTGCGGCTGCAGGCTACATCGACGACCAGCTGGAAGACCGTTTCCCGGCGAAAGGGAAAGGCTTGAAAGGGCATCTCGGCGCGTTGCGACGCGGGCAACTGACCTCCGGGGCCCTGAAGATTGGCGTTATCGGCCTGGGATCTGCGGTTGGTGCCGCCGCCTTGCCACATGAAGGCGGGCATATGCGACGAATCGGTCAGTGGACGAATCAAGCGGCGTTGATTGCGGGAACAGCGAATCTGGTCAACCTCTTGGACCTGCGGCCCGGGCGTGCCCTGAAAGCATCCATGATGCTGGCAGGGCCACTGGCCGCAGGAGGAAACACAATTGGTGGCCCGCTTGCCTGTGGCGTTGTAGGAGCCAGTGCCGTCGCCTTGCCAGAAGACTTGGCCGGTGTTGGCATGCTGGGAGACCTCGGCGCCAACTGTGTTGGAGCAGCCACGGGAATGGCGCTGGCATCGCTGAAGAGCCCGCTCCTGCGGTGGGGAGCGCTTGGTGGTCTTGTCGGCCTGACTCTCGCCAGTGAGAAGGTGTCGTTCTCGAAGGTTATTGAGGAGAATCGGCTTCTGGCGTGGATTGACAGTATCGGACGGGCATGAGATCGCCTGCAGCATCCGTGCTTGGCGCGGCGGGATCAATCGCTGTTCTCACCCTGCTTGCGCGTCTGGTTGGTTTCGTGCGGACCTGGGCGCAGAACGGTGCACTGGGAGACACACTTGCCGGTGAGGCGTATTCCACCTCGAATACCGTGCCAAATGTTCTGTTCGAAGTGGCTGCGGGCGGCGCCCTTGCGGGCGCGGTCATCCCTCTGATTTCCGGTTTCTTGGCCAAACGTATGCGCCAGGAACTTGAGCGGACCGCCTCTGCCCTCATCACCTGGATCGCGCTCGTCGGATTCCCGCTGGCAGGTATTGTGGTCGTGCTGGCCGGCCCCATCACCCGTCTGCTACTGGGAAGCGGAGTAGATGAGGGCGAACTGGAGCTGGCCCAGCGCTTGCTGCAGATGTTCGCACTGCAGATACCGCTGTACGGGCTGTCAGTGGTTCTGACCGGCATCCTGCAGGCTCACAACCGCTTCTTGCTGCCGGCTGTGGCGCCCATGTTGTCGTCGCTGACCGTGATTGGTACGTTCGTCCTCTTTGGCCATTTGGCGAACGGCCAGCAGAACGCACCGGCGAATTTGAGTAGCGCCGCCGTGTGCTGGCTGGGGTGGGGAACGACGGCGGGTGTCGTCGCGTTCTCTGTTCCGCAGCTCATTCCCGTTCTCAAATTGATACATCTACGGCCCACGCTCCGGTTTCCAGCGGGCGTCGCCCGGCGTGCGTTGCGGCTCATGGGTGCGGGGTTGGGTGGCCTTGCCGCACAGCAAATGCAGATCGTCACAATCATGGTGGTTGCCAATGCGCGGGGTGGTACCGGCGCCTACCCGGTGTACACCTTCGCGAACGCGGTCTACATGGTGCCCTATGCGGTTTTGGCAGTTCCCATTGCCACTGCAGTCTTCCCTCGTCTTTCCGCGGCAGCTGCGCTGCCCGGCCGTCCGGGGCTCTCCGAGCTGACAGCGCGATCAACGCGGCTCGTGCTGGAGATTGGAATCGTATGCGTAGCACTGCTCGCCGTGCTTGCGACACCGGCACAGTTGATTTTTGATATTCTGCGGCCGGTAGCGGGCATGGATATCGCCATGCGCGCGATGGCGCCCGGCCTGGTTGGCTACGCCCTCATCTACCATTGCTCGCGGGTGCTGTATGCGATCAACGCACCGAAGGCAGTCGCGGCGGTGAGTTCGGTCGCGTGGCTGAGTGTCTGCGCGGTTCTCGGCGTTGCGATGGTGATCGGCGTGGAAGGCCGGTCATCGGTGCTCGTGGCCATTGGCATTGCCATCTCCGCGGGGATGACAATCGGTGCTCTCGGTGAAATAGTGGCAATCCGCAGAGCACTTGGACCCGAGGCGACCCGCGGATACGGCAAGTCGGCGCTCATGGTGGCCGTTGCCGTCTCGGCAGCCGCAGTGTTGGCGCATTTCGGGGTGCAGGGCCTGTTGGCGCTACTGGGCAGTGGTCTTTTGGGTGCACTTGTGGCGGCAATGGGGGGAGCCATCATACTCATTGCCGCAGGAGGTGGCACTATTCTTCTCGTGGATCGCAGCGCACTGAGTCTTACCGGTCGACCGGATGCGGCTCGTCTAAAAGTGCGGAATGTGCTGCAATCCGAAGAAGAGCAGCAAAGGGACTGATGGCGGCTCGGGTAGTCTGCCGGAGGTGTACCGCAAGTCGTATTGTCAGCGGTGTCGTGATAGGAGGGGCTCCGTCACTCTGATAGTCTGAAGTTCCGTGGAACAAACTTCGGCCCGGCTCCCGGGAAACCAGAACTCGATCACTCGTCAGATTTTCGTCACCGGCGGCGTAGCCAGTTCCTTGGGGAAGGGACTAACCGCCTCCAGCCTGGGGCATCTTCTTCGCGCGCGCGGCTTACGGGTTGTTATGCAAAAGCTCGACCCCTATATCAATGTGGATCCGGGTACTATGAATCCCTTCCAGCACGGCGAGGTGTTCGTGACCAAAGACGGCACTGAAACTGACCTCGATATCGGGCATTACGAGCGTTTTCTGGATATCGAGCTCTCCGGGGCGGCCAATTCCACCACCGGGCAGGTGTACTCTCGCGTGCTGGCGAAGGAACGAGCCGGAGAGTACTTGGGCGAATGCGTGCAGGTGATTCCTCATATCACCGATGAGATTATCTCCCGCATGCGTGCCCAGGCCGAACCGGATGAGGACGGCCAGGTCCCGGATGTGATTATTACTGAGATCGGGGGCACAGTTGGCGACATCGAGTCGCAACCCTTCCTGGAAGCGGCCCGGCAAGTACGTCAACTCATTGGCCGCGACAACTGCTTCTTCATACACGTGTCACTTGTCCCTTACCTTGCTGCTGGGGGCGAACTGAAGACGAAGCCGACCCAACACTCGGTTGCGGCACTTCGTTCCATCGGTATTCAACCTGACGCGATCGTCTTGCGCTGTGATCGGGAGCTTCCGGAGAGCGTACGGCAGAAGGTTGCACTGATGTGCGACGTCGACAGGGAAGGCGTTATCGAGTGTCAAGACGCCGCTTCAATTTACGAGATTCCTGTGACCTTACATAACGAGGGGCTGGACGCATATGTCGTGCGTCGACTCTCCATGAGCTTCCGCGACGTCGACTGGACGGTGTGGGACCGTCTTCTCGACCGGGTGCGCCATCCGCGTCAGGATATCACCGTGGCGCTTGTCGGTAAGTACATCGACCTGCATGATGCGTACCTTTCTGTGGCGGAGGCGTTACGTGCCGCCGGATTCCATCACTATGCGCGGGTGACCATAAAGTGGGTCGCTTCCGATACATGCGAAACGCCCGAAGGGGCGGAAGAGCAGCTTTCAGATGTCGATGCGATTCTTGTTCCCGGAGGCTTCGGCGTGCGCGGGCTGGATGGCAAGATCGGCGCATTGCGCTACGCCCGCGAAAACGGCATCCCAACGTTGGGAATCTGCCTCGGGCTGCAGTGCATGGTGATTGAGGCGGCACGTAATCTCCTTGGGTTAGCCGAGGCCTCATCGACCGAATTCGACCCGCAGACGCCCGATCCGGTGATCGCAACGATGGATGAGCAGCGCAAATTCGTCGATGGCACCGGCGATCTGGGAGGTACCATGCGGCTGGGTGCCTATCCTGCCGCCCTGGGAGAGGGATCGCTGGTTGCCGAGTTGTACGGAACTCTCCATGTTTCAGAACGTCATCGCCACCGTTATGAAGTGAATGCGCAATACCGGGATCGTCTTGAGGAGGCTGGTTTGCACGTGAGCGGGGTGTCACCGGACGGCGAACTCGTGGAATTCGTCGAACTGGACCGAACGCAGCACCCCTATTATGTGGCGACACAGGCACATCCGGAATTCAAGAGTCGTCCGACGAAGGCCCACCCGTTGTTCGCGGGACTGATCGGTGCGGCATTGACGCGACGGCACGGCGCCGTGCCAGAGACCGCCGTCGCCGAATTCACCCCGGCACATGCCACCGAATTGTAGGCGCGGGCATGGAAACGATAGAACTACGCGACCAGCCGACGCCGCTTCATGCCCGGGTCACCGTTAGTGCGGCGCCGTATCGTGGGCATATTTTCGATGTTCTTGTCGACGATATTGTTTTAGAGACCACCGGCGCTACGATGCGGCGCGAGTACATGAAACATGACGACGCCGTTGCCGTGGTTGCCCTACGCCCCGGAGTCACCGGCGAAGAGATTCTGCTGATCCGGCAGTACCGCCACCCGGTGCGCGCCATGATGTGGGAGATACCGGCGGGTTTGCTCGACGTAGAAGGGGAAGACCCCGGCACCGCGGCGCGGCGCGAGTTAGCCGAAGAAACCGATCTGGTCGCGCAAACATGGGAACCGCTGGTCCAATTCCTCACCTCACCGGGCTGCTCCGATGAAGGGATTCACGTGTTCCTGGCACGGGAATTGCAACCGACCGAACAGAGATTCGCACGAGAAGACGAGGAAGCGGAAATAGAGACGCATTGGTTCCCCTTGGGCGATGTCGTGCAAGCTGTTCTATCCGGCAGGCTACGTTGCCCGACGTTGGTGGCCGGAGTTCTCGCCTATTGTGCGAAGCGGGGTGTGACTCAGCGAGAAGGCTGACCGCAGCCGCGTTGCGATCCCCTGACGACGGACCGACATTTCCGCGCGGAAGCGCCCTGCGGGATGCGCCCTAGCGTAGCACTTGTGTTTGACCTGTGGTGGCAGGCATTCTCAGTGGTAATCACGCATCACGCCCTCCCGTGTCGCATATGGCGCCAAGGCTACTCGCCTACTTCGACGCACTCCGTCGGTAATTCGGTGTACCATCAAAGAAGTTTCGGATGTTCGAAAATTGGTGGAACAGTATGGGCGAACAATCCCGGGCGGACCGGCACACTCCGCAGCCTGCAGAAACAGGTGGGGATCCTTCGACATCCCGCGTAACGGGCGGGCGAAGAAGGTTCTCCCGGTTCACCATGCTGGGACCGGGCTTCGTTGCAGCCGTAGCGTATTTGGACCCGGGAAACTTCGCCACCAACATCACCGCCGGCGCCACATATGGCTACCTCTTAGTGTGGGTGATTGTGGGGGCCAACCTGATGGCCATGCTCATCCAGTACCTCGCGGCGCGGATAGGTGTGCTCACGGGCCGTACTCTGCCCGAACTCATTGCCGAGCACTCGTCGAATCCGGTGCGACTCGGCTACTGGCTGCAGGCCCAAGTGGTGGCGATTGCTACCGACCTCGCCGAGGTCGTTGGCGGTGCGCTCGCTCTCCAAGTGCTCACCGGCATGCCCCTCCTGCTTGGTGCGGCGATTACGATATGTGCCTCCATGGTGATCCTCATGCTGCAGGGCGAGCGAAGGCAGCGACAGTTCGAGCGGGTTATCATCGCGATGGTCCTGATTATCGCCGGCGGTATCCTCTGGGACCTGCTCGCCGCACAGCCGTCCTTATCGGGAACGTTGTCTGGATTGACGCCGCGCTTCACCGGAGCGGATTCCTTGGTACTCGCGGCGGGCATGCTTGGTGCCACGGTTATGCCGCATGCCATCTATCTGCATTCCGCGCTCGTACGCGACCGTTTCGGCCGAGTCATGGACGAGGCGTCGGTCAACAATTTGCTCCGGGCCACCCGCCTCGACATCGTGTTGTCGATGCTTGTGGCGGGAGCGGTGAACCTGGCGATGGTGCTTCTGGCCGCTGGTGCGTTGCGGGGCAGTGCGGGAACGGACACGCTCACCGGCGCGCACAGCGCGCTGCTTGCGGGCCTCGGTCCGGGAGCCGCCGCTGCTTTTGCGGTGTCGTTGTTAATGGCCGGATTGGCCTCCACCACGGTCGGCTCCTACTCCGGATCGGTTATCCTCAACGGGCTGCTGCGCGTGAATGCCTCACCGCTGATTGCACGTTTGATCACCGCTGTTCCGGCACTCATTGTGCTGGCGTGTGGGGTCGATGCAACACGAGCCTTGGTGCTGTCGCAGGTTGTTCTGTCCTTCGGTATACCGCTGGTGCTCATTCCGCTTGTCGGACTCTCCGCGCGCGAGGGTATTGCCGGACGAAGTTTGCCGCTGAGTGTTCGTATTCTCACATGGATATGCGTGACACTCATTGTGGCTCTGAATGTGGCGCTTCTTATCGCAACCTTCCGCGGTTGATACTGCCAGCTCCGATCCTACGACGTGCGAAAGTTCTCATAGGACCTCCTGCCTAGATCGGCGGGGTTGTGGATTTTGGCAAGGGAGATATTGTTAAATATATAGGTCGTGGAGAAGGAGGGCTGTATGAGCACTCAGTTTGACGCTGACGAAGGCACCCGTCAGCGGATTCTACGCCTCATCATTGAACGTGGCCCGATCACCTCGGCGGAGCTCGCACAGATCCTGGTACTGACAGCGGCGGCCGTTCGGCGGCACCTGTCGCAGCTGGAATACGACGGCGAGATCGTGGAGTTCAGGGGTGCGAGTTCTCGCCCGGCGCGGCGCGGTCGTCCATCACGCCGTTACGTGGCCACCGAGCAAGGGCAGGCGGCTTTTGGCGATTCCTACGGTGATGTCGCGACACAGGCTCTGGACTTCATTGCTGACTCCCTGGGGGAGGCGGGTATCCGTAGTTTCGTCGACGAGCGCGTCTCCGGGCTTGAAGAGCGGTACCGGCCGACTGTGGAAGCGGCCGGTGCGAATCTGGAAATGCGAGTCGACGCTCTGGCCCGTGTGCTGACCCAAGATGGGTATGCGGCGAGCGTACGACGTGGACCACGTGGGTTGACGTTGCAACTGTGTCAGGGACACTGCCCGATTCAGGAAATAGCCACGGCATATCCGGTGTTGTGTGAAGCGGAGACACAAGCGTTCCACCGGCTCTTGGATGTACATGTTCAACGGCTTGCCACCCTAGCAGGCGGAGAGCATGTGTGCACCCTGACCATTCCGCTCGTTTCACGTATCCGTGGGACGTCTACTCGTGCGAGAGGACAGTCATGACACAAACCCGGCATGAAGCCGCGGTTGCCGAAGCGATTTCGGAGCAGAACGAAACCATCGAGGCACTCGCCAAGAAGTACACCTTCGGCTGGCACGACCCCGATGAAGCCGGTCAGGCGGCTCGACGCGGCCTCGATGAAGACGTGGTCCGTGATATCTCCGCCATGAAAGGCGAACCCGAGTGGATGCTGAAGAACCGGCTCAAGGCGCTGCGCCTATTTGAGAAGCGGCCGATGCCGACCTGGGGTGCGGACCTGTCCAGCCTGGACTTTGACGAGTACAAGTACTTCGTGCGCACAACCGACGGGCCGGCGTCGTCGTGGGATGATGTTCCAGAAGACATCCGGAATACTTATGATCGGCTGGGAATTCCGGAGGCCGAGCGCGACCGCTTGGTGGCAGGTGTGGCTGCGCAGTACGAATCGGAGGTCGTCTACAACCAGATCC
The DNA here is from genome assembly GCF_003073475.1 of Actinobaculum sp. 313. GTDB lineage: Bacteria > Actinomycetota > Actinomycetes > Actinomycetales > Actinomycetaceae > Asp313. The sequence continues at coordinate 1,476,329 of NZ_CP029033.1, read as the reverse complement.
GGGAGGATCTGAAGGAACAGGGCGTCATCTTCGTGGACACGGATACGGCGTTGCGCGATTACCCGGATCTCGTCAAGGAGTACTTCGGTACCGTGGTTCCCGTCGGCGATAACAAGTTCGCCTCTCTGAACACCGCTGTGTGGTCGGGAGGGTCCTTCATTTACGTGCCGCCGGGCGTGCACGTGCAGATTCCCTTGCAGGCCTACTTCCGAATCAACACCGAGTCGATGGGTCAGTTCGAGCGCACGCTGATCATTGCCGATGAGGGCTCCTATGTGCATTACGTTGAAGGATGCACCGCGCCCATTTATCAGGCGGACTCCCTCCATGCCGCTATTGTCGAGATCATTGTCAAGCGTGATGCGCATGTGCGTTACACGACCATCCAGAACTGGTCGAACAATGTTCTGAATCTTGTGACGCAGCGTGCCACCGTAGCCGCAGGAGGCACGATGGAGTGGGTTGATGGCAATATCGGCTCGCGCCTGAACATGAAGTATCCGTGTTGCGTGCTGCTTGGTGAGCATGCCCACGGCGAAGCACTCTCGGCGGCATTCGCCGGTACGGGTCAACATCAGGACACCGGCGCCAAGATGATTCACTTGGCCCGAATACCACGTCGTCGATTGTGTCGAAGTCGATTTCACGTGGAGGGGGACGTTCCTCCTACCGTGGTCTTGTCATGGTCGGGAAGGACGCCCGCGGTTCGAAATCAAACGTTGTATGCGACGCGCTGCTCGTTGATGATATCTCGCGTACCGATACCTACCCGTATGTCGATGTGCGCACCGACGACGTCGAAATGGGGCACGAAGCAACCGTGTCGAAGGTCTCCGAAGATCAGTTGTTCTACTTGCAACAGCGAGGCCTGAGCGAGCAGGAAGCCATGGCCATGGTGGTGCGCGGATTTGTCGAGCCCATCGCGCGCGAACTTCCGATGGAATACGCTCTCGAACTGAACCGTCTGATCGAACTGCAAATGGAAGGAAGCGTCGGCTAATGACTGATGTCACGGATCTTGCCAGAGCTGTTGACCATTCCCGGGCACAGCTCGCCGATGAAGGTATGGGCACCGGTTCGTCACGAGCTGATCGACCGACGTCGTTCTCTTCTGCCGACTTCCCGGTACCGAATGGGCAAGAAGAGGATTGGCGCTTCACCCCGCTGGAAAGGATGGAGGAGTTCTTCGCCGCGGATCTAGAGGGATCCCCGGCACGGGTTGAGGTCAGCGGCGCGGTATCCGAGACTGTGGGCAGAGATGATCCGCGCCTGGGAACGGTGGGGGAGCCGGAAGACCGCACAGGCGCCGTCGCCTGGGAGGCGTTCAGCGAGGCACATGTCATCACGCTGCCCGCAGGGCAGGATAGCGACGCTGTCGTCGGCGTGCATGCCGGCGCGGGGATGAACACGGCACACTTCTATATCGAGGCTGAACCCTCCGCGACTGGAACGGTGGTGTTGGAACACGATGGCGAAGGTCTGCTCACCGAGGGTGTGGAGATTCGTGCCGGCGATGACGCGGACATCACCATAGTCAGCGTCCAAGACGCGGCGCGATCTGCGCGTCACCTGTCCAGCCAGCGTATTGAAGTGGGACGGAACGCGAAGGTGAAGCATATCGTCGTCACCCTGGGCGGCGATCTAGTTAGAGTCACCACGAGCCTGTCCTATGCTGGACCGGGCGGCGAGGCGAATCTACTCGGCGCCTATATCACGGACGCTGCGGAGCACCAGGAACATCGCTTGTTCGTTGACCACGAGCCACCGAACTGCTATTCGCGAGTGACCTACAAGGGAGCATTGCAGGGACAGGACGCGCATTCGGTATGGATTGGTGACGTGTTGATCGGTGCGAAGGCCGATGATACGGACACCTACGAGCTCAACCGCAATCTTGTGCTGACCGAGGGTGCGAAAGCAGATTCTGTTCCGAATCTGGAGATTGAGAACGGCAACATCGTCGGCGCCGGGCACGCCTCGGCAACCGGGCGCTTCGACGAGGAGCAGCTGTTCTACCTGCAGGCCCGTGGCATTCCGGAAGACATCGCCCGCCGCCTGGTGGTGCGCGGGTTCTTCGCTGAACTCGTGGAACAGATCACCGTGCCTTCCGTACGGGAGAAGCTCATGGCGGCTATCGAGTCCGAGCTGGACCTGGCAACCGGAAACGCGTAGTAAGGACACAACCAGTGAGTATGCAACGTGTGTGTGGCATTTCAGACGTGGAACCCGCGGCAGCCATCCAAGTGAAGGTGCCCAATGGCATCGGCGACCGTATGGCCGTGGTGATTGTGCGTGATTCCGATGGCAGTTGGCACGCATTGGGGGATACCTGCACACACGCCAACGTATCTTTGGCCGGGGGAGAGGTTGCGGAAGGGACGATTGAGTGCTGGAAGCACGGTTCGCCTTTCGACCTCGCCACGGGGCGCCCGCTGGCACTTCCGGCAACCGAACCAGTACCTGTTTATACCATCACCGTTCGTGGCGACGATGTCTTCGTCGACGTCGACTCCACACTGTAAGAGGAGAACATACCTTGTCCACGCTCGAGATCCAGAATCTTCACGCTTCGGTACAGACACCGGAGGGGCTCAAGCCCATCCTGCACGGCGTCAATTTGACTATTGGCGACGGCGAGATCCACGCCGTCATGGGGCCCAATGGCTCTGGGAAATCAACAACCGCCTACGCCTTGGCCGGCCATCCGAAGTACGTCATCACCGAGGGAAAGGTATTCCTGGACGGAGAAGACATTACGGATATGACGCCCGACGAGCGTGCGCGCGCGGGCCTGTTCCTGGCAATGCAGTATCCGGTTGAGGTACCGGGAGTCTCCGTGACGAACTTCTTGCGTACCGCCAAAACGGCGATTGACGGGCACGCGCCGAAACTGCGCGAATGGACGAAGCGCCTCAAGCAGGCGAGCGATACGCTCAAGGTCGATCCGGACTTCGTCAAGCGCGACCTGAACGTGGGATTCTCCGGTGGCGAGAAGAAGCGCACCGAGGTGTTGCAAATGGAGCTGCTGGAGCCGAAGGTCGCGGTGCTCGACGAGACGGACTCGGGTCTGGATGTGGATGCGCTCCGTGTTGTCTCACGGGGGGTAGTCGACGTGCATGAGAAGACGAACAACTCGATTCTTCTTATCACGCACTATTCGCGGATCTTGCGCTACATTCACCCCGATTTCGTGCACGTCTTCGCCGGCGGCAAGATCGTGAAGACGGGCGGTCCAGAACTGGCGGATCGGCTCGAGGAATCCGGCTATGACGTGTTCGTGGAGGCCTAATGTCGTATAGTGCCGTTCCGCGTTCCGACTTCCCGATCTTTGAACGCACCGTTCGGGACGGGCAGCCGCTCGTTTACCTGGATACCGGTGCCACCTCGCAGCGTCCGCGCCAAGTACTGGAGCGCGTGTGGGAGATGGATACGCACTTCAACGGCGCTGTGAAACGTGGTTCTCATCTTCTTGCGGAGGAGGCGACGACAGCTTACGAGGAGGCGCGGGTAAAGGTCGCAACCCTGGTGGGTGCCGATCCGGAGGAGATCGTGTGGACATCGGGCTCCACGCAGTCTCTGAATCTGATCGCATACGTGTTGTCTAACGTAGCGGCAGGACGGGGAGGCGTCGAGGCGCAAAGACTGCGTATTGGCGCGGGCGATAATGTGGTTGTGACCCGCGCCGAGCATCATGCCAACCTCATTCCGTGGCAGGAGCTATGCCTTCGCACCGGTGCACAACTACGTTGGATGGATCTGAGCACCGATGGGCGCATTGATCTGAATACTTTGAACGTTATCGACGAGCACACGCGGCTGGTGGCGTTCACTCATGTGTCGAATGTGTCGGGTGCTGTCTCTCCGGTCTTGCAGATAGTGCAAGCCGCACGCGCGGTCGGTGCTCTCACGGTGTTGGACGCGTGCCAGTCGGTGCCGCACATGCTGGTGGACTTCCACGGCCTCGGTGTTGACTTCGCAGCTTTCTCGGGCCACAAGATGCTGGGGCCAACCGGGGTTGGGGTACTATACGGAAGGCGCGAGCTGCTCGAGATTATACCTCCGTACCAGTTCGGCGGGTCAATGATTGAGCTGGTGACGATGGAGAAGACGACATATGCCTCGCCACCTGCGCGGTTCGAGGCCGGCACACAGCCCGTCGCTCAGGTGGTGGGACTCGCAGCCGCGGCTGACTACCTGTTGGCGGTGGGGATGGACAAGATCGCCGCCCATGAGGAAGATCTGACTCGCAGACTCCTCGATGGTGTTTCCTCGATCCCTGGCGTGCGTCTGCTTGGACCGGAGGACACCTCCAACCGGGGCGGAGCGGTGTCAGTGGACGTAGAGGGTGTACATCCGCACGATGTGGGTCAGTTCCTCGATTCCAAGGGTATTGCGGTGCGTGTCGGGCATCATTGCGCCCAGCCGATTCACCAGCACTTCGGGGTCTACGCCTCTACACGTGCTTCGCTCGGCCCGTACAATACATCAGACGAGGTGGATTTCTTCCTGGACCACCTGGCTGAGGTACGTCGATACTTTCGAGTGGGGGACTGATGGACGATATTGATGCGATGTATCAGCAGATCATTCTTGATGCGGCGCATGAGCGGCACGGTGAGGGCACACTTGAGCGGTTCGACGGTGAATCACTTCAGGTGAATACAACGTGCGGTGATCAGGTGAACTTGCAGGTGAAACTGAGTGAGGATGGCACGCAGATCTGTGCTATTGGATGGGACGGTCACGGTTGTTCCATCTCGCAGGCTTCAATCTCGATCATGACCGAGATGCTCGAAGGCAAAAGTGTCACCGAGGCGATGGATCTGTACGACATCTTTCGCCGCCTCATGGACTCACGCGGCGAAGAACTCGATGAGGAAAGCGAAGATAAGTTGGAGGATGCCGGCGCCTTCCTCGGCGTCGCAAAGTTTCCGATGAGGATCAAATGTGCACTACTGGGCTGGATGGCCCTACGTGACGCAACCGATAAGGCTGTGACAGCTACCCAGGGAGGAGACAATGCCTGAAGAACTGGAAGCGGCTCCCCAGTACACATCGGGAGACGCGGCTGAGGACGGGGTTCTGCCAACGCTTGGCGCGCCAACCGTCGACGATGTTGAGGAAGCATTGCGGGATGTCATCGACCCAGAGCTCGGTATCAATGTTGTTGATCTGGGTTTGGTGTACGGAGTGAATATCTCCGGAAGCAAAGTCGTCATCGACATGACGTTGACGTCTGCTGCATGTCCGCTGACCGATGTGATTGAAGATCAAGCTCATCAAGCGTTGGATGGGCTCGTATCATCTGTGCGTGTGAATTGGGTGTGGCTACCGCCGTGGGGCCCGGAACGCATCACGCCGGAAGGGCGGGAAATGCTGCAGGCTCTCGGTTTCAACGTCTGAAATCTTGAGCGGGTCCGGAATATTCGGATCCGTTCTGCAGTGCTCACAGGTGTCTCAGGGTGTGGTGACGCTCCAAGTGTCACAGGAAGCAATCGATCCGCCGTTGTAGCCGCGCATGAGCCATTGCATGCGCTTCTCCGACGAGCCGTGCGTGAATGACTCCGTGTTCACCGTGAGGTCGGCGTTCTCCATGATGGCGTCATCCCCCACCGCAGATGCGGCGTCAATCGCGGTTTGTAGCTCCGCCTCGGTGGGCGGCACGAGGAATGGCTCCCCGGACTCCGGGTCAATAGTGGTGGAGGCCTGGCGCAGCCACACACCTGCCAGGCAATCGGCCTGCAGCTCGGAACGTACCTGCGTGCTATTCGCCCCCGTGTCTCCACGCTCGATACGGTCAAGATAGCCGAGTTCGTTTTGCAGATGGTGGCCGAATTCGTGCGCGACGATGTATGCCTGTGCCAAGGTCGAATTCTCCGTATTGAACTGTGTTTCGAGCTGATTGAAGAAACTGATGTCCAGGTACACGGTCTGATCCGCGGGGCAATAGAAGGGCCCAATGGAGGCTGTGGCGTTGCCGCAGCCGGTTACAGTCGCTCCGTCAAAAATAACGAAGGACGGCTGACTATATGCGGTCCCGGTCTGGGCAGGCAGAGCATCTGCCCAGTAAGCGTCCAGTGATTCGGCGGTGGCTACCATCCAACATTCGGTGTGCGCATTCGCGTCCGCTCCGGTGCGGCATTCTTCGCTGTAATCTGCACCGTCGGCGGAGGTGACATTGTTGTTCTCGGTGCCCTGGAACGTGGAGGAGTCTGGCATTTGCCCCGTTAAGAGGAAATACACGATCAGGCCTATGATTCCTACTCCGCCGATACCTGCGTAGGTGGCCGAGCCTCGTCCGCGGCGTTGTACGCGTGCGCCGTCGATTTTGATTCCGTCGTTCATGGACATGTTCCGAGCATAGCGACACCGGAACACCGACAGGTTGATATTCGCCGGGACGTTGGCAGGATGAATACTTAGAAGAATCCGTGCGGAATGCACGTCACACGCGGCGGAAATGCCGAGCCACGTGCTTCTCAGTAGGCTAATGGGGTGATCAACGCCCAGAACCTGACCATGCGCATCGGCACCCGTGAGCTGCTCGGTAACGCCAATTTCCGCGTCGATAAGGGAATGCGGATTGGCCTGGTGGGCCGTAACGGTGCCGGGAAGACGACGTTAACACGGCTTCTGGCAGGCGAAGGCGTCACGTCGGATGTCATCGAATACACCGGGACCATCACACGCTCCGGCGAGATTGGCTACCTGCCGCAGGACACGCACACCGGTGACGCCGATCAGTTGGCGCGCGACCGTATTCTCTCCGTTCGTGGCATTGACGCGACCATCCGACGTATCCAGAAGGCTGAACATGACATGTCGACGCTGAGCGGCGCCCGGCAGGTCAAGGCGATGGAACGTTACGTGCGCCTCGACCAGGAGTTCACGAACGCCGGCGGGTGGGCTGCCAATGCGGAGGCGGCGCAGATGGCCGCTTCGCTGGGACTGCCCGGTCGCGTGCTCGATCAACAACTGGGCACACTATCGGGTGGGCAACGCCGCCGGGTCGAGTTGGCACGTATCCTGTTCTCGCAGGCACAGACGCTCCTGCTCGACGAGCCGACCAACCACCTCGATCACGATTCGATTGTGTGGCTGCGTGAATACTTGCGGAACTACCGCGGCGGCTTCGTGGTGATCTCCCACTCGGTTGAACTATTGGAAGACACGGTGACCACGGTATGGCACCTGGATGCCAATCGGGCGGCTCTGGACGTGTACAACATGGGATGGTCGGATTACCTCCAGCAGCGCGAAACGGATGAGCGCCGCCGCCGTCGGGAGCGGGCGAACGCCCAGAAGAAAGCGAGCGCATTACTGGCACAGGCGGACAAGATGCGGTACAAGGCGACCAAGGCGGTTGCGGCACAGAATATGGCACGCCGGGCGGAGAAGATGTTGGAAGGATTGGAAGATGCGCGCAAGGCGGACAAGGTGGCACATCTACGTTTCCCGGAGCCGGCCGCCTGCGGCCGCACACCGCTGACGGCGCAGGGGCTATCGAAATCGTATGGTTCACTCGAGGTGTTCTCCGGAGTTGACCTCGCTATTGACCGGGGCAGTCGCGTTGTTGTACTCGGACTGAACGGAGCGGGTAAAACAACTCTGCTGCGACTGCTTGCGGATATTGAAGATCCGGATACCGGGCAGGTGATCGCCGGGCACGGTCTGAAAATCGGCTACTACGCGCAGGAACACGAAACTATCGAGAGCGCGCAGACCGTGGAGGAGAATCTGCGGCGTGTTGCTCCGGAACTCGACGATACCCAGGCGCGTTCCATCCTCGGTTCGTTCCTGTTTTCGGGTGATGATGCCGCCAAACCGGCGAGCGTGCTATCGGGAGGGGAGAAAACACGCCTCGCCCTGGCGATGCTGGTGGTCTCGGCTGCGAATGTCCTGTTACTCGACGAACCGACAAATAACCTCGATCCTGCATCGCGCACCGAGATTCTTTCGGCATTGACGCGGTACAAGGGCGCGGTCGTACTGGTGACACACGACGAGGGCGCGGTTCAAGCGTTGCGCCCCGAACGGGTGCTCATCCTGCCCGACGGCGACGAGGACCTGTGGTCGGATGACTATCTCGACCTGATTGGATTGTCCTGATGAACACTCTGATTCTCATGCGCCATGCACAGGCCGAACGGGGTGGACATGATTACGACCGACCGCTCAGCGGTGCTGGGCGTGAACAGGCCACCAGGCAGGCCGCGGCACTCGTCGCTCGGGTTTCGGCGGTGGACTTGGCAATTGTTTCCGCCGCGACCCGTACGCGGCAAACAGCGCGTGCCCTGCTCTCCGGCGGCTTACCTATTGCGAGGATGCTGGAAGAACGGAGTCTGTACGTGTGCGACTGGACCGGGGTTCTGGAGCAAATCCGGCGAGTTCCGAGCGAGGTGAGCACCCTGCTGGTTATCGGTCACGAGCCGACAATATCGCTGACGACCCGCCTTCTAACGGCGCCCACCTCACCGATTGCCTCGCAGTTGGGAGTTGGATTCTCCACGGCAATGGCTGCGGTGGGGGAGGCGCCGCAGTGGAGTGAGGTCGATCGCTCCAGTGTGCGCATGGTCAGTGCGCTGCGCGCCCCTCTAACCCGATAGCGGCGGGGACCGGAGCCAGGGGAGCGTCCGCGCGCAATTCGGCTTTCAAATCCGGGTCGGACATGACCAAAGCAACCGTCTGGCAATCCTCCGGGCCGGTCACATAGGCCTGACACAGTGTGCAGGGCTCACCGTAACGCAGGAGGACACTGCGGCATATTGGCACGCCGTCGCGCACGTGTGGAGGCACGATTATTCTCGGTCAGCGTATCCAATTTAGAAGGTCACCGATTCGCTCTTGTCGAGTGTGATGCGAGGATTCTGTGTGCTGCGAGGACTCTGCGAGCGGGGCGAGAGCCCGGCGGCCAGCACGGCACGAACGGTCACCAGCATCGAATATAGCGGCGGTGTGCGTGTCGGGCCGCTTGGTGCACGGGCTCTCGCACTATCGGTCACACAATGGCATCAGATTTCAGCTGCGTACCCCCTTTCAGCCGTGTAGCGGCATATAGACCTCCGTTATAAGCTCCTCCGCTGGCACGGAGTCGGGCATATTGAGGTAAAGATTGAATGCACGGGCGGCCAGCGTGCCGTCGGCGAGAGGAACCAGCCCGTCGTTGGCGAGGCGGTCAGCGATCAGATCATGCGCCTGCGTGATTTGATCATAGGGACCGACCACACGTGCAACAAGGCAGTCCCTCTCCGGCAGATCATGCACCACTAACGGTGGAGCAACTTCGGTTCCGGGCGCGATCGGGAGGAAGATCTCCTCGTCGACATCGTGTTCGATGTATTCGTCGTGATGCTCGATAACACCGCACGGACCAGTGGCCTGCAAGCCCTGCCGGGTGATCTCCGGCATCATCCGCTGCCATAGCAGACCCTCATCGGCATAGGTCGGAACGATGCCCCGGAGGGCCACGATCGTCATGGCGGGAATAACCCGGCGCTCGATAGTAATGGACATGGTAGATTCTCCTTCGATTAGTCGGTTGATAAGAGTCAGCCGAGCCTGGGCGGCGCGCGTCTCCCCGAGCAGGGTCTCGCGTTGGAGTTCCAACGCGGACGACCATGCCGGGGTTCCGCGGGCGGCGAGGAGAGCTGAGATGGCGGAAACGCCGAACCCGACGTCGCGTAGATTGCGCACGTCGACCGCATCCTGCAGTTGATGTGGAGCATAGCGACGGTATCCGGTCCACGGATCCACATCGGCGGGTATCAGAACGCCATGAGCGTCATAGTGACGCAGCATCCGCACGGACAGACGAGTCAGGTTGCTGAACTCGCCAATCGTCATGAGTCTCGTGGTTTCGGCCATGGCCCCAGTATGGGGTCTGACATTGTGGCAGGGTCAAATGCGGCATCGACCGGCTCAGGCGATACCGCATGTGGCTTTGAACCGTTGATGCAGGGCGTGGTTGTGGACTTGCCGGGCTTATGCGCATGTGGCGGTCGAGCCGCTACTCGGCGCGCGTGTCACGAGGCGTGGAGGAAGAAGACTCAGCGGAGTCGGTGTCCCAACCGAGTAAGGCGAGCAACATGTCAAGTCGAGGGATGGTGATGGCAGCATCGGCCTCTTCGAGTACGACGGGTTTGGCACAGAATGCCACCGAGAGTCCGGCGATTCGCATCATGTCGAGATCATTGGCGCCGTCGCCTACCGCAACCACCTGTTCCAGGGGAATCGCGAACTCGTCCGCCCAGGCGGTGAGGGCCTCGGCTTTCGCCGCTCGATCGATAACCGGTCCCCGTGTATGCCCGGTAAGGAGCCCGTCGCTGACCTCCAGGCGGTTCGCGAGTACCTTGTCGATGCCGAGTGGCTCAGCAACACGATCTACCACTTCGTGAAAACCACCGGACACCAAGCCGAAGTATCCGCCCTGAGTGTGGACCACTCGAACGGTTTCAGCTGCCCCTGCGGTCAGGTCAACACCCGCAGCGATGTCAGAGAATACGGAGTCAGGTAGGCCGGCCAGGGTTGCCACCCGTTCGCGTAGTGACTGGGCGAAATCTAATTCTCCGCGCATGGCACGTGTCGTGATCTCGCGGACCATGCTCGCCGTACCGGCAGCCGCAGCCAGCATCTCGATGACTTCGCCCTGGATGAAGGTGGAATCGACATCGGTAACAATCATGCGTGGCCCGTGCACGGCGAGCGGGCCGGTAAGCAGGGCACAGTCCACGCCCAGCGCAATGGCGGGCCCGCGCAGCCGGGAGCGTACTTCGTCCAGGTCCTCCGGCAATGGCGCCGTCGTTGTGAAACTCCGTGTGTACAGGCCTGCAGATCGTGGCGCACTCTCAACGGCGCCGCCAAAGGCCTGTGTGAAGGCGTGACGCGTATGCGTGAGCAAGCCGTGCGGCAAGGGCCGCAAGGATGCGAGCGAAAACCGAACCGGGACGACGTCGGACATAACAGCAGTGTATGTGTCCGCGCCGCCCCGGTATGAAGATAGTCGGAAAATGAGTCCGGTGTCCGCTAGGCGGTGACGTGGGCGCCCTTCGGCACCACGGTCACGCCGCCGTCCGAAACATAGAAGCCACGTGCACGGTCGTGATCATGGTTGACACCCAGCTGTGCACCCTCGTCGATCGTCACGTACTTGTCAATGATGGATCGCACCACGGTGGCATTGCGCCCCACGTTAACGCCGTCGAGCAGGACGGATTCGCGCACAGACGACCAGGAATTGATGCGCACTCCCGGTGAAAGCACCGAACCGATCACTTCGCCGCCGGAGACGATAACGCCGGGTGAGATGATCGAGTCGAGCGCGTGGCCGAGGCGCTCGTGGTGGCCGTACACGAACTTGGCCGGCGGAAGCCCGGTATAACCGGTCAGTAGCGGCCAGCGGTTGTTATACAGGTTGAACACTGGGCTGACCGAGATGAGATCCATATTGGCTTCATAGTAGGCGTCAATCGTTCCCACATCGCGCCAGTAGTTACGGTCGCGATCACTAGCCCCCGGCACGTCATTGAAGGTGAAGTCGTAAACGCCGCAGTTTCCGTCGTCCACGAACAGAGGAACGATCGAGCCGCCCATATCGTGCTTGGAGGACTCGTCTTCCGCGTCGGCGACAAGGACTTCTCGTAGCGCTTCGGCGTTGAAGACGTAGTTGCCCATGGAGGCGAGGAACTGGTCGGGTGCATCCGGCAGACCAAGGCCGGTGGTGTCTTGTGGTTTCTCTAAGAATTCCGCCACCTTCAGCGGATTCTGAGCATCAGTATTGATAACGCCGAACGACGGCGCCAGGGAGAGCGGCTGCCGAATGCCGGCGACGGTCAGGTCGAATCCGGAGTCGATGTGCTGCTCCACCATCTGCGAGAAATCCATGCGATAGATGTTGTCGGCACCGGTGACGAGAACAATATCGGGGTGTTCGTCATCGAAGACGTTCAACGACTGGTAAATGGCGTCAGCGGAGCCGAGGTACCAGTTCTTTCCCATTCGCTGCTGCGCGGGCACCGGCGCGATGTAGTTCCCGAGCAGGTTGGACATGCGCCATGTGCGCGAGATATGGCGGTCAAGCGAATGGGACTTGTATTGCGTAAGCACCACGATCTTCAGATATCCGGAGTTGACGATGTTGCTCAGAGCAAAGTCAATGAGGCGGTAGATCCCACCGAAAGGTACTGCAGGCTTCGCGCGGTCCTGCGTAAGCGGCATGAGCCTCTTACCTTCACCTCCGGCGAGAACAATGGAGAGAACTTGCGGGTTTGCTTTCATATAGCCAGCTTATGCGAAAAAGTGATGAATCGCACGTCATTCTCACGTAATGTAGAGAGGTCTGCGAACGTGGTGCCGGAGCGCGGTAGAGTAGTCCTACCTACCTCGGCGACGACGCCCCGGAACAAGGAAGGAATAGAACTTATGCGCGTTGATCTGCTTACCCGCGAATACCCGCCTCATGTATACGGAGGCGCAGGTGTTCATGTCACCGAACTGTCCCGAGTACTTGCCAGCCGGGCTGAAGTTCATGTGCGTTCCTTCGATGGGCCGCGCGGTGCCGACGAAGCCGACAAAGTTCCGGCATTGGTGACGCTGCACGGCTACGACTACCCGCAGTCGCTCGATAGCGCAAATGCGGCGATCCGTACACTAGGCGTTGACCTCCAGATGGCTCAGGATTGCCAGGGGGCAGATATCGTTCATTCGCACACCTGGTATGCGAATATGGCCGGTCATCTCGGAGCCTTGTTATATGAGGTCCCGCATGTCATCTCGGCCCATTCTCTGGAACCCTTGCGTCCTTGGAAGCGTGAGCAGTTGGCCGGTGGGTATAACCTATCCTCCTGGGCGGAGAAGACGGCCTATGAAGCCGCTGCCGGGATTGTCGCCGTCTCCAGTGCGATGCGCGACGATATTCTGCGCTGCTATCCGGAGATTAATCCCAAGCGTGTGCGCGTTATTCGTAATGGCATCGATTTGGACAGTTGGCAGACCCCGAAAACGGAGGAGGAAATCGCGGCAGCACGGGAGTATTTCGCCTCCTACGGGTTGGACCCGGACAAGCCGACAATCGTCTTCGTTGGGCGCATCACCAGGCAAAAGGGTGTGCCCGGTCTGGTGCGGGCACTCGGCAAGGTATCGCCCGAGATTCAGGTAGTCCTATGCGCCGGTGCTCCCGATACACCGGAAATTGCGGCCGAGACTCGCGAGCTGGTTGAAGACTTGCAGGCGCGTCGCTCCGGCGTGGTGTGGATCGAAGATCACTTACCGCGGCGGCGTGTCATTCAACTTGAATCGTGCTCGACCACCTTTGTGACACCGTCGATTTACGAGCCGCTGGGAATTGTCAATCTGGAGGCTATGGCGGTCGGCTTGCCTGTGGTCGGTACGGCGACCGGCGGAATCCCCGATTGCATTGACGACGGCGTAACGGGCACCCTCGTGCCCATCGAGCAGCTGAACGACGGTACCGGAACCCCCTGAACCCCGACAAATTCGAGGCCGACCTGGCGGCGGCGCTGGAAGACATGTGTTCTGATCGGCAGCGGGCGCGGCAGATGGGCCTCGCCGGTCGGCGTCGGGTAGAAGAGGAATTCTCCTGGGAGTCGATTGCAGATGCAACGGTCCAGTTCTATGACGACATCATCGCTGGTCTATGAGGTCTGATCGCCAAGCGCGGGCAGGGAGCCGGTAGGCTTAGGACCATGGGGGACGTTCTCACATTACGTGACGTTGCGGTGCGCCGTGGCGGCCGGAATATTGTTGACGGTTTGACCTGGGATGTGAATGCGGGAGAGCACTGGGTGATCCTCGGCCCTAACGGTGCGGGAAAGACAACCGTTGTCCAACTCATTTCCGGGCGGATGCATCCCACGCGGGGCCAGGTTGCGATTATCGGGGAGCGTTTGGGAGGCGTTGATCTGCGTGAACTACGTCCACTGGTGGGACTGACATCCGCCGCCCTGGACCAGCGCATTCCTCCGGGAGAGAAGGTGCTGGATGTAGTGCAAACCGCTGCTTATGGGAATCTGGCACGGTGGCGGGAACAGTACGATGAGGAGGACACGCGGCGCGCCGAAAAGTTGCTAGGCGAACTCGGCGTAGCCGCGCTGGCGGATCGCAGTTTCGCCACGTTGTCATCGGGGGAGCGGAAACGAGTCGGCATTGCGCGCGCACTCATGCCCAACCCGGAAGTCCTAGTACTTGATGAACCTGCATCCGGGCTGGACCTGGGTGGACGTGAGTCGCTGCTGCTAACACTGACAGCGTTGGCAGGAGATCCTTTTTCTCCCGCCACGGTGCTCGTCACCCATCATGTGGAGGATATTCCACAGGGTTTCACGCATGTCATGCTGTTAGCAGATGGTCGTCTTTTCGCAGCCGGGCCTATCGAAGAGATCTTAACCTCCGCTAACCTGAGTGCGCTGTTTGGAATACCGCTGACTGTTGCGCGTGACGGCGGTCGTTTCAGCGCCCGGGCAAACGTGTAGTCACGCAGTGAGTTCTCTTGGGGATTACTCCCCAGGGCCTGGGGCTGCTGTTGTCACCGAAGGCGGTTAGACTGGGTCCGATTGACAGTGCCACTCGAGAAGGGAGTACCCATGAGTTGGGAAATTTGGGGCATTATCGCTCTCGCATGCGTCATCATCGAGACATTCACGGTCGACTTCACCTTCCTCATGTTTGGCGGAGCGGCCCTTGCCACAGCGATTCTCGCTGCCTTCACCGGTGAGCTGGTATGGCAGATCATCATGTTCTCCGTAGTGGCGGCCCTGTTGGTCTTCTTCGCACGTCCTTGGGCAAAGCGGCACATTAATCCGCGGGGCGCAGCAGCGGGGAATGTATACGCGCAAGTCGGGAGGTCAGCGCATACGGTGACGGATGTGGACGAACGCGCGGGTCGTGTGAAGATCGGCGGTGACGTCTGGTCTGCACGCACCAACGGCGAACGGATTGAACGGGGCACGGATGTCGTCGTCTTGGCAATCGATGGCGTCGTCGCGGTTGTGGCCACACATGCGGACGCAACGGGAAGCGGGCGGCCGACACCGGAGAACAACGAGACTAGGTAAAGGAGTTACATGAATTTCAGCGAGAACCCGGCGGGAAGTTTCTTCCTTTTGGTTTTGATTCTGCTACTCGTCCTCGTCGTGATCGCCGCATTCCGCGCGGTGCTTATGGTGCATCAGGGCTATACGGTAATCGTTGAGAGGCTTGGCCGGTACCACAAGACGTTGCAGCCTGGCCTGCACTTCCTGGTGCCGTTCCTTGATTCGGCTCGCCAGCGCATTGATATGCGTGAGCAAGTGGTGCCTTTCCCACCGCAGCCGGTGATCACGTCTGACAATATCAATGTGTCGATCGACACGGTTATTTACTATCAGGTGACGGTTCCGGAGGCCGCGACTTACGAGATCGCCGATCCAATGACGGCTATTGAACAGCTGGCCGTGACCACTCTCCGTAACATCATCGGCACCATGGACATGGAGCAGGCACTCACCGGACGGGATCAGATCAATGGACAGCTTCGTGGCGTGCTGGACGAAGCCACCGGACGGTGGGGAATCCGGGTGTCACGTGTTGAGTTGAAGGCTATTGATCCGCCGCCGACCGTGCAGGGAGCGATGGAACAGCAGATGAAGGCCGAGCGTGACAAGCGCGCTGCGATTCTGACGGCCGAGGGTGAGAAGCAATCCGCTATTCTCCGAGCCGAGGGTGAGAAGCAGTCGCAGATTGTTACCGCTGAGGGTGAGAAACAGTCGGCCGTTTTGCGGGCAGAAGGTCAGGCGCAGTCCACCATCCTGCGGGCGCAAGGTGAATCGAAGGCTATTTTGCAGGTCTTCGAGGCTATTCACCGTGGCAATGTGGATTCCAAGTTGCTCTCCTACGAGTACCTGAAGACTCTGCCGCAGATCGCAAACTCGAGTTCCTCGAAGTTGTGGATCCTTCCGACAGAGCTTACGGCGGCGCTGCAGGCAGTGTCCCGTGGCTTCGGCGGTGACGCCGATGGCGAGGGACCTGGTCATGTTGACGCTGAAGGCGCTGCCGATATTGCGGAGTCGCTGGCAGAGACTGCTCTGCCCGATATCGATGAAGCGTTGGCAGATGCGAAGGGCGCGGTGAGCAAGGCTGCGGACGAGGCTGATGCGTCGGTTATTGCCGCCGGTGAGCCGTTCAATCCTGCTTCCGAAGCCGGACAACGTCCGAACTTGCCGAGCGGCCCGGATGCCCCGGAGCCTCCGATACCGCCGTTCGATCCGAACGATCCGCTCGGCGGAGGAAACCCGCTGCAGCGGTAGACGTACACGCCATGGGGCCGGAGCGATGTCATTCGTTCCGGCCCCTTCTGGGCGACGACGCGACTGTGTGCGTTTCAAGCACACGTGTGCACATTTGAGCGGCTGAACGGAGCGTGGCAGGCTGAGTGCGTGCTTGTAAGCGTTCGTGATCTGAATGATGAACGACTGGTCGACTACACCGGTTTAACCGATGTGGCTCTACGACGCCGCTTGGAGACGGCGCATGGTCTATATGTCGCCGAGTCCACCAAGGTGATTGTCCGCGCCATTGCCGCTGGTCATGTGCCGCGTTCCTTTCTCACCGCAACGCGGTGGCTTCCCGACCTGATTCCGGCTATTGAGAAGGCCACGGGTGCGCCCGACGGCGGTGCGACCCCGATTTTTGTGGCGGAAGAACACGAGCTGGAGCAGATAGTCGGTTTTCACCTCCATCGAGGCGCGCTGGCCTGTATGAATCGACCGCCGCTGGAAGATCCATTGCAGCTCCTGCGGCGTGTTGGCGACGACGGCGCACATCGCATTGTCGTTTTGGAAGGCCTCGTCGATCACACGAACGTCGGAGCGATCTTCCGCTCTGCGGCCGCGCTCGGTGTGGATTCGGTGCTTGTGACGAACGATTGCGCCGACCCCCTCTACCGGAGATCGGTGCGAGTGTCGATGGGGACGGTGTTTCAAGTCCCGTGGACACGAATTGCGGACTGGCCGCATTCCATGGCGCGGCTGCACGAGGTCGGCTTTGTTACCGCGGCGCTGGCGCTGGATGAGGATGCCGTGCCGTTGGATGACTTCGCTGCGCTTCCCCGTTGCTCGGGGGCCGATTCTCGCCTGGCGCTGATTCTAGGAACCGAAGGTGCAGGCCTACGCAAGTCGACAATAGGGCATGCCGACTACCGCGTGACTATTCCCATGGCAGGAGACGTCGACTCGCTCAACGTGGCTGCTGCCAGTGCCGTTGCCTGTTGGGAACTGCGCTATCGCCGGTCGGCGTGAGGTGCGGAGAATGAAAAAGTGCTGGTCAGCGGGGTATACCCCGTCGTCATAGAGGGGTTTACCCTCTGAAGCTAGGGGTATGGCTGAGTCCTCCCCTCTTGAAAGGTATTTCGCGTCGGTGCTGGCGGAAGCTTTGCGGCGCCGTCGGCGGGAACTCGGACTATCACAAGAGGAAGTTGCGTTGCGCGCAGGTATAGACCGCGGGCACTATCAGCTTATGGAGGCGGCGCGTTCTGATCGGCATTCGAATAAGGCGGCTAACCCGCGGTTCTTTACTCTGCTGCGTCTGGCGGAAGCGCTTGAGATACCGGTTGACGAGTTGCTGGGGCCGGTTGCAGAGGCGTACGAGGGTGGATCTGGAACCTCCTGGTTCTAGAAGCGCGCCGCTGTGTGGCATATGCCAGCGGAGGCCACCGGCGCGCGGTGAACTTCGGGTGCGAGCTCGGCATCGTATCAAGAGAAATCGGATGCGCCCGCGTAGCCGTTTTGCTTCCATGCCTCGTATACAGCTATCGATGCGGAGTTTGTCAGGTTGAGCGAACGAAGACCGGGCAACATGGGAATTCGCACCGCCTGCGTTATCGTGGGATGGCTGATGATCCGCGCGGGCAGTCCGCTTGGTTCAGGGCCGAATAGGAGCGCATCACCCGGCTGGTAGGACGCCGCGGCGAAGTTGTTGCTGGTGTGGCCGGTGAAGGCAAAGACACGCGCGGGTACAACGGTGCCGAGAAATGCATCGAAGTCTCGATGAATATGAACATTGGCGAGATCGTGGTAGTCGAGACCGGCCCGTTTCAGATGCGTGTCAGAGAAGTCAAAACCAAGCGGCTCAATGAGGTGAAGAGTGGAACCGGTGCAAGCGGCAAGTCGGATCGCGGCGCCAGTATTTCCGGGGATTCGGGGTTCGTAGAAGACGATATGAAACACGCCCATAGCTTAACGGCGTCAAGGCAGCTGACGGTATGCGGCGCGCGAGAAGCCGTGCTGGCGAAACGGGAATCCTCGGGCAGAGAGTGCCGCATATTCATCCTCTAGGCGCCCAGGCAAGGCACGGGCTTCATCCTCTAGGTGTACAGGCAAGGCACGGGTATGCTGGCCCACGTTCCGAGCTGATTGAAGCTAGTGTTGGAAGTGCGGCTAAGCGCCTGCACGCCGAAGTCGCGTATCGCCCCGTTGGGGCGGCGTACCTGAGCCCGTTTAGCGTTGGAAGGTTACGGTAAGGCGCGCTCGCGCGATGGTGTGGAAGAGTGTCTGGAAGGCAACGGCCGTCGCGGTGGCTTCCTGCGGGTTGAGTCCCAGGCTTGGCACATCTAGCGCGTGGACGGCGAAGATGTAGCGGTGTGGACGATCACCGGGCGGCGGAGCGGCACCCGTGTATGAGAGCGTGTTGCTGTCGTTGCGCACGTGATGGGCATCGCCGGGCAAAGCCAGATCGGAGGTACCCGCCCCGCGTCGCAACGAGGTTGTCTCGGCATCGAGATCAATGACAGTCCAGTGCCAATATCCGGCGGGTGTCGGAGCATCCGGATCGAAGCAATTGAGGGTGAAGCCGCGAGTGTGAGCAGGGAATCCTGACCAGCTCAACTGTGGCGAAATGTTGTCTCCCACACCGGCATACAACGGTGGCATAGGTGCACCATCTTCAAGATCCGCACTTGCGAGAGTGAAGGCAGGGAAGGCGGGAAGAATCTCATAGGGATCGGGCGCCATTGGTCGTGAAAGATCCATGTCTTTACCGTAGTCGCTCAACGCAAGGACGGCAATCGCTTGTTTCTACACGATGAGAGCGGCGGGGACACTGACAGCGGCCGAAGTCGGTAGTTTTGCGATCTCCTCCGCCATTCCACGGGCGAAGAGCGGGCGCTGTTTCTCACTCATGCGTTCGATCGGGGTGGAAATGGAGATGGCAATATCCGTGCTGCCGTTGATCGTTATCGGGATTGCGACACAGGCAATTCCGTCTTCGAATTCGCCAATGTCCTCTGTCCATCCCAGGTTGTCGAAACGGAGGAAGTTCTCGCGAACGGCTCGCTCAATATCGGTCTTGCGTTCAGGCGAAGATGACTGCAGGTCTAGGTCGGACATGTACCAGGGCAGGCTCTCTTCGCGTTGTGGTTGGCTGGCGATTAGTGCTCGGCCGAGACTCGTGCGTACGGCGCTGGCCTCGCGGCCAATCTTTGAGACGACGCGGATGGCGCGGTCGGGTTCTACCTTATCGAGATAGACGATGTGCTGGCCCTTCAGTGCGCCCAGGTGCACGAGCTCATTGAAACGGCGCGAGATGGCAACAAGTGATGGGTGAAGATCGTCGACGATACGTTGCCGGGCGGTACGGTACTCGGCGAGGGGACGAATTCCCTCGCCGAGCCGGTAGTGGCCGGTGGATGGCACCTGCTCCACCCATTCCCGCTCGCGCAACGTTGCGAGAGTGGAGTGGGCTGTCGCCTTGTTAATCTTCAGGTCCTTGGCAATTGTGGTCAGTGGTATGCCATCGTTGGTTCCTCTGGCGAGGTATTCAAGGATGGTCAATGCTCGCGCAACGCTCGCCAACTGTTTCGTACTTGCCATGAACGGCATTTTACCGTGTGTGAATATGACAAATTATCCAAGCTGGGTACACGGGCTGCTCCGTCCCTAATCGGCGCTACTGCGGCCCCGGCGGGCCGAGTGATCGCGTTCGCTCCTCATGGTTCCAATGGTCCGTATCGCCGTGGGCACGATAGGGGCTCGTGCACGGCTCACGGCAATTTTGTGGGATGGCCCACAAAGCCTCTGCTGAGGTATCGCCTTTACCGCGAAGTGTGGATGATTGTATTGAAAAGACAAACGAGCGTTTTGCTATCGTAAACGCTAGGTAGACAGGTTCAATGGTGACCGTATGGAACTCAGTATCGCTGGGCTGAAACAAGGCACAGATTATGCGACGGCGGGTATTTCCGTGCCGACCTTCGACGTTGCACAGATGCAGGCATCCGGAAGGGAAACACCCCGCTGGGTACATCTTGGCCCCGGAAATATCTTCCGGGTCTTCATTGCAAAGATCGCACACTCCATGATTGCCGATGGGAAGCGATGGCCCATCACGGCGGTTGTGCCGCGAGATGCTGCGAAATTAGATCTCCAATTGGCGCCGCACGATCTGATGACACTCGGCGTGACCCTCAATCCCGACGGTACGCGCAGTCTCGATGTGATTGCAGGTATGGGCGAGGCACTAGCCGCGAGTCGGATAGCCGATTTCGAACGTTTGATGGAGGTAGCGGTGCGGGAGGAGGTCACTCTTGTGTCCCTCACAATTACGGAGAAGGGGTACGCAGTGCGTGACTCTTCCGGCGATCTTGCCGCGGCTGCGCGTCACGCCATAACTGCGGATCCTCACCAGCAGCAGTCGCATGCCATGGCGCTTCTCGCTACCCTCTTGCTGCGCCGATGGGAGGCCGGGGGACCGCCGATCACCTTGCTGTCCTGCGATAACTTCAGCCACAATGGCGACAAGCTGCGGGACGCCATTTTCACCATTATCGGCGGCTGGGCGGAGCGAGGCGCAGTATCGCCCGAGTTCGTGGCCTGGGTACGCGATGGCAGCCGTGTCGCTTTCCCCATCTCGGTGATTGACAAAATCACACCGCTGCCGAATCAGTCGGTGGCCGATGACCTTGCCGAGCTTGGCTTTTCCGACATGGGACTCGTGACCGCGGGCCAAACTCCGGTTGCCGGCTTCGTGAATACAGAGTCGGCTCAGTACCTTGTTATCGAGGACAATTTTGCGGCGCAGCGGCCACCTTTCGAGGAATACGGCGTGCAAATGGTCAGTCGCGAGGTATGCGACGCCTTTGAGCATATGAAGGTGACCACATGCCTCAATCCCTTGCACACGGCATTGGCAGTGACGGGCTGCCTACTCCGTTTTCCAACGATTGACGCGGAGATGCGTGATCCGCTGCTGGCGGAACTCGTCCATCGTCTGGGATGGAGCGAGGGTCTGCCCGTCGTCGTCGATCCGGGAATCGTAAGCCCGGCGGACTTCTTAACAGAAGTGGAAACTGTTCGTTTTCCCAACCGGTATCTCCCTGACGATCCGGCGCGTATCGCCATGGACACGTCCCAGAAGCTTCCTATCCGCTTCGGTGAGACGATCAAACGATACCTCGAGCGTGGGCTTGGCCTGGAGCAACTGGAAGTCATTCCGCTGGTATTCGCACTTTGGTGCCGTTACCTCATGGGGATTGCCGACGACGGCGCGCCCTTCACGCCCTCTTCCGATCCGCTCCTGGAAGAGCTGCAAGCACATGTGTCGCATATTGCACTGGGCGACCACATTGATGTGCACGAGGCGCTCAACCCCATCCTCGCAAACGCGGAGATCTTCGCCGTCGATCTGTATGAAACCCCGCTCGCGGCGAAAGTCGAAAACTACTTCAGCCGACTCATCGCCGGACCGGGAGCAGTCCGGGCTGTTCTCGCTGAGGTTCTCAATAAGGAGAGTGAGTAGTCATGAAAATGACATTTCGCTGGTACGGCGAAGCCTATGATCCCATTCCATTGCAGTACATCCGGCAGATTCCCGGTATGAGCGGCATAATGGGCGTGCTCAACCAGTACGCAGCCGGAGAGGTATGGGCGAGCGAGGCGATCCAAAAGCTGGTTGCACAGGTCAACGCCTCCGGCCTGGAGTGCGAGGTGATCGAATCGGTTAATGTGCACGAAGAGATCAAACTCGGCAAACCTTCCCGCGACCAGTACATTGCGAATTACTGTCAGACCCTGAAAAACTTGGCTGAATACGGCATTCGAGTCGTGATCTACAACTTCATGCCGGTATTCGACTGGCTGCGCACCGAGCTCTACCACGAAAACGAGGACGGCTCCACCTGTCTCTATTACAACCACGCCGACGTGGAAGGAATGACGCCGGCGGAGATCGTCGCCCGCACTGCCGCCGGGTCAGGGGGATTCACATTGCCCGGCTGGGAGCCGGAGCGGCTCTCGCAGCTGGAATCGGTACTTGCCCAATACGAGAGTATTTCCGCCGACGACCTGCGTGAAAACTATCGCTACTTCCTGGAGGGAATCATTCCCACCTGCGAAAAAGTCGGGATCCGTATGGCGGTGCACCCTGACGATCCGGCCTGGGAACTGTTTGGAATCCCGCGCATATGTAACTCGCGTGACGACCTCGACAAGATTGTCCGTCTAGTCGATTCGCCCGCGAACTCACTGTGCGTATGTTCGGGGTCGCTGGGCTCCAATCCATCCAATGATGTGCCGACCATCTTCCGTGAATTCGGTGAACGCGGGCGCATAGCGGCTGCGCATGTGCGTAATGTGCGGCATCTGGGCGAAAAACACTTCCAAGAGGCGGCGCATCTCTCCTCCGACGGCTCGCTGGATATGGAAGCAATTATGGAGGCGATTCATGACACGTGCCCGGATGTGTATGTCCGGCCCGACCATGGCCGCATGGTCTGGGGTGAGACCGGGCGACCGGGATATCCGTTGTATGACCGGGCGATGGGTGCGGTCTACCTGAACGGATTGTACGAAGCAATTTCCAAGATTAAGGGGCGTGACTAGGCGTGCAAGATACGCGCGAAGAACAGATCGCTGAACTCCTGGCGGCAAATCCGGTAGTTCCCGTTGTTGTTATCGATGACCCGCGCGATGCCCTCGCTGCCGGCCAGGCACTTGTAGCCGGCGGTATTCACTGTGCCGAGGTGACCTTCCGCACCGAAGGGGCAGCCGCAGCTATCGAGGCAATGCGGCAGGTAGAGGGTCTGACCGTCGGAGCGGGGACCGTGATCCACGCGGTGCAGGCTGAGGCTGCAATTGCGCGCGGCGCCACCTTCCTGGTCTCGCCCGGCTTCTCTGCCGAGGTTGCGCAGGTCGCGCGGGCGCAGAACATACCGTTCGTACCTGGAGGAGCAACCCCAACGGAGATCATTGCAATTCTCGATGCCGGTATGACGACGGTGAAGTTCTTCCCCGCTCAAGCTATGGGAGGTCTGCCGGTACTCAAGGCGTTCTCGGCGCCTTTCCCGCAGGTGCGATTCCTTCCCACGGGTGGCATTAGCGCCGCGAATATGACTGAGTGGCTGGAGCAGCCCTTTATCCCTTCGGTCGGTGGCTCCTGGATGATCACCCGGTCAATGGTGGCACAGCACAAGTTTGATGAGATAACGGCCCTTTCGGCACAGGCGATTGCGATTGCTAGGGGTGAGAGATGAGTACCGGGCTTACGCTGCGCCCGGCAGTAGATTGCGCATATGACATTGTGGCTCTGGGAGAGGTCATGCTGCGGCTTGATCCCGGGGAAGGACGGATTCGCACCGCACGGTCTTTCGATGTCTACGAGGGAGGAGGGGAATACAACGTCGCGCGCGGGCTGCGTCGCTGCTTTGGAAAGAAGGGAGCAATCGTAACCGCTCTCGTGCGTGACGAGGTAGGAGCTTTGGCGGAAAACCTCATTCTCGCCTCCGGCCTCGATACGCGTTTCATCCAGTGGGTACCTTCCGATGGCGTCGGCCGCTCGGTGCGCAATGGGCTTAATTTCACCGAACGAGGTTTTGGTGTCCGTGGAGCGGTCGGCTGCTCTGATCGTGGAAACACGGCAGTTTCACAGATGGATGCCAGCAGCGTGGATTGGGACTATCTTTTCGGCGAACTGGGTGTGCGCTGGCTGCATACGGGCGGTATTTTCGCCGCGCTGTCCGAAACAACGGCCGCGGTGGCGAAGGCCGCGATGCGCGCTGCCAAACGCTACGGAACCGCTGTGTCTTACGATCTGAACTATCGCCCGTCACTGTGGCAGTCAATTGGAGGTCAGGCCAAGGCGCAGGAGGTCAACCGCGAGCTGGCGCCGTACGTTGACGTGATGATCGGCAATGAGGAGGACTTTACCGCAGCGCTTGGCTTTGAGGTGGAAGGAATGGATGAGAATCTGTCTGTGCTTCCCGTCGCGTCTTTCCAGGAAATGATTGAGCGTGTATCGGCGTCCTACCCGAACCTTCAGGTTGTTGGCACGACTCTACGCGCGGTGAAAACGGCATCCGTTAACGACTGGGGTGCTATCGCGTGGTCGCGTAAGGAAGGTTTCGCGCAGGCGCTGCAACGCAATGATCTGGAGATTCTTGATCGCGTTGGAGGTGGTGACTCCTTCGCCTCCGGCCTGATCTACGGTCTGATGGAGTTCGACGACGTCACCGTCGCAGTCGACTACGGTGCGGCTCACGGTGCGCTGGCCATGACGACGCCCGGGGATACCTCGATGGCATCGTTGGATGAGGTGGAGCGACTAGTGGCAGGTGGAGGTGCACGGGTTCAACGGTAAGAAAAATGCACGGCTACCGGCGGCCTATACCAACTGCGCGCAGTCGACCACTGCGGTAGCTGAACTAACACAGGTATAACAACACAACTGAAACCACCAATCTAGCCGCGTTACCAAGGGAGTGTGGGGAAGGTTCCTTCATTCCCGCGGTATAGCGCTGTGTTTATCTAAGCTGAACATCTGTTCAGCATGGATTGATTCAATCGATCTGTTTGGCAGGCGGAGAGAACTCCGGATCACGAACCGTAGGGCGACGGTGATACGAGGCTGCCGTCCCACATCGCAGGGTCCGGATGGCGGTTCCGCCGCAGCAGAAAAGAGTTCGCGCGATCCGCGCGACTGCACGTTAAGGAGACAACGTATGTCTGAAACAGTGAGCGAGCCGACGAAGGCTCCGCTTGCCGAGCGAACGACCGTCGACTTGGTCAAAGCGGCGATGTCGGGGTGGCTTGGAACGGCGCTCGAATTCATGGATTTCCAGCTCTATTCGTTAGCCGCTGCGCTGGTGTTCAAGGATTTGTTCTTCCCGGAAGGAAGTACCGGTGTTGCCGTTATGGCATCGATGGCCGTCTATGGCGTGGGATACTTCGCACGTCCAGTCGGAGCGTGGTACTTCGGCCGACTCGGTGACAGGGTCGGACGTAAACAAGTCCTCTTCATCACCATCACGATGATGGGTGTGGCCACCACGCTTATTGGCTGCCTGCCAACCTATAACCAGGTCGGCTTCCTTGCACCGCTGTTGCTCGTCATCCTGCGTCTGGTGCAGGGCTTCGGTGCCGGTGCGGAGATCTCAGGCGCGGCGGTCATGCTGGCGGAGTATGCGCCAACTAGGCATCGCGGAGTTATCTCGTCCCTGGTTGCCCTTGGAACGAACTGCGGCACGCTATTCGCATCGGCCGTATGGGGAGTCCTTGTGGCAGTTATGTCGGAGGAGGCTCTTATTGCGTGGGGATGGAGAATCCCCTTCCTCGGCTCGGTGCTGGTGATGGTAGCTGCTGTGTGGATCAGAATTCATTTGAAGGAGACTCCGGTTTACGAGGCGACGCAGGAGGAGCTGCTGGAAGCCTATGACCAGCCCATTCCGGAGAAAAAGAAGGATCTGGAGAAAGTTGTTGTCAGGCCGACGGCGAAGATCTCGGGTAAGGCATTCTGGTTTGCTTTCTTCCTACGATTCGGCCAGTCGGGTAATTCCGGCATGATTCAGACCTACCTGGTCTCCTTCATCGTCGATTTCTTGCTCTTCCCGCGTTCCGTTGCCACAAATGTCGTAATCTACTCGTCTCTGGTTGGGTTTGTCACGGTTCCGCTGATTGGTCTGTTGGGAGACCGATTCGGACGACGCGCTATCTACCGCACTATTACGGTCAGCGCAATGATTCTTGCCTTCCCACTATTCCACGTTATTGTTTCGCAGGAGCCGGGCAGCCTGACCTTCTACGTCAGTTATATTGCGTTGCACAACTTGTCGGTGCTTGCCTTCTTCTCGCTTGAGAACATCACCATGGCGGAGATGTTTGGCTCGCAACGACGTTACGAGGCGCTGGCGCTGTCCAAAGAGATTCCGAACCTCATCACGGCGGGAATGGGGCCATTCGTTGCCGCGACACTGGTGGAAGTTACGAAGTCGTGGATTCCATTGGCTTGCTTGATGGTGTTCTACTCTGCTTCGACCTTCCTCTCCTCCGTATTCATGCCGGACACGACGGGACGAGACCTTACCGATCCAAAGGATGCTGCATAATGAAAGCTGTAACTGTCTATGGCGCAGGTGACCTGCGCGTCACTGAAATCGAAGACCCCCAAGCCGGTCCCGGCCAGGTTCGTATCAAAATGGAGTATGGCGGGATTTGTGGATCCGACCTCGCGTATTGGAAACACGGTGCGTCCGGCACCGCCATTCTCCGGGAGCCGCTGGTGCTTGGGCACGAGGTGGCAGGTCGGATTGACCAGCTTGGCGACGGTGTAGCGGGCTTGGAACTTGGGCAGGCTGTGACGGTGAATCCCGCAACACCAGTGGGGGAGTATCATGTTCCCGCGCATCTGCGGGGAGAGACAATCTGTGGCCTGAGGTCCGTTATTTCGGTTCGGCTGCTTTTCTACCGCACGAGCAGGGCGGTTTTTCCACCTATCGTGTGGTGCGTGCGGAAATGATTCGCCCCTTGCCGGAGAATGTTTCTACGCGGCATGGGGCGGTTGCGGAACCGCTTGGTGTGGCGATACATGCGGTTGGGCGTGCCGGGGGTGTGCGGGGTAAACGCATCCTGGTCAATGGCGCGGGTCCAATAGGATCGCTGGTAGTTGCTGCAGCAAAGCATGCTGGCGCGGCTGAAGTGTGGGCGGCCGATCTATCGCCGACGGCTCTTAGTATCGCCGAACAACTTGGAGCGGACCATGTGCTTGACCGGTCGGCGGGCCAGGAGCTACCGGTTGATGTCGATATTGCTTTCGATGCTTCTGGAGCTCCGCGCGCACTGGGCGATGTTTTTCTATCCGTGGTACGCGGTGGACGGTTTGTGCAGGTAGGCAATCTCCCAACGGGCGAAGTGCCTGTAGCGCTGGGGCAATTGGTAACGCGGGAGATTGACTACGTTGGCTCCTACCGTTTCTCTGATGAGATTACGGATGCGATTGCGGCCACGGCAGATGGCTTGAATGTAGAGCCGCTGCTGACGCATACCTTCGATATAGAAGATGCGCTTGAAGCATTTGAAACCGCCGGGGATCGATCTACTGGATCGTCGAAAGTTCTCCTCAAACTGAGCTGACGGTTATGCTGCGCCGGACAAGCGGCGTACCCGTAATTTTGTGGCCGCAGGTAGCTCCGCCGGGAACTGCCTGCGGCCATCGGCGTGTGCGGTATGCATGTGTTACCCGGACCAATTTTGAGTAGAAATCTGTCGGAGGGGTGTTCTACCCTTGTTTCGAACAAAAGTTCGAATGGGGGTGAGGGGTATGACCGGTCGTCTGGAACGCTGTGACGATGCTGCAAGCAGATTGACTGCCGCACGGCAGGCGCTTGCACAGGCGGAAGTTTCGGTGGGGCTGACACGGTCGGCAGCGGTGCCATCCGCAGAGAAGGCGTGGCACGGTGCCACTTGGAATGTGCCAGAGGGAGTATCTTCTCTTTTTCCTTATGGGTTACCGCATGGTATGACCCTGGGCGTACGAGGAGCGCGTCTTGTAACTCTCCTCCTGGTCGGCACGGTGAGTGCGCAAGGCGCGTGGACCGCATGCGTGGGGATGCCGGATTTGAGTTGGGCCGCGGTGTCGCTTCTTGGCGGGGATCTGAAGCGGATGGTGCACGTACCAATGCCACAGCCTGCAGCGGTTACGCAGGTGCTTACGGCCGCGATTGATGGCTTCGATAGCGTCGTCGTCGGGCGGGATATTCTGCTTGACGGAAGGGAACGCCGGTTGCTCTCCCACAGGGCACGTTCTCGGGGCGCGCTGCTCCTCGCTGAAAATTGGGATACGCGGGAACAGGTTATGGGTAGCCTCATAACTGCGGAAGGAATGCGTGGCGGAAGCGGACATATCAGTGATCTTGTTCTGGAACTGAGCCGCCCGGCCAAATCATCCTGCCGTATACGTATTACTAGCCGTGGCTGGCAGCCTGAGCAAACTCTGCATGCCGTGCCGGAGGAGAGTACACGGTCCCGGCTGGTCATACCCAAAGAGTCCCTTCCCGCTACCGATGCCGTAGCGCCACGCGGTAGGCATCTGCGGTCACATCAGGGAGTCGGCGCATGAGACAGGGAGCAGTGTGGATACCTGATTGGGAGGTGACCGCAGCCGAAATTTCCGGTGAAGTGCCAGCCGGTACCCCGGCTGCCGTGTGCGGCGGAAAGGGCGTGCTGGCTGTTAACGCTTGGGCCAAGCGGCGTGGTATTCGTCCGGGAATGAGCCGGAGGGAGGCGCATGCGACTTGTCCGGAAACCGTCTTGCTTGCCCCTGACCCCGAACGGGGTATGCGGCGTTTTGAGCCGATATTGCAAGCTTTGGACCGTCACATCGCGCGGCTCACCGTACTGGAACCGGGCAGCGTGATTTTCACATCCCGCGGTGCTGTACGCACTGCGGGTTCAGAACAGGCATTGGCGGAGGCTCTGATCGGGGAAATTGCAGATATTGCTGGCTGTGAGGCAAACGTGGGTTTTGCGGAAGGAACTCTTGCCACACTGCTGGCGGCCCGGGAGAGTCTTATGCTTTCTTCGGCCGAATCAGCCGACTACCTAGCGGCGCAACCTGCCACACAGGTGTTGAATGCCCTTCCGGTAATGGGAAGAAAAGCGGAGGTCGAACAGTACATTGGCATACTCGCTCGGCTGGGAATTAGAACGCTGGGTGGTATTCACTGTCTCGGGGCAGCCGCACTTACCACTCGTTTTGGCGCGATGGGAAACCAACTGTGGGTGCTGGCATCCGGAGCCGATATGCGACTCCACCCGCAGGGCATGCGGGCACAAGACCTGGCACTATCACGCAGTTTTGAACCACCGTTGCAGCAGGCGGAGGCAGCGGCTTTCGCTGCTCGTATATTGGCGGAGCAGCTCAGCAATGAGATGACGTCCCGGGGGCTGACCGGAGGTCAACTCACGATTACTGCTGTACTGGAATCGGGAGATGACCTCACCCGTTCCTGGATGATGGACGGTGGTGGCGCACGTGACATCACGGATCGAGTGCGCTGGCAACTTGCCAGTTGGATAGATGCAGATGGTGGCGGGTCCGCGATTTGTCGGCTCGAGCTACACATGGCAGATATGTTGCCCGCAGGTTACCGGCCGCAACCATTGTGGGGCGGGCGTAGTGCCGGTGACGAACTTGCTGCGCGTACGGCCGTGCGTATGCAGGCGCTGGTTGGTGAGGACGGAGTACGAGTTGCCTATAACGTTGGCGGGCGTCTACCTGCAGACCGCTACGAAGAATGTCCATGGGGACAAGTCTTCCCGAGCAGCGGGAAGGAAAAAGAGTTCCCTTGGCCGGGAGGAATCCCCGACCCCCGCCCGCCTTGCTGCATCCCACGCCGATCACCATCGACGTCACAGGCGAGTGTGGCCATCCTCTTCACGTATCCGGACTGGGGGTACTGACATGCGGGCGAGGGTGTGCCGATCCCCGCCCCTTTCAACTGATACGGCGCCATGCTAACGCTTCGCGTCATGCAAGCGTTTCGCGTGGTACTTACGCTTCGCCGGTAGCCGATGAGAACTTTCGGACTTCGCGTGCTGGAGAACAGGTGATGTGGGAAGCGCGCGTGGCAAGTGGGCAGAAGGAGGTAGGAGGCAAACAAGCGGCCTATGGCCAGTGGAGGATCCTGGACTTTGCCGGTCCGTGGATTATTGAGCAGCGCTGGTGGGATCCGCATTCGGCTCAGCGTCGGGCCTGGTTGCAAATCGCTGTTGATGCCGGAGCCGTCCTCGTGTACGCGGAGGCCGGGCAGTGGTGGGAGGCGGGGAGTTATGCCTAGGCTTCTGCGCTCTCGGCAGCGTATTCCTTACGCGGAATTGCACGTACATTCGGCCTACAGCTTTCTTGACGGCGCGTCGTTACCGGAAGAACTCGTATCCCGCGCCTGCGAGCTGGAACTGGATGCGTTAGCGCTGACTGATCACGCAGGTTTTCCCGGCATTATGCAACTTGCTGTACCGGCGCGCAGCGCCGGAATGCCGATAGTGGTAGGAACCGAGTTGACGCTGGAGGCCGGTGAATGCCGGGAGGTGGAGCCTGACGAAGAATATGCAGACAACAAGTTGGGACTAGGGCCCAAAAGGGGAAGGGAGATTCGAAAGGCTCTGAGTCTCACGAGGGAATCCGACGCTCACAAAGGCCGGAACGCCAAGGGGGAGCCGAAGGGCAAGAAAGGTCTAAGCACCAAGAATCCGGAGGCGGCGGAGGAACATATTCTGCTGCTGGCGCGCGATGCCACCGGATACCAGAAACTATCCCACACCGTTGGTGCCGCCATGTTAGCCAGTGGAGTGAAAGGCGAGGCGCACTACACACTGGAAGGGCTCGCTGAGGCCGGTGCGGGAAACTGGGTGGTGCTAACCGGGTGTCGAAAAGGCGGAGTGCGCCGAGCATTGGAGAAAACGCCTGGGGTGTGGGCGCCGCAGGCAGCTCGGCGTGAGCTTGAGCGGCTGATCGGTCTTTTCGGTAGAGATAATGTGGCAGTGGAGCTTACCGCTACCGGTTCACCACTTGATCGGGAACGTTGTGATCTACTCGCAGACCTAGCCTGCGATACTGGAGTTAGGGCTGTTGCCACCGGCAATGTTCACTATGCCCGCCCGCAGGACCGGCCGGTAGCAGATGTACTGGCGGCAACAGGCGCGCGTATGACCCTGGAGGAAATCGATCCCTATCTGCCCGCATCCGGTAGTTATCTGCGTTCTGGAGCGCAAATGCTTGCCTGGCACAAAGATCGTCCCGCAGTGGTCAATGCAGCAGCGCAGCTGGGGCAGGAGTGCGCCTTCGATCTGGCTCTCGTTACTCCCAATCTGCCCCGCTTCCCGGTTCCGGAGGGCCATGACGAACAGAGCTGGCTACGGGCATTGACGGATGCGGGAGGCCAACAGCGTTATGGCACCCGCAGCGCGAACCCCACAGCATGGGCACAGATCGACCATGAAATCGACGTCATCAACCAGCTTGGTTTCCCCGGCTATTTCCTCATCGTTGAAGAAATCGTCTCCTTCTGTCGACAGCAGGGAATCTGGTGCCAGGGGAGAGGGTCAGCGGCGAATTCGGCCGTATGTTTCGCTCTTGGTATTACGGCGGTAGATGCGGTGCGGCATAAGATGCTGTTCGAGCGTTTTCTATCCCCGGGGCGTTCCGGCCCACCTGATATCGATCTTGATATTGAATCCGGTCGCCGAGAGGAAGTCATCCAACACGTCTACGAGCGCTATGGGCGGGACAAAGCCGCACAGGTAGCCAACACCATTACGTACCGACCTCGGCTGGCCATCCGCGATGCTGCGCGGGCACTCGGGTATGATCCCGGGCAGGCTGAGTACTGGACAAAATCGGTTGAGCACCGGGTGCCGCGGGGGCGTGGCCGTACGTCCGACCCGACCAAAGAACGTGCGGCTGCGGATATGGCAGTTTTTCTGCGGGAGCGGGGAAGGGAGGCCTTGTTCACCCAGCGCTGGCAAACCGATGGTATTCCACCGGAAATTGCAGCGCTTGCCGCACGTATGCAGAATCTTCCGCGACACCTGGGGATCCATTCTGGTGGGATGGTGCTGTGTGATCGCCCGGTTATTGATGTGTGTCCAGTGAGTTGGGCATCCATGCCGGGTCGCACTGTTCTGCAATGGGATAAAGATGATTGTGCGGAAGCCGGACTCGTCAAATTCGATCTTCTCGGATTGGGGATGCTGACGGCACTGCGCATCGCATTCACCGTGTTGCAGCAGCGTGGTATCAGCGGGGAGGACGGGCACGAACTCGGCTTGCATAACCTTGCTCAGGAAGATCCACGTGTGTACCGTCTTCTGCAAACTGCGGATACCGTCGGTGTGTTCCAGGTTGAATCGCGGGCACAGATGTCCACCCTGCCACGGCTGCGCCCGGAATGCTTTTACGACATTGTCATCGAGGTCGCGCTAATCCGCCCCGGGCCGATTCAGGGACACTCTGTCAACCCCTACCTGCGGCGACGACGCGGTCAGGAACCCGTCACCTATGCGCATCCATTGCTGCAACCTGCGCTGGAAAAGACTCTTGGCATTCCGCTATTCCAAGAGCAACTGATGCAGATAGCGGTTGATGCGGCAGGCTTCTCACCCGCGCAGGCCGACAAACTTCGTAAGGCGATGGGCTCCAAACGGTCAGTGGAACAAATGGAGCGGCTACGCGGTGAACTACTCGCGGGAATGCGTGGCAAGGGAATCGACCGGGAAACGGGTGAGGAGATCTATGCGAAGCTGCAAGCCTTCGCCGAGTTCGGTTTTCCTGAATCTCATGCGTTTTCTTTCGCATACCTGGTGTATGCCTCCGCCTGGTTGAAAGTGCATCACCCGGAGGAGTTCTACGCAGGCATGCTTGCAGCGCAACCGTTAGGTTTCTATTCACCACAGACTCTGGTGGCCGACGCGCGGCGGCACGGCGTGCTCGTTCTGCCGCCCGACGTCGTCGCGTCGCAACAGGCAGCTTGTGTAGAAGAGTGTGCGGCACGTGAGATGGCAGCTCACGAACTGGTAGATGTGAGCCCCAACCTTGCCGTTCGCCTTGGGCTGGAATCGGTGCGTGGTCTAGGATCAGCGGCCACTCGTATTCTCCAGGCGCGGGCCGATGCTCCCTTTTCCAGTGTGGCTGACATGGCTAGCCGTGCGCGTCTAAACGAAAGAGAACTGGAAGCCCTGGCTGCAGCGGATGCTCTGCGTTCATTGGGGACAAACCGACGGCAGGGGATATGGTTGGCGCATGCGCTGGCAGAGCATGGGACGCGGCGGGGTATCTACTATCAGCCGACAATTCCCGGCACCGAGGCAGCCGGGACAGTGCCACCGCTACCAGAAATCACTAAAGCAGAGGCGGCCGATGCCGACATTGCGGCAACCGGAGTTTCTACTGCGTCTTACCCGGTGGAGTTTCTACGCCCGCAACTGGATGAGCAGGGAATACGACGTATCGCAGACCTCAGCCACGTCCCGGAAGATGTGAGAATCCGAGTGGCAGGAATAGTCACTCACCGACAGCGGCCATATACCGCCAGTGGCATAACCTTTCTTTCTTTGGAGGACGAAACCGGACTACTGAACGTCGTAGTCTCCCACGGTTTGTGGCAGCGCTACCGAATGGTGGCGCTGCATAGTCAGGGATTAATCGTACGTGGCATGGTGGAGCGCGGCAATGGTGCCATGAATTTTGTTGCGGACGCACTCGAAGAACTGCCACTATCGGTACGACTCAAATCGCGCGATTTCAGGTGATAGTGGCACCTGCCAACAGTCCTATTGCCTGTTCGCTCAAAGAATTAGCATGGAGTCACTGCGGTGAATATGACAATTGCCCGCTAGACTCGTCATAACGAAAGGTGGAAATACGTGGCTGGATCCTTCAAGATTCTCCTTAAGCTGGCACGTCGGGCAGGCCCTGCTGTGTTTATCGTCGTCATGCAGTACGGTCCGCAACTGCGCAAACTTATGAATGACAATCCACAGTTTGCGCAGGGGATCACCAGTCGTTTTCAACGTGTGTTGGGGGTTGGCGATTCTGGAACGGCACGCCAAGACCTCTCTGCGCGCTGCCAGGTCTTGCGTGAACAGGTGACGTTTCTATACGCATCGGCCAATACGGCAGAAGTTGCGCAGCAAGCGCGCCAATGGCGGGACGAGCTGGAATCCATTGAACGCGCACTGCCTGTTCTCGATGCGATGAGCCGGAAACAGAGAAGTGTGCAACGCCGTCATTTGGAGCGGCGAATTGACATGCTGTCACAACACATTCTTGCAGCCAGCCTTGTTGACGACATTGAAAATGCCGAAGTCGCAGAAGAAGCAACGAAGGCAGAAGAATCAACGAGGACAGACGAAACGAACCACTATGACAGCCCCCAGAACTCCGATGAACCATTTCCACCGGAGGCGGATCAACCGGAAACTCCGGGCCAGTAGCCGATAACACTCGGCCAAGCACAGTTAGAAAGAGGAAGAATGTCGACAAGCGAAGAACCCGGTCGGGATACAGCAGCTTCGGAACCATCGCCCGTTGACGGTGTGATGTCGCCCGCGCCGCCACCCAGTGTGCCATCGCCGGAGAGGACGCCGAAAACGGCACCGCAACCCGCTCCCACCTTCCCGCCTGCTGCTCTTGGAGCGGAGGGCACAGCCTCCGTACCGCCCCAGCCTGGTGCTACGCCGGGAGGATATCCGACTTCGGCACCCGGTGCGCCCGCAACTGCGGGACAATCCGTCGGCGGATACCCAGGTGGCGCAGCACCCCAGTACCAGGCGCCTGCCGGGTACCCGCAACAGCCTTCTGCACCATCGGCGCCACAGCCGTACAATGCTCAGACACCGGGGGCAAATGAGCGTCCGACGGTGTACGGTTCACC
The DNA here is from genome assembly GCF_003073475.1 of Actinobaculum sp. 313. Lineage (GTDB taxonomy): Bacteria > Actinomycetota > Actinomycetes > Actinomycetales > Actinomycetaceae > Asp313. The sequence goes on along the minus strand of NZ_CP029033.1, from coordinate 1,441,648 downwards.
CGTACCGGCGACAGCACAATTGGCGAATGCGCCGGGGGGCTATCAACCCACCGGCGGCTACCAGCAGTCCGGCGGACCACAGCAACCTGGCGGTTACCCGCAACCGGGTTTCCCGCCGAACCAGCCACCGCAAGGAAACTATCAGCAATCGCAGCCGCAGCCAGATGCGTATTACGGTCAGCAGGGCTCTGCGGCGGGCGGCGCCGTGCCGGCAGGTTATCCCTACCAGCAGCCGGGCGGCTATCAGGCTGCGCCTTATGGGCAATACGTGGCCCACGCCGGGTCTGCTAAAAGGCGCCCGTCCGTTCTCGCCTGGATCTCATTGGGGCTGCTCGGAGTCGGCGCCTTGATTGCACTTATTGGTGTCTTCCTGCCGTTCCTGACACGGGAAGCGGGCGGTGAAACGAGGTCGATGAATATCCTGGATGGCAACATGGGTGGTGGCATTGCGATTATTGCAGTTGCACTGCTTGCTGTTGTTGCAGGACTTTTGGCCAATGTTGTCCTCGCCAATCGCACGCCAAAACTGCTCAGCAGTCTCCTGGCTCTTCTCAGTGGAGCTTTCCTGGTCATCTTCGTGCTAATGCTGTTCAACGACGGCAATGTGGCTAATGAACTCGCTGATGGTGCAGAACGCGGCTTGGGCGCCTTCCTGACGCTATTCGGCTCAATTGCCGCGCTGATCGGCGGTTTTGGCGCGCTGCTGGCAGAAGCGCTGCATCGCGAGTCGTAACAACGCCCTCGCGTCAGTCGGCCACCCTGTTCACGGACGGGTGGCCGACTTATTGTCCGGTCAGCCATACATGTGACCAGCTACGTTTGAGACGCAGAGTCCTCGCTGTCGCACAAACGTAGCCTGCCTATTCACGTCGGCAAGTGTGTTGGTCGTCGCGCGAAAGAGTTTGTGCGGGAACGAAAGCGGCAACAAAGGACGGTGATTACCAAGGGCGCCACGATATACGGAACCGCGAGAGTCCTATACCGGAGGGCTGATCGAGGCCTGGATTGTTGAAGGTGACCGGAGGAGGTCAATCTAGGCCGAGCACACGGCGGATATCCGGCCGGAAGTAATTCGGGCCCTTCAAGACCTTGCCGTCGGCACGGTAAATCGGCTTGCCCTCGGAATCGAGCTTGGAGAGATTTGACGCCTGAATCTCTGCCAACACGTCACGCATGGGGATTCCCAACTCCAGAGCCATGCCATAGATGACATACACAAGGTCACCGAGCGCGTCTGCGGCTTCCACCGTGTCACGTGTGTGGTGATCCGCGTCAACGGCTTTCCTCCACGCTTCTTCGACGAGTCGGCGGGCAGGCTGGCCATAGATCGCTCCAACCAATTCACAGAACTCTTCGGCCACCAGTGACATTCGCATATGTGTACGTTCACGATCCGCACGAGGACCATCGGAGACTATTGGAAGGCGATAGATCTGATGGAATTGACGTACCAGGGCCTCGGGATCGCGACTGTCAGCGAATCCAGGATGGGTGTCGTCCGGGCCGAACCATGCGTGCTGCGGGGCGCGTGGTTCGGACGGCAGAATACTGGCCAGCAGTGCGTCATATGCGCGGCCGTTCTTCGAGGCAGCTCCGCGTGCATAACCTTCGAACGTGAAGCCTGTGCGCCATGCGACCTTCGCCGATGCCCAGTTGGGCTCGCCGTCGTCGATCAGGCAACGCCAAGTAATGACCTGCAAACCCATCTGCGTGAAACCGAAATCGAGAACAGCCTGCACGGCTTCGGTTATCAGACCGCGTCCGCGGGCCTCGGGAGCGGCCCAGTAACCGATTGAGGCGGTTGTGCCATCGGATGTCAGACCGATCATTCCCAATAGGGGAGAGGTGAGTGGATCGGCGCTGCGCGTACGCTCCCGAATAGCCCAGTTGGGGCTATCGGCCTGCCAACCCGGTTCGACCATGTCACTGATGAATGCCTGCCCATCTTCCAGCGTGTACGGAGATGGAATGGTAGTCCAGCGCTGGATGGCATCGTCCTGGCAGATCGCCGTGATTCGCTCCGCATCGGCGGCAGTGGGCGGCGTGAGGAAAAGACGTGCCGTGGTCAAATCGCTGCGCAACATATTCTGTAGCCTAATCGTCGCCCACACAGATGGTGAAATCCGCTCTTCGGTTTTCTCACCGGTTCTGCAATACCATCATCCTGCGCGATCAGTCCGATTGCGTCGGGGGAGCGGGCTGCGCCGACCACGTCGGCAACCATGGGGCGACGCAGTTCACAGTGCCACAGGTTGATCGTCGGTGGTTTCAGATCGGCCAACGTGCTAACCTCTTACTCGTTGCTCGGGGCGTCAGCCTCGTTGGTCATCTGCGCGGGTGGCGGAATAGGCAGACGCGCTAGCTTGAGGTGCTAGTCCTCGTATTAGAGGGTGGGGTTCAAGTCCCCCTCCGCGCACAGTTCAAACAGCATCGCCCTCAAACGGCGTGCCGAGTTGTGTTGCCGCAGATCGGCAATTGGAATGGGGTCATGGCGGCCTACTGGAATCACAACAGTGCCTATCACCCCTGGATTGCGAAGATTGCCGTGGAGCATCGGCACGAGGATCTGCTAGACGTCGGTTGCGGTGATGGACTCCTCCTGCAACATCTGGCTCCGATCATGCACACGGCGATGGGTATTGAGGTGGATGAAACCGCTGCCACTCGGGCGCGCCGCCGACTCTCTGAACTGGCGAACGTCTCCGTCGTCTCCGAAGACTTCATGTGTTACCGCAGTGAGCGGCAGTTTGGGCTCATCACCTTCGTGGCCAGCGTGCATCATATGCCGCTGTCTGCCGCGTTAACGCGCGCAGCGGATTTGCTCGCGCCCGGCGGGGACCTTGCTGTGGTAGGAGTCGCTGCGAATCAATCCGTCGCGGATTGGGCGCACGCAGGAGTGCGTGTGCCCGTGGCAAGAGTAAGCTCCTGGCTTCACCACGAGAGTTACCCGGAGGGTGTGCCCGTTGCGGATCCGACGCAGACGCTGGCACAAATTCGCACTGTGGCACGCTATCTCCTGCCAGGGGCACGCATACGCCGGGGATTGTACTATCGCTATCTGTTGCGGTGGACTAAGCCTTCGCGGGACGTGTAGATGGACTGCGACGGCGCGCTTGAGTGCCAGCGAAAATGTTCGGGCGGCGTGTGGAAGGATTGCATTCGGTAGTGCCGGGCTTTTGTTGACCGTGGCCTGGCCTATCATAGTCCTGGTACGAGCATTACCGGTTTGACATCGTCGCGAACGCGTGGGAGTCTCCGTGGTTTACACGGGTGGAATATCGGTGACCCTGCTCGTAGAATGAGGACGCTTTTCATGGCAGGTGGAATCGGAGTGCCTGCGCATCTTGCTGGCGCTTAGGAGCAGTCAGCATCCCTCACGCTCGCAACGAAGTGCTCGGATTGCCGACGTCTGTGACGCTATCGGCGATGGTCTCCGGCGCGTCCAGCATCATGAGATGGCGAGAATGCACCTGGCGGACATGTGCATTGCGGAAAGATGCGAGGAGCGCTTTCCGTGCTCGGGTGGAGGTATACGGGGGCGCTTCCAGTATGATCGCACGCACCGGTGCAGCGCTGCCCTGACGGCGCCGCAACATGAGAAGGTCGGCGGCCTGGCCGCGGAACGCGAGGGCCTCCTTGAGAGTTGCTACAAGTGCGGACCTGCTATTCCACGTGGGGATCCAGCGGGCGGTATCAATAAGCTCCGGATGCTGCGTTTGTGCCTGGAGGCCAGCCCGCCAGAGCGCTGATGCTAAGCGACGGAGAGGGCCTAGGCGCGTCAGTTGAGCTGCCAGCGCACTCAGGCGCGGTGCTACACGCGAATGGTGAGCGTTCAGAGGAGCCGCAGAAGGATCCACGAGCACCACTGCGGTGACGAGGTGGGGAACGAGGCGTGCTAAGGCCTCGGCCTGAAACGATGCCATCGAGTGCGCGACGACGACGGCGCTTCCCTCATCCTCGAGAAGCTCGCGCACAAAACGGGTCTCGGCGACCAACGATGGGAAGGCATCACATGAGGTGCCCAGACGACCGGGCCGGTCGACCGTGATAATCCTCCAGTCGGGAAGAGCGGCAATAACCTGATCCCAGCAAGCCGATCCTAAACCACAGCCGCTGAGCAGAACGGCGGTTGGTCTGATTCTGCCTGCAGGAGTCGGCACATTGGCTGCCGAAGCCGGGGAGGCCTGCGCATAGGTGTGCGACAGATCCCTCGTGGTTTCGCCCTCGGAGTGGTGTATATGAACGGTGTGTCCGCTCGGATAGCGCATCTCACGCGGCGCGTTGTGCGCACTCGTCAGTCCAGTCATGGGCGGCCCATCCTAGGGTTATCACTCGATGAATGGTCGCTCCCCGGTTTGCCGGAGTTTTCAGCAGTGTTGCGATTTGCTGGCGTGCCGAGATTCTCCGGCGTGCCGCGAATCGCTGCGGCGCTGCGGCCTTCCGACAGATGCACGGCCAGGTAGGCGATCCAGCCCGAGCATAGCAGTACCTGGACGGCCTGCACCGGTCCCTGCGTCAGGGGCAGAAATGCGGGCAAGATGGCGCTGGCGAGTAGAAGAGCCGCAACGAGCAGGCCGAATGCCGCTACCCAGCAGGCCCGGCCCCGCCAGCCGTCCTGTTCGGCGAAGGCGATAGCAACCAGACCGATGAGTGCCACCAGGGCGAGGCCAACAATAACCGATGAGGCCTCATGAACATGGCGCACTGCGAACGGGGTCGCCTTACACACCGCATCACGGCTCTCGGCGCATGGCAGATTGAACGTAACATCAAGGACGGTTGCTACGGCGACGGTCAGTAGGGCAGCGGCCACCTGTGGGGCACGCCGTCCGAGCCATCCCGCCCAGCCGCGCCATCCGAGCAAAGCGATAAAGGCGAAAACCAAAGCGGCAAGCAGATCACAACCTCGGAACAACCAATGGTAGGGCTGATCGCCGGCCGCTAACTCGGACAGGTACCCGAGGGCTGCCTGCGGGTCGCCGTTCAGAGGCCACAGTACCCAGCTGTTGTAAGTGACGAAAGCCAGGATCGCCAGTGCGTAGCGACCGTATCTCATCGGTTCGGCCTGACGAGAGGGAAGGTGAGTGTCTCGCGAATAGAAGCACCGGTCAACGTCATGACGAGACGATCAAGTCCCATTCCCAAGCCGCCGGAGGGTGGCATTCCCTGCTCGAGAGCGGCCAAAAAGTCCTCGTCGAGTTCCATCGCTTCCGGATCACCACCGGCGGCAGCAAGCGACTGGGCGGTGAGCCGCTGACGTTGTATCACCGGATCGACAAGCTCGGAATAGGCGGTTCCTACCTCGGAGCCGAAAATGATGAGGTCCCAACGCTCCGCGAGTCGATTGTCTTCACGATGAGGCCGTGTCAGCGGTGACGTATCCGCAGGAAAGTCGGTGAAGAAGGTGGGACCAACCGTCGTGGACTCTGCCAGGTGCTCATAGAGTTCTTGCATCACTGCCCCCAGCTCATTCCAGAGGTATCTGGGATACCGAGGCTTCCAGCGTGAGCGGAGAGAACTTCAACAGGTGTGTCGGTTCCCACCGGTTCTCCGAGAGCCGCGGAAACCGCATCGCAAACGCTCACCGTGTGCCACGGGGCGGCGAGATCGATTTCATGCGTAACTCCGGCCACGTTGCCGCGAATGACCGTAGTGCCGAGAGCCGCCTGCGCAGCCGAGATGACGAGATCGCGCGCGACCTCTTTCATGACGTTGTAATCGGCGTGCGCCTGGTATGCCTCAAGCATGGTGAACTCGGGGTTGTGTGTGGCGTCGGCACCTTCGTTGCGGAAGTTACGGCCGATCTCGAAGACGCGTTCCATGCCGCCCACCATCAGGCGTTTGAGATACAACTCGGGAGCGATACGCAGGTAGAGATCGAGATCGTAAGCATTGATATGGGTGATGAAGGGTCGAGCGTTCGCTCCTCCATGCACCGTTTGCAAAATGGGTGTCTCGACCTCGAGATACTCGCGCGCGAGCAGTTCGTGGCGAATGGCCTGTATGGCCGTGGAACGTGTCACGACCATGGAACGGTCCTTGGGCCTTACGATCAGCGCGAGGTGCCGCTGACGCACGCGAGTCTGCGCGTCGCGGATTCCATGGTGCTTATTCGGCAGTGATCGCAGTGCCTTCGAAGTCATCTGCCACGTCTCGGCCAGTAAGCTGCGTGTGCCGGTGCGTGACGCGCCGATTACGCCCGTTACCGCTACCTGGTCTCCTGCCCGAACGAACCGCCTGAACTGCGCGACGTCGTCGCCACCAGTTGTAGACACCTCGAGAAGGACTTGCAGATCACCCGTACGATCCCGCAGGTCTGCGAAAAGAACGCCACCGTGGTCGCGCACCGCCATCACGCGCCCGGCGACGCTGCATCGCCCATCGGCTTGCGCACAGGTGGCACTGACGGCCACCGAGGGTGGATACGGATCTAGACCGGTGGAGAGCATGGCCTCTCGGCATGCCAGGCGGGAGGCGATCTGTGCGGGACGCTGCGGCGACGACGTCGGCGCATCCCCCACTGATCCGGCGGAAATGGCCTGCGGTTGTGCCGACTGCTGCGGAGTTCGCTGCGGTTGTGTACTCGGCTCGCCAATGAATCGGTCGGGTAGGCTGATGAAGCCTTCGGCCACTCCCATGGCGAGGGAAACACGCAGTAGGTCGTTTCCGTCTGGATAGCAGATCAGACGGGGAGACCATTGCGGGTTGTACTTCGCATTGGAGCGATACAGCGAGTCAATTTGCCACCAACGGGAGGCTACTAGCAGGAGGCGACGCCAGTTGCGCAGTATTGGCCCCGCGCCAATTCGCGCACCATCAGTGAGAGCGGAACGGAACATGGCAAAATTCAGAGAAACGCGGCCGATACCGAATTCACGTCCTTCGCGCATAAGGGAAGCCACGATGAGTTCCGTGACTCCATTATCAGCTTGCGGGTGGCGTCTCATGACATCGAGGCTGAGACCGTCTGCACCCCAAGGAGCGAAGGATAGTAGTGCTGCAACCTTTCCCCGTGGATCACCGGTGGGGAAGAGAGCCTCGACCATCACGCATTCGCCGTCGGAAGTGTCTCCTAGCCGACCGAGCGCCATGGAGAAGCCGCGTTCCGGCTCGCCGTCGAGCCAGTGATCGGCGAGCGATGTCAAAGCCTGCAGCTCGCCCCTGGGAATGCTCCGGTGGCGTCGGATCTGCACCGTATAGCCGAGGTCGGAAATATGACGCACGACACGCCGTACGTCCGGTAGTGATTCGAGCTGGAAGAGTGCCGGGTACAAGATCGCCTCGTCGCCAATGTTGAGAGCGTGGAACTCCTCGTCAACCCAGGCGCGTGCTCCCGCTTCGGAGGCGCCGATGACGGCGGGTGTCCAGCCGTAGTCTGCGGCATGCTGTACAAAGGCTTTTACGGTTGCGCGCCACGTTGACGGGTCGCCCAGTGGATCACCCGAGGCGAGTGCGACGCCCATACAGACCCGGTACGCTATTGCACCGTTCTGCGTCAACAGGACTGACTTATCGCGGCGAGTGGCGAAGTATCCAAGAGAGTCGGACGGGAATTTGGCGAGCAGCGTGCGTATCCGCGCTTCGTCATCCACACTCATCCGGGCTGACTCTCGCTGCGACCGTAACATGAGCCACAGGGCAATGATGAAGCTCAAGGCCCAGCCGAAACCGAGCAGGCTGAGAAGCCAATCCGGCCAAGCGCGCGGACTAAAGACTCGGTCGAAGTGCTCGCGGCCCTGCAGGATAAGCATGGTGAGAAGCGCTGCAGCGGCCAGCCCGAAAAATGCGCCGAGGAAAAAGACGAGGGCGCGTCGGATATTACCCGGCTGGGAACGCACTCGATAAAAGCGACGACTGGCTATGAGGAGGGCCAAGACTGCCACCAGGACGCCGGTGTTCAAGGCGAGCGCACAAGTCAGCCACGCCTCCTCCGGGTCGATGATGAAAGCAACCAGGGAGGCGCCGTACAGGACAATCGATAGTGCGGTGAAGATCATCATCGCGATCCATGCGATGCGCTTCCGCCGTTCCAATCCGAGCGCCAGAATGAGCGTCACGAGTCCGGAGAACCAGTCGATCAGTGGCAGGGGGATAATCCACGTGAAGAGAAAGTCAAGGATAGGCGTTCCGGGGAGGAAGCCGAGTAGGCTGTCCACCAGGGCGAGTATCGCAATTACGTATAGGACGCGCGGCAGAAGCCGGGGCACCAGAGCGTCACGTTTTGCGATTGCAGACATTAGTCCTCCCGTACAGGCCGCGTGCGGATGCACCTGCAACTGACTGCCAGCTATGACAGGAGCGGGTGCTGCGGTTGCGGCTTAGTTACCCTACGGGGAGGACCTTACCGAAAAAGCCGGTGCGTTCGCCATAGGGCAGGCGCCGGGCCGACGTGATGTCCGCAGCACCGAGAGGGGAGTGACGTTGATGCCAGAGTCGACAACACCCCATTCGGCGCGATCTCTGCGACACCGGGGAAGTGACTTATGCCACCCAGCATGAACGCAAGACGTCTCAGGCTCAGCATGCGGCGAGCCTGATATGCGTCTACCGCCTCTAACAAACATGCGCCTGACGAGTCCGCCTGAGTAGAGCCCGCACGGGACGGGACTCTACGTCCTGTCGCGGCTGCCGATCCCAGTCTCCAGTCTCTGCCGTACTACTTAGCGGCGAGCCACCCAAGTGCCGAGAATATCTGCAGTTCCGGCGTCGAGTACCGTCGCGATCTCGTCCTCGGTTGGCATAGCGGTAGAGCACTCGAGACGGGAGGCAACAATTGCACCGGCGGCGTTGGCATAGTCGATGATCTTCTTTAGCCCCCAGCCCTGTAACAACCCGTGGATAAGTGATCCACCGAATGCATCTCCCGCGCCGGCCCCGCACATCGTCGTCGCGGGCATGACCGGGACCACGACTTCTTCATCGCGAGTCTTCGCGAGTGTACCGGCGCTACCTTGTTTGACGATGGCCAGTTCAACTCCACGTTCCAGGAGCGCATCGGCTGCTCGTTGCGGGTCGTCTTCGCCAACGGCAATGCCGCACTCTTCCCGGTTCCCGACTGCTACAGTCGCGTACTCGAGAGCCTTGGCGTAACGATCAACAGCCAGATCGCGGTTCTCCCAGAACATTGGGCGCCAATCTAGATCGAAGACGCTATGCGGCGTGCGACCGCGTATGTCCCAGGCGTGAAGATGCGCAGACCACGACGGGTCTTGACACAGCCCCGAACCGGAGAACCAGAACAGACGCGCTTGGCGGACCTGCTCGTCGGGGATTCTTTCGGGTGTTACCTGAAGATCGGGCGCCGAGGGCCAGCGGTAGAAGAAGAACGGAAAGTGCTCCGGTGGAATGATCTCGCAGAAAGTGACAGGCGTGTTATAGCTCCCGTCGGTGAAGATGTAGTCGGTCGCGACACCGAGGCGCTCGAATTCACTGCGGATCCAGCGTCCAAAGGGATCGTCTCCAACTCCGGTCAGTGTGGCAACGTCCTCACCTAGTCGTGCTGCAGCACAGGCGACGTTCGACGTTGTACCACCAAGATACTTGCCGAAAGAAGTTACCTCCTCGAGGGTGACGCCTACTTGGAGGGGGTAGATATCTACGCCACACCGGCCAAATGTTAGAACATCGTGCATGATTACTCCTCAGTCAGATCTCCACTGATCCGATATATCCACGCTAACAAGGACAAGAGCGGCTGTCAATGATAGTCCTGCATGTACAGACAAACGCTACGCCCGGATAGGGAACCTTTGACACTGCTCTAGGAACTCGACCCGGCCGCGAAATGGCGAGTGGTGGTAGGCGGCATCGGACCCCAAATGGGCGGGTAGCTGCCGGGTGCAGAGTGCTACCGGGCAGAGTATTACCGGGTGCAGTCAGTTCGAGTAGCCATTGCCTGCCGTAGTCCGCCGGGCTGCAGCTGCCGCGGCGGCGTTGGATTGGGGAGTTGCCGAGTTCTTTCGGCGACCCTTATGCGTGGCCGCAGGAGCTTTGGTCGGGCTGGCGGGATTTGAACCCACGACCCCTTGACCCCCAGTCAAGTGCGCTACCAAACTGCGCCACAGCCCGTCGTGTTGACTGAAGTAGATTACACCATCGACGGCGATGGCTCCAAGTGCGAACTAGTGACGGGTTTGGACGACACGAGGATGAGTCTGCAAAAGAGAGGTCGTACTGAGAAGTCGCGCTGGGAAAGTTCTCACTTTGCGTGGCGGGAATGGGCTCATAACGAAAACTGTCTATCCGTATTGGCCTCTGGCCCTTGTCCGTTATACGATTGTTACTCGAGGCGAGGAAGGCGCGCCTCAAGGAGGAGAAAAGGGGCATATATGTCCGAGCAGTTCGACCCACAGCGTTTATCGGGCAATGCTGACCCTACCGCAACGTCCCGGTTCACCGCTCTTGGCTCTGCTCCCGAGCTTGCTGATTCGGATTCGCGGCGAGGGCTCAAGCCGGAGGAGATCGCAGCAATTGACTCGCTGCCGGCGGGGTCGGCGTTGCTGATTGCATTGTCCGGGCCCAACTCGGGGGCACGTTTTCTTTTGAACTCGGATGAGACGTACGCGGGGCGGCACCCGCATACGGATATTTTCCTGGACGATTTCACGGTCTCCCGCAAACATGCGCGTTTCATCCGCGAGGGGAATGTATTCCGCGTGCGTGATTCCGGATCACTCAATGGCACCTATGTGAATCGCGAGAGGGTCGATGACTGCATCCTCCACACCGGCGACGAGATCCAGATCGGGAAGTTCCGGCTGACCTTTTACCCGTCACGGGCTAACGCATGATCCGGGCCGCATCGCGTGCGGCACGGTCATCCCAGGAGCCGTTGACGTGGCCGCAGGACTTTTCGCACGATCCGGTACTCAAAATCGGTGAGGTGCGCTCGCGGCTTGCCGGAGACTTCCCTTTGCTCACGGTATCCAAGATCCGCCACTACGAGTCCATCGAACTCATTCATCCGCATCGCACTGCATCCAATCAGCGCCTCTTTTCCGAAGCTGATATTGAGCGCTTGCGGTTCATCTTGACAGAGCAACGTGACCGCTATCTGCCGCTGAGTCAGATCGGTGAATTGCTCCGGCAACTGGACGCCGGCGAACAACCGGTGGACGTACATCCTGGGCGTATGCGTGTTATCGACGACGGCGAGTTACGCCGTCCGCAGCCTGGAACCAGGCTACGGCTGGCCGAGGTGTCCGAGCTCACAGGTGTCTCGGTGGCCGAGATTGATGAGATGGTCGAGGCGGGGATCCTCAAGGCTGACTCGCGGGGCCGGTTGACCGCTCAGGCGCCGGAGATTGTGCGGCTGGCCTCCATTCTGCGGCAGGCGGGGTACGACTTACGTCAAGTCAGGACAGTTCGTACCTCCGCACATGCACATGCCGTGATGATCACGAATTCTCTTGCCTCACAACCGGTGCGGACATCTCCGGTAGCGGGGGAGCGAGCCATTGCACAGGCAGCCGAGAGTTCTGCCCTGGTTTCACAGCTGTATCGTGCACTGTTGGCGGAAAACGTGGAGATCGAAATGCGCTAGCCGGTCTTGCGGGCGGGATGCGCGGTCCACTTGCCGATGGAAATCGTGGCGGATGCCGGAAGTGTCCATGCGGGCAAAGTGTGGCGCTTTTCCCCGTTCGAGGCGTATTCTGAGCAGAAGGGCGATGTGCTTAACCTCAAGTTCAACTTGATGTTAAGACACGCCGAGACTGTGCGCGCCTGTTGTCACTGTCTTGCTATATCGTTAACTCGTTGGCGCGCGAGGATCGGTTCGCCCGCGCGAAGAATTACTAACTGGAGGCCAAGAATGAGCGACGCGACGGCACACGAAGCCGCGAAGCAGCGTGCGCAGCAGATGCTCTTTGGCGACCCTTTACCTGATCTCGACGCGGAGACGGGTTACCGTGGACCGATTGCATGCCGCGCTGCTGGAATCACTTATCGACAGCTTGACTATTGGGATCGGACCGGCTTGGTGTCTCCGACCATTCGCAATGCCCGCGGCTCTGGGAGTCAACGTCTTTACTCCTTCCGCGACATCCTCGTGCTCAAGGTGGTTAAGCGTCTGCTCGATACAGGGGTCTCGCTGCAGCAAATCCGGCTGGCCATTTCGCAGCTGCAGGAATATGGCGTTGATGATCTGGCACAGATTACGCTCATGTCCGACGGTGCGTCGGTGTACGAATGCACTTCGGATGACGAGGTCATCGATCTTGTACGCGGCGGTCAAGGCGTCTTCGGCATCGCTGTCGGCCGGGTGTGGCGCGAAGTCGAAGGCTCATTGAGCGAGTTACCCACCGAGCGCGCGGAGGAGGAAGGCGCGGTCGTTGTGGAGGATGAACTTGCCAAGAGGCGTGCCGCCAAGCGCAACGCCATGTGATAGCGGCGTCGCGCGAAGATCAGCGCCGCCAGGGAAGTTGCGTTGCCTTGCCAACTCCGGTTTTGGCGAAGACCTGCTTGAGTAGCTGCCGGTCAGAAACCGCGTTGCGCCGCACGAAGAAGGGCGACGGCGTCGCCTGCTCCGCGCAGTGAGACTGCTGCGTGCTGCTCGCGGCCGAATGCGAATAACGCAATCTCCAGCGGTTCGCCGATAACAGTGACCTCTGCCTGATGTCTTCGCGTTGTCGTAACGGTGAAGTGGCCGTAACCGGGGGACTCGATCCGCACGCGCACAGGGGAGCGACCGAGGAGCGTATGTGTCAGGGGCCGCAGATGCCGGAAAATCACTTGCTGGGCTTCGGGTTTCAGAGTCCGACGCTGTGGATTCTCACCGGCGCGTAGAACATCCTCGTGATGAACTGCATATTCGATTGTGTTCATGGCGCTATCAAGCGCCTCCAAGCGTAGGGGCGAGTAGCGTTGACGGCCATCGCGAAAGAGTGCCACTAAACTCGGGTAGTCGGTGGTCTGCAAGGATGCGAGGCGGGCCATGGCCTTTTTGCGCCACGGGCCGGGGAGGCGGGATCCCAGCCCGGCAGCAGTGTAAATCTCGCGTTCAATGAGATGAATCAGCAGGTCGCGTGTGGTCCATCCGGCGCACAAGGTCGGTGCGTCGGGGCCGAACTGTTCCAGAGTTGTGGTCAGCGCGGCCCGCTCTTCAGTAACGAAACGCAGGTTGCCTCCGTTCACTAGTCAGCCTTGCCGAGTGTCTGAGATACTTCAAAGTCTGCCTCGACGTCGCGCAACGTCACCGTGACGACGCCGGTCGGATCCACGGTGCACAGTTCCTCAATCAACGGGCCGTTGCCAATGCGCTGCACGGGCACACTCTTGAGTTCGACGTCTGTACCACGCAGGGCCGCATCGAAGGGCATCAGCACTTCGCCGAGTGGGATGGCTGTTCCGCGCGGCAGTCCGTTGGCATCCAAGGTGTACTCGGCGAAGCGGTAACGGCCGACGTTGTGGACGGCCCGGTAGGTGCGCGATACCGTCACTGGATCCGTGAGGCTGGTACGCAGTTCGGGTGTCAATAGAGACTCGAAATTGACGCGCGCTCCGTTCTCCTCTTCGCGGTACACGCCCACACCGCGCGACAGGCGATCCGTGAGGGTGTATCCCGCCTCGGGATCGGCCGCAATGGCCAAGCCAACCGCGGTCGATGCTGCTGTCATAGGGGAGCGGTGTACGCGTCGGCCATAGCGTTCACGCAGCATACGGGTAATCACCGGGAGCTCCGAAGCGCCACCAACCACATATAGTCCGGCGAGATCGCGAGGTAAACTCTCCTCAACCTCACCCTCGCCATACAGTAGTGCCTCCACCGTGGCCATAGTGGTAGTGACGAAGGGGGCAACCGCTTGGTAGAAATCCTTGACCGAAATGACAAGCGGGGCGCCGCCCACCTCAAGCGTGATGTACCGCGACTGGGGGTGTAGTGCTTCCTTCGCCTCACGTGCGGCGTCCACCAACGCGTCCCACTGGCCATTGGGCAATGGAGCCCCGGAGCGCTCGACCGCCAACTTTGCGAGTGCTACATCGAAGTCGTCGCCGCCTAGTTCGTTATCACCCATGGATGCGAGGACGTCGTGATTCGTACCCGTGGCCGCTACGAGGGAGGCATCGAAGGTGCCGCCTCCCATGTCATACACGAGGACCTTGGTACGGCGTGAGGTGACGGTAAGTGCGTGGCGATGCGTGTACTCGAAGCCGGCAGCGGAGGGTTCGTTCAGCATCGCGACGACGTCGAAGCCGGCGCGCCGGAATGCCTCGAGAGTGAGCAGGCGCTGCCCGGAATGCGCCTGAGCGGGAATGCCGACTGCGGCGTCCAGTAGGTCGTTCTCATCGAGCTGGAGTTCGGCGCGAATTGCCTCCCCAACATGAGCAAGGAATCCGGTGACGAGGTCGATGAGGGGTAATTCGATTGAACCGACCCGGGTGGAGGTGGTTTCGGTGACGCCGGCGCTCGATAAGAGCCGTTTAAAGGAGCGTAGGTGTGGGGCACCTCGCCGTGCGGCGGCTGCCGCCTCGTGGCCGTACACCAAGCGTCCATCCACCTCAGCGGCGATTGAAGGGACGTAGCCCTGCGCATCGCCGTCGGCATCCGGAAAGGTGAGAGCCGGGTAGTTGCCGCGGTCGACGACGGCGGCAGTCGTACGTGTGGTTCCAAAGTCGACGCCAAGTCTCATAGTCATGAGGCTATCGCGCTTTGCGGTTGCGAGCCGAGATAGCCTCACCTTGTGGACTAGATTCACAACGCGGCACGTTTGAGCCGTGCAATGAGAACTGCGCATATGGCGTAGGAACCACTGCTCGGGTCGCGTGGCATGATTCTGCTTGCACCACTGTGCGAGCAGCAACTTTTGCGCGCAGCTCCCTGATCGTTCACACGCAAACGCGACAAGTTGCCCCTATGGCGTCCGCGACTTTCGAGGCCTTTTCCAGATGAGGCACCGAACGACTTTCGCGGGCAGCTGAGATGAGTCTCGTCGAGGGCTTGCAGGTAAGGGTACGCTACATCTATACTCAACAAGGTGAGCTACATTGTTCACAAACCGTGGACCGAGTCATCTTGGTAACTCTAACGAAGGAGGAACATGTGAAGCGTCGAATCAGCGGTGTCGCTGCCATTACACCACCGCACGGCTTGAACACCAGGCTCCGTACAGCGGTGTGATTACCACTTCCGGCCAGCAGTGGGGATGGCATGGTACGGAAGCCAAGACGAAGTGGAAGGCCTTCAACCCGAATCTGCCGAGCGGCGGAATTGGCAGGGCTCGTACCTACTACGGCAAGTGAGTCGCTGTGGGTCCTCATATCGCGCATGTTGGGCGTATTGGGGACCCAAGGGCTCGTACTGAGATAGGCGGTTACGGTGAAGCATGGCTAGGGCTAAGTCCATATCGGTTCTTCTTATCATCGCTACGGCATCGGCGCTTGTTGCGCTACTGGGGCAGTACTGGTTTCGGCAGCAATCGCTGCTACTTGAGGGCAGTCATCTGTACACGAGTGATGCGGTGCTGCTCAAAAGCGATTCTTCGGAGTTGCTGGAACAGATGAAGAAACTTGGCGACGATGCCCGGGTCTTCAGCGAGTTGGAAGCCTATGAGAATGTGCGTGTCGTTGCTGCAAACGACATAACAAAGCTCCCGTTTCCAGTGCACGACGGCACCGGGTTCACAAACTCCCCATTCCGGGAGGCGCTTGTGGGCTCCGATATTGAGACAGAGCAGCGCAATGGTGAACGGTACGTGACACTTGAGAATGAGCAGTACAAAGTGGTTGGTGTGCTGGGAACGAAAAGCGGAGGTGCCTTGCAGAACGAGATTGTGGTGAAGGACAACGAGCTCTTCAGTGCAACCTCCGCGCGCAGCATTGTTATTGACGGTTCAGAGGCGGCAACGCGGTACCGCGAGATCGAACCGGGTGCTGTATTGGAGGCCTTCGACTATGGCGTGGCGCGGCGCACCACAGTCGATACCGTCACGCCGGTACTCCTTGGGGTGGGATACCTGTTGGCTGCGTTGAGTTACCTGTTTGCGGGCTGGTTGTACGGCAGTCAACACGTGCAGCAATGCCGTGTCAGTCACCTCTTGGGGTTCTCACGCAGGCTGTACATTGCCAGAAGGCTGGCTGTTGTAGCATGCCTTTCAGGTGCGACTTTCGCCGCCGCGCAGCGTCTCGTCGTCCATGCGGGTACAAGTTTGCCATTGCCGATATTAACGCCGGTCATAGGAGTCGCCGCCCTCTGCCTTGTTCTTTTGGCGACCATGACACCGTTGGTACTAAGCGGAAAGGGGCTGCGCGCTGATGGGTGAATTATTCTATGACCTGCGTAGAAATGGTCCAATAACCGCATTGAAAGCGCTTATTGTGCTTCTGGTCTGTCTGAGCGTGTACAACCTGCAGTCATTTTCGCATAACACGGATATGGCCATTGAGGGAAACCTGACGCAGCAACTCGATTACAACATGTTTACGGTTGTCGACATGCTCGCCGAACCGGAGCTGTTCTCCGAGGCGACAAACTCGCCCCATCGTGTTGCCGAAATCGCCGAGTTCTATGACCAGCTGAATGCAGATACAACCCTGAAAATGCTCTCGGTGTTCAACCAGGCTCTGCTCAAAGTTCAGTTCCGTGGCGATGAGACCTTCGAGCATGCTTATGGCACCGATCTTTCATCGTTTGGATTCTACGAAGATGAGAATGGTCGGCCCGTCTTGGATGTGAAGTCCGTGCAGATGAATAGGCAGGCCTTTGACTTTTACGGCTTGCGTGCACAGGACGGAAAGGAGCTTCCCTGGGAGGATGTCGATTATGCATCGGGCACCGTTCCGGTGCTGCTCGGAAACGACTTCAAGCCGTACTACGCCGTTGGCGACATTATTGAAGGATGGATGTACTCGAATCTGAAGTTCAAGGTAGTCGGATTCTTAGAGCAGAACTCATCTATCCCGTACCAAGGGGAACCAAACTTCTATCTCGACCGGCATATTCTGATCCCACGTGCGCCGCGACTGAACGGATGCGCTGAACTTGAGACTCACTTCTGTGGAATCATGGCTGTTGCCATGATTAACAGCGATATCGCCGTCCCGAAGTCGGTTGGCTCGGAGGAAGTGTTCCGGCGACTCAATGCCATAGGGGAGCGGAGTGGTTTTACGGACTTCACCTTGACGAATGCTCCCATATTCCTTGTACAACTCGGTTTTATGCGTCAGCTGATTGAGGACAACCGCGGGCTGCTCCACGGGTTGGAACTAGTCATCATCGCTGCCGCATGCGTAGTGTTGTACGTACTCAATCGATTCTTGAGCAGGCGACGTGAGGCAAAAACACGGGTGTGGGCAATGCTTGGGGCTGAGGACGCTCGCGTTGTGGCGCAACATCGGCGCTTCTGGCTGCTCGAATACGCCTGCGCCTTCGTGTTGTTGGTACTCGTCGCCCGAAACCTGCCAAACAGGGACGATCTTGCCCTCATGGGGGCCAGCCTCCTGCTGCTCGGTATCGCCTTTCTCGATACGACTATTCAGCGTGGCATGGTGCTACGCGTTCTACGTTCTACCCGGGAGGCGAAGTGATAGAACTCAATGGAATCTACAAGAACTTTAAGGAGCCGGACGGTAGCGAGCGGGTACTGTTCGATGACCTGAGCTTTGCGATAGAGTCCGAACGATCCGTAGCAATCCTGGGGCGCAGCGGCTCTGGCAAGACGACACTGCTGCGCATCCTGGCTGGGCTCGATATCGCGTACAGCGGCACTTACGCCTTCGAAGGTAGCCAGCTGGAAAAGAAAGGCACCGAGATGGCGAGGTACCGGCGCAAGCATATTGGCGTCATTTCTCAGCACTATGATTTGCTGTCAGACCGCAACGTAGCGCAGAACGTCGCCCTAGCCGTTGCCGAACGAAAGGAGCGTGCGGACGTCGTCACTAGATGCCTGGAACGCGTTGGACTGGGAGGATTCGAGCGAAAACGCGTCGACAAACTCTCCGGGGGAGAGGCGCAACGGGTGGCGATTGCCCGTGCATTGGCGAAGAGACCGCAGATCATCCTGGCGGACGAACCAACCGGTGCCCTCGACGAAGCTACTGAAGCTGAGATCCTAGCGCTCTTCCGTTCGCTACAGGAAACGGGCACGGTGTTCATTATCGCCACGCATAACCACACGGTTGCCGCGCAGTGCGAGGTGCAATACCAACTCGAGGACAGGCGCCTCGAAAAGACGCACATCCGCTGAACCTGTATACAAGCGACAGCGGCAAGCCGCATCGGTGTTGGGAGGCACTTGCATTCGTTCTGGTTGCTCGGCCGGTTTCCCTCGGACCGTGCAGCCGCTCCAGGCGGCCGCAGCAACACTAAGCTCCCGAAGTCGTACCGCGCCGATCGCGACGATCGCGAGAGCGCCCGTAGGTGAGAATGTCGCTAGGAGCACGACCGCAACCTCCGGGAGCAGGACCATGCACACAATGGGCAGGGGATAAGCGACTGATGCTGCAGACGGGCGGCGCACGTATCCGCTCGGCCGTTTTGACATAATGTACATTATCGGCATGCTGTGAAAAGGGGCGCATAGCCGCTCAGCTGGAATTTGCCGCGTTAGAACACCGTTATCGCAACTGAGCGCACTCCGGCGACAATCCGCCCGATAAAATCGAGTGCTGAAACAAAGGAGGAACAACATGGCCGAGCGTTCACTGCGCGGAATGAAGATTGGCGCTAACTCTCTGGAGACCGATGAAGGTGTCGCTTTTGTCGACCGCAAGCAGGTGATGTATGACTGCCCGAATGGGCACGAATTCGGTGTGGCCATGGCCCTGGATGCGGAGCCTCCCGCAACGTGGGAATGTCGCTGTGGTCAAGAAGGTAAGTTGCGAGATCAGGTTGAGCTGGAGGAAGAGAAACCGGTCAAGCCTCCGCGTACTCATTGGGACATGCTAATGGAACGTCGCACCGAGGATGAGCTGCAAGTGCTTCTGGACGAACGTCTTGAACTGCTGCGCTCCGGCAAGCTGCGGATGCGACGTCGGCGTAAGTAGCGACGCTGCCATAGAGTGCTGCTGGCCGCCTCGGCCAGCAGCACGCCTAAGCAACTGCACCACTAGTAGATAAAAGCCGAACTCAGGCCACGTTTTGTCATAAAAACTGACATAATATAGACGCCATTCAGACATAATATCTGGCTCGTGACATAACGTGGAAGCCAGCTACGTGATTGAAATACTTCGACGCCGGATAGGTACCTATTTGCGCTTTCGACGGATGCTCTGCCCGAAGGCCTTGAGCTGCCCTCCCCTACGCCGCAGCCCCATTTTGGTGGCCCGGCTCAGGGACTCCGTGAATACCGCACCGGACAGCTTCGACTCCCCCACCTCACGCTGGGCAAAGCTGATGGGCATCTCAACGATATGTCCCCCCAGTTGGTTGACGCGGTCGGTCATATCGGTCTGGAAGAAATAACCCTTTGATTCTACCGAGTTGAGATCGAGTCGCTGCAGCATGGCGACCCGATAGACGCGGTAACCGGCGGTGATATCCTGCACGGGAACGCCCAGCCACAGTCGCACGTAAAGATTTCCGGCCCGTGAGAGCGCCTCGCGCGACTTCGGCCAACCGACGGTCTGCCCGCCACGCACATAACGAGAACCTATCACCAGGTCGGGGTGGTCGGACATCGCGGCCCGTTCAAGTAGCAAGGGAAGCTGTTCCGGGCGATGCGAACCATCGGCATCCATCTCTACCACATGGGTATATGCACGCTCCATGGCGAGGCGGAAGGCAGCGATATACGCACGCCCGAGCCCCTCCTTACCCGCTCTGTGCAGTACGGAGACCTGGCCATCGCCGTCGGCAATGCGATCAGCTATTTCACCGGTACCATCGGGCGAGGCGTCATCGACGACGAGAACATCCGCATCGGGAACGGCGTTACGAACCCGGCGAATGATAGGCGGCAGCGACTCCGCCTCGTTATAAGTCGGAATAATGACAAGGACGCGCACAGAGATCCCTTTCGGTATCGGTCAGCCACGCGCATGGGTGCGGCGCGTGTGCCACGAATGAACGAGCTGTAGCAATGCTAGCGCAGCAAGGGCGACACCGACGGCATAGCAGGTGATCCAAATCTGGTCGGTGAAGCGTGTCGCCAGTGTTAAGGAGGATCGCAGCCCAACTCGTGCCACCCGAGAATCGGCGGTCCACGGTTCGGTGGTTTCCCGTACCACGCCGTTCGGTTCCACAATTCCAGAGATACCTACAGTGGAGACCTGGATAGCGGTACGCCCCTGCTCCACCGCACGGAATCGCGTCATATCGAACTGCTGCAAGGACTCCGAGGAATCACCGAAGGACGCGTTGTTCGTAGGAACTACGATCAGCTGCGCGCCGTTGTCAACCGCCTCGGAAACCGTTGGGGTGACGGCAACCTCGAAGCAAATGGGTACCGCAATGCGCACCTTCCCGGCGGAAAGATCAACATCAACATACGCGGGCTCGGTCCCGGCGCGCATATCGACGCTCACCCGGTCAACCGCCGAGGTTATCGAGCGGAACACCTTGCGCCCCGGGATGTACTCACCGAAAGGAATCGGGTGCTGCTTCGTATAACTATCGGCGATTTCGCCGTTGGGCATCCACACCACGTAGTCGTTGTACCGATAGTCCTCGGGATAGCGCTGCGTGCCAAGCAATATGGGTACACCGACGCTTGAGGAAGCTTGCAACATCAGACGGCGCGCATCGGGATCGCTACGGATATCTCGATCCGAAGCAGATTCGGGCCACAGCACGATCTCCGCTCCCCCGTCGGCGATCTCGGCCGATTCAGTGACGAGATTCTGTGTGACCGTTAAGGCCCGCGAGACACCTTCGGGTAACCTGCTCTCATCGGGGATCTCGCCTTGCACAAAGCCTACTGTGATATATGACTCTGCGCGGGCCGACAGTGGCAGAAACGCGGGGGTGATCATCAGCGCCGCCGCGGCCAGCAGGCTCGCGGTAGCCGTGACGTGCCGTCCTGCGGTGCCTCTGAAAATCGCCCAGTGGAGTAGTACGCCGATACTGATGACGAGCAACGCAACCAGCTGGGTGGAACCCCAGGGCGCGAGCCGTAACAGCGGGCCGTTGACCTGGCCGTATGCCAAGGCGCCCCACGGCATGCCACCCAGAGGCCATGATGAGCGTAGCTGCTCCATGGCAACCCAACTCAAGGCGAGAACGAGCGCACGAACCCACACCACCTGACCGGTTATCCTGCCGCGCAGCAGCCCCTGCCATATAACCGCAAGAACCGCGAGGTACAGCGCCTCTACGGCTGTCAGGGCGACCTGTGCCAGAACGATGCCGGCAGCAATGTACGCCCAGTGGAACAGGAACAGGAAGTACGCCATTCCGAACACGAAGCCGAGGCCGAAGGAGGCTAACCAAGATCGTCCCTCCAAGGCGATTATCAGCAGGGCAATGCCCGGAAAAGCAGCGGGCCACCAGCCCAGTGGAGCAAATGACGTGTACACGCATAGTCCACCACCGAGTGCTGCGAAGACGGCCCATAGCCAGTGGTGTATCTTCATCCCTTAGAGATTACCGGCCGGTGCGCGAACTGCTGCCACGCCACCCCGATCACGCACCGCGTTGGTTAATTCATCCGCAACTTGCCGTAGCGCTCAAAGAAGCTCACTACGACGAACGAGACGCCTAGCCTCGAATGCGGTGGTTTCGATCCACGTTCCAGATCCGGCCAAGGCTATCTGCCCCAGCAGATCAACCAGACGACGCGCCATGGCAATAAAGTCACCGGCACTCAAGCGCACCATACGCAGGCACGTTTCCAGATCGGCCCCACTTGCCCACAGGGCGAAAAGGTCTGTACATCCGGGCGTTGGAGCAGCGGTGCGTTGTATCGAGTGCCGCTGCTCGACCGTCTGCAGGAACTCCGCCTCTCGTATGGCCCGAAGTGACAGAGTTCGCAGGTTAGCACGCTGCGGCAGGTTTGTGCCCATTCGGTCATCCACAAGGAACATCGAGGCCCAGCCCGCCATGCCAGCAGCGTCAACCTCTCCCTCCTGCAGCGCAGCCAGACACTGGTAAAGGAGCAGATCCGATTCGATATGCAATTGCCGCAGCAACGCTGCCCCAGGGCCCAGGCGGGCGGTGCCGACATCGTCGGACCGCAGCAGGCCCAGTTCGCGCAGAACGCCGACCGTGTTATCGAAGTCCCGACCTACCGAATCGACGTACGATGCCGACAACGCGTTCAACTCCTGCAGTCGCCCATCCAGCGAAAGCAGCGTTTCTCCCTCACGGATATGTGTGGCTATATCGGGACAGGCTGCACAGGGGTGCGAGGCGAGTTCCGGAATATCGGGTACCGCGAACCGCGACCAGGATTCCAGCAGATCACGGTCAACCCCAAGATCGGAACGCTCCTGAACTGCAGCCAGGATCGCATCGGCCACCTGTTCGCGAGTTTGAGGTGAGCGTAACGACCGTCCATGTGGGAGCTCCACGCGGCCGACTGCGCGCATCTCGGATGATAATGCGTCTACGCGTAGCCAAGACATCTGCCCGTACCAGTCGATGATTCGTAACCGATGACGCTCGGCGGATAGAACCACACCGTAGAACAGTTCACCGTCGCGCGCAAAGGCATACAGGCTGCCCGTAGTTGCGGCGTCGAAGCTCTTCGCAATACGCCGCTGATACTCCTTCTTAGCGGCCTTCCGGGCGGACTTTGCCGCCCGACCCGCGCTGCCACGTAGGCGAAGATAACCAACGAGATCGCCGAAATCGCATTCCAGGCGCTCTTCTTCAGCGACAATACGCCGGCGCAGCCGCACGCGACGTGCCTCTACTTCGCCCAGGTCCGCGTCGCGTTGGAACTGAGCGAAACTGGACCCCATGAGCTGGCGCGCCTCTTGATAGCTGCGCTGTGCCAACAGATTGATCACCGTGTTGTATGAAGGCTGGAACGCCGAGAGCAACGGTTCCAGACGTCCGGAGCCCAAGTCCGCGAGATGCTCGGGATCAAGCTCCGCATCGGCAAGCACTACCGCGTTGCCATGCGTATCTCGACCTCGTCGCCCCGCCCGGCCGATCAACTGCGTGTACTCGGTAGCGGTCATATCGACGAAGTCGCTGCCGTCCCAGCGGCGCAGTTCTTCCACCACTACCGTGCGTACTGGCATGTCGATACCAAGCGCCAGTGTTCCGGTGGCATACACGAGCCGGATAAGACCTCGTTCGACCAGACGCTCAGTCAACTCCTTGAGGGCGGGAAATACCCCTGCGTGGTGTGCACCAAAGCCGTTGAGCAAGGCACGTGTATAGCTGTCAAAGCGGACGGCGCGGCGGTCAGAGGCACTCAGCGTCTCACGTAGCGTTGCGATCTCTTGCCGTATTTCCTTCTGCTCGCGCGTTGATGTCAGCGTGACACCGCGGCGTTGGAGTGCGGCGACTGCTTCGTCGCATCCCTTGCGGGAGAAGATGAACTCAATGGCCGGTAGCATGTCGTGCTTGGACAGGTAGTTGACGAGCCGGTGCCGCTCGCCCGCAGTGATGCGGCGATTTCGCCCGCGCGGGTCGTTCTCGGCTCTCGCCAGTGCTGTGGTCAGTGTTCGGGAGGGTGTGACGCCGTCGTCGGCGTATAACGGGTAGACCTTGTTGCCAACAGAGACGAACTGGCTCAACGGCACCGGGCGGACCTCGCTGGTTATCAACTCCGTCTCGCCGCGCACGGAACGCATCCAGGCAACCAGCTCATCGGTGTTGGCAATCGTTGCGGAGAGGGATACCAGCCTGACCGTCTCCGGTAGGGACAGGATGATCTCCTCCCATACCGGTCCGCGATCACGGTCGGCCAGGTAGTGGACCTCATCTAAAATGGTGTACCCGAAGTGATCGGTGTCCGATCCCTGCAACAACATATTGCGCAGGACTTCGGTAGTGACAACCAAGATTTGTGCTTCTCGATTCACCACGGTGTCGCCGGTCAGCAGCCCGACGTTCTCCTGTCCGAGCAGCCGCGTCAACTCGGTGTATTTCTGGTTCGACAGTGCCTTGATCGGCGCGGTGTAGACGCAGCGACGGCCGGTGGCCAAGGCAAGTTCAACGGCATAGTGGGCCACCACAGTCTTACCGGAACCGGTGGGAGCGCAGACAAGAACGTCGTGATCGGCGCTGAGTGCGCGGCAGGCCGCCACTTGGAAGTCGTCGAGGTGTATCCCACGGGCCGCGTAGCGTTCCATGTAGTCCGTGAGAAGGGCATCGTGGTCCATCAGACTAGCAACTCCAATGATCCGGGTCGACAGTAGATGTTCAGTGGCACCTCGCCGATGATTTCACCGTCGGCCATGGCGGTCGGTGCCGGTGCACCTGCCGAAGGTTTCGCATTGATTCGAATATGTTGCCCGCGTAGAAGATGAACACCCTTGGCATGGATATGCCGCCCACCGTAGAGCAGCGGAAACAGCGACACGATCTCAGGGACGGACATAGCACGGGCAATGATAATGTCAAGGAGGCCATCGTCCGTGCGAGCAGAGGGAGCAATATTCATCCCTCCGCCGACGAAACGCGTATTGGCCGCAGCAACGAGCGTGGCCGCACCGCTGGCGACCTTGCCATCAACCTCGACTTCGAGTCCGTAGGGTGAGAATTCGGTCAGACATTGGAAAAGTGCGCGGGCATAGCGCAGGTTTCCCTTCGGCCAGGTCAATTGGTTGGTGCGCAGATTTGTAGCCGCGTCAATACCGGCTGACAGAACGGCCAGCGCGTGTGCGTTCCCGGAGCGATGCGTGACCTCAATGGTGTCTGTTGCGCGGCTGCGCCCGGCTAGTAGAGCCGTCACGGCCCGGTGTACGGCTCTCGGCACGTTACGGATGGGGAGTCCAAACTCGCGTGCAATGTCATTGCCGGATCCTACCGAGATGATTCCCAAGGGTACGTGTGTCCCGGCCAGCGCCTCGACTCCTATATGGACCATGCCATCACCGCCGACGACGAAGAGTGCGTCCAGATTTCCGGCGAGGACCTCGCTGCGGGCAGCCGCTAGGCACTCCGCGGCGTTGCGCCCCGAAAGCTCGACGATAGTCGCCCCGTACACGGCAAGAAGAGAGCGTACCTGTGTTCCGTAGCGTGCTCCCCTTCCAGCGCCGCTGGAAGGATTACTGGCAACCCCTATCCTCATGCCGACGCATCCTGCCTGCGCGTTGCGGTGGGAGGAGGTTGTTGGACGGATGTGTGGCGTGACATGCCGGAGCATTTGAGCCCGGCTGCGTCACTCCAACGTGCAGATGCGCGGTCAAGCCGCCGCCTCTTGGCTTGCATGCGCTGCATGCGAATCCGCGCACGAATGGTACGGGCGGAATCACGGCTGAGCGGGGCCACCGGCTGTGCCACGGCCTGCTGGTGTGCGCTCAACCCGCTGCACTTATCGATGAGCGAGCCCCCGGCACGGCCGAGTTTCTTTACTGATCGCCAGAGTTGCCGCACAGTTACGGCCGCATAGGAGGCGAGCAATGCCACGACAAGAAGAGTAATCAACAGTTTCACGGTGTGTTTCGTAGTCCTCAGCTTGTTGCTAGAAGGTATTTCGAATTTCCTCGAACCGCGCTGACATGCGTGCGGCGACGTCGTCGGGCTCAATACTCAATACGGCCGTTCCGAGTTGGATCAGGTAGGAGGCAAGCCAATCATCCGAGCGGGAGCGGAATCGAACCACGAGCACATCGCCTTCCCTGTGCCATCGTGCTCCCGGCAGTGTCTCCACCGCCCACAATCCCGGACGGTCCAAGCGCAGTAGCACCTCCTGGCCTCCATCCGTCCACCGCGCCTCCCCAACCCGGGCGTCGTGCCGTGCCTCCCGGTCTTCCTGAATCAGAGAACGCCGCGTCGCGGCACCCTCCGAACGCTTGACGGCGCCGCCGGGCTCGACGTCGCCAATCCGGTCTAGTCGGTAGCTGCGCGCGGAACCTGCGCGAGAGGCGCGTAAGACGGGCGTGTGACCGGTCGTGATCTCCCAGGGCACAATATCGACCACTTCTCCACGCGGCTTTCCCGGGTGGTAGTAGGTGATACGAAGATGCTGTCGGCGTCGAATCGCGCTGGTAATAGCCTCGAGGCGATCCCCCGGGATTAGCCGCTGCGGTGGTGCCCAGAACGCCGCGCCATATCCCGCCTGCGAGGCAGCCTCCGTGAGATGCTGCCGGGTGTTCTGCAAGGCCTGCGCCTCGCTTCCTGGTGGTGTCACCGCGAGAACGGCGTCGAGAAGAGCAGTGAGAATAATCGTCTCCGGGAAAGTGACCAGCAACTCGGGAACGTCCAGTGCCCCGTGCCTTCCAAGAGAAACCGGCGCATCTGGGCCGGGCTGTGGCCCTTCGCCATCCCACTGGTCAACTGGATCCGGCAGGGAAAGATCGAAGGGAATAGCGATGCCGAGGATATCAACGGTGTTGGCGTCCCAGAGCAGGCGCAGCACGTCGCGCCAGTCCATGGCGAAATGAACGGCCAGTTCGCCGAGTGTCACCTCCGTGTCTTCCATGGTTGCCAAGTACACCAGAATGGCATTTGTCTGTACGATCTCCTGGACGGTAGTCATTGCGCATCCCGCCTCAGTGTTGCCAGGTGTTCAACTCGCCGCTTCCACTGCGCCACAAGCGTGTCGTCTCCAACAAGCCGTACATCGCGGCCATAGAGGAAGAGGTCTTCGAAGAGCCGTTGACGATCAACGTCGCTATAGAGGTAGTACTCCCAGTCCTCCCCCGGCGGCTTGGTCGTACCGCCAGTGTTCGTCAGGCCACCGGCGGCTACGGGTGTGCCGCGTGCGGCAAGCGGAACCGCGCAGCCGGGGCGGATGGCCACAATGGCTTCAGCGGCGGTAAACACGCCCTGCGGCGACGTTCCCTGCCGGTGTTGTTCAGTCGCCTTCCCGATATCTCGCAAGCTCCCTGCGGTAATACGTGAAACACGGAAGGTGCGCCAGTGCCAGGTCTCGCCTGATGAGGAGGCTTGGCTCTCGTCCTCAAGCGAATCGGAAGAGCTGACTGCGGGACAATGCGATGCGCTGCCACTGACGTAAAACGCCTCGAAATGCACGGAGATCTCCGCCGGTTCGAGAAGATAATCGCGCTTGGGGCCGGTTGTTCCCTCATACTCGAAGGAGACTCTCCTGCGCAGTTGGACAGCGCGGGCGAGATCCACGATATTCTCACCCGTAGGAATTCCCGCATGCAGGTATTCAGCGTTAGCCTCACCCGTTGCCGCCACGGCCAGTAGCTTCTGCAGCCCACTGGCAGCCAGCGACATATGTGGCGATCGGTGGTCGAGACCGCTCAGAATCGAGCGGAGCAGCCCGGCGTCCAGCGCACTGACCGGCGTGGCGAGAGGTGCCCGCCCATCATAGTGATAGCGGTACTCGGAATCGGTTCTGATTGGATAGCCGGCTTGCCGCAACTGCTGCAGATCCCGCTCGAAGGTGCGGCCGAACGCGGCATCGGAGCCGGTGGCATAGACGGTCAGGGCACGGATATCGTCCTTCGTGAGTGCACCGCGCGCTGACAATGCGGCCAGCAGGGAAAGCTGCCTCTCGTTGCGCTGCCGCCTCTCAGCGCTCTGCCGTGATGTACTTGCCACACATCAAGAGTAATAGACAGGTACCCTTAATGCCGTGATGATGTGGCGTAATGGTCGGATAGTTTCACTTGGGCGTGCCTGGGGAGAGTCTCAAGAATGCCAGGTTGAGCTTGATGATGGATCTGAGTACCGTGCGCTGGCTTATCGCCGGCTCGTCGGCACGCCCCGGGTAGGAGATCGCGCGCTGCTCAGCGCATCGGCCGTACACCGCGGCTTGGGCACCGGTGGTTATCTCATGGTGGTTGCCCTTCCCGACCGACTTCCCGCTGATCCGCCACCCGCGCCGGGGCATATTGTAAAGGCGCGCTATACGCCGCTGCAGTATATGACTCTCGGGGTCGATGAGCAGGAGTCTCCATACCACGACCTGCTCGCACAGGCCGACTCAATCGCCGGTATGCCTGTGGTGGTGGCGGATCTGCATTCGACCCTGCCAGCCGTGGTTGCCGCGGTGCACGCGCACCGGCCGCATGCTCGTATCGCGTACATCATGGACGACGGCGGAGCGCTTCCGGCGTGGTTCTCACAGGTCGCTGCCGCCTTAACCGTTTCCGGGGACATTCTCGGAACGATTTCCTCCGGCCAGGCTTTCGGTGGCGAACTCGAATCCGTGAACATTCACACCGCCTTGCTGGCGGCTCGCCTGGTGTGGCGGGCCGATCTGGCAATCGTCACCCAAGGACCGGGAAACCTGGGCACGGGGACCCGCTGGGGATTCTCCGGAACACGCGTCGGTGACATCATCAACGCCGTTCATACGCTCGAAGGGCGCGCCATTGGATTGCTCCGCATGTCCAGTGGCGATGCACGCGATCGGCACTTCGGTTTGTCGCACCACACGACCACCGCTCTGACTCGAGTGGCCCTCTCCCCCGTCCTGTGCCCCGTGCCGCAGTTCGATGCGACGGATGAACTGAGCACCTTGGTAGACTCCGGCACTCGGACAAAGATTTCTCGGCAGTTCAGCGAGCTCTTTGCCTGTCCACGCCTGGAACGCCGCGATATTGCGACGACCGGCTTGACGGAAGTCCTGGAAGCCTCGCCGGTGAATCTCCGCACCATGGGACGGGGGCTACGCGAAGACCCGCTCGCATTCCTTGCCGCGGGCGTGGCCGGCTACGCCGCGGCGCAACTCCTACCCGAGTTGACGGATCGGCAATAGGCGGGGACGTGCGTCGTCGTGAGTCTTAGGGCTCCAAGCCGTCGGCACGGTCACCGCGACGAGGGTAGATGCCGTGCGCGTGCCCGCCGGTATGCAAACCGCGAGACACGACAACGCGAAGCAACCGGTGGCTTCGGAAGAGAACCGCGTTGATTCCCCTCGCAGCGCTGCGTCGGCTAGATCCGGCAGGCAAGCACGGGCGTCACAATGACACCACGCGCACCCGCCGCGTAAAGCGCGTCCATGATGCGATTCATATCGTCGCGGCGGACCATGGCGCGAACCGCGTACCAGCCGACCTCGTGTAAAGGTGAAATAGTTGGCGACTGCAGTCCCGGGGTCAGCTTCACCGCTTCTTCCAACTGTGCGGCCGGGCAGTCATAATCAAAGATGACGTATTGCCGGGCAACCAACACGCCCTCCAGACGGCGGTCAAGCGTTTCGAGACCTTCCGGCTCCTCCCTATCCTTGCCGCGGATGAGCACGGCCTCGGAATGCAGGATTGGCTCGCCGAACACCTCCAGACCT
Source organism: Actinobaculum sp. 313 (assembly GCF_003073475.1). Classification (GTDB taxonomy): domain Bacteria; phylum Actinomycetota; class Actinomycetes; order Actinomycetales; family Actinomycetaceae; genus Asp313. The sequence goes on along the minus strand of NZ_CP029033.1, from coordinate 1,412,393 downwards.
GCGGTGCGCAGCGTGGTTCCAGTTTCGACGACGTCGGCAATAAGGTCAGCCACACCCAGCTGAACAGACGACTCTACCGCGCCATCCAGATGAACTTCGGCTGCATCGATTCCGCGTTCTTCGAGGAACAACCTCACCAGGTTGTCGTATGAGGTGGCAACCCGCTTGCCTCGAATATCTTCCAGTGTGGAGCAGGTACCCTTCGGAGCGGCGAAACGGAACGTTGACCGGGCGAAGCCGAGGGCACGGTGTTCGACCGCGGCGGCGCCGGAGTCCAGGAGAAGATCACGTCCGGTAATTCCGACATCGACTGTTCCCGCGCCAACGTACACCGCAACGTCACGCGGGCGAATGAAGAAGAACTCGACATCATTCTCCGCGTCGGTCAGCACCAGCTCGCGTGAATCACGACGTTGCCGGTATCCCGCCTCGCGCAACATCTGGGACGCCGGTTCGGACAAAGAGCCCTTATTGGGGACAGCAATACGAAGCATGAAGAATCCTAAAGATAGCGGTAAATGTCATCGAGAGTCAGGCCGCGTGCAATCAGCATGACCTGCAAATGGTACATGAGCTGTGAGGCCTCCTCGGCCAGTTCCTCATCGCTCTGGTACTCGGCCGCCAGCCACACCTCACCGGCTTCCTCAACGATCTTCTTCCCAATGGCATGCACACCCGCGTCTAATTCCGCCACGGTGCCCGATCCTGCGGGGCGCTCAGTAGCCTTTCTACTGAGTTCGGCAAACAGCTCATCAAAAGTCTTCACGGGTATAGCCTACCGCTGTGCGGCTCGCGTCCTCGGAGCGGTCCAGCTAATCTCGCAGCGCCACATAGGCCTCGTTGGCGGGCACGGCTTCTTCGAGTAGCCCATTGTCCTGCATGAAGTCGGCCATCGCAGTCCACTGTGCATCATTCTGTGATCCAAACACGTCTGCGCCCGTGTAGAGCTGCAGGGTTTCGTCAAGCGTGATGGCAGCCGTGGCACGAACGTCTTCTTCCGCCAGAGCCGGAACGTACTTTTCGGTGATGTTCAGTGCCTCCTCGGGATGTTCTTCACAGAAATCAACGGCCCGCTCCAGCGCGGAGAGGATTTTCAAGAAATCGGCCTCGCTGCCGGACAAGGTATCGGAAAGCGAGGCGAGTCCAACCCCGACCAACGGAAGGCCGCCGTCGACCATGTCGATTGTGCGTACCTTCACTCCCGAGTTCTCGATGGCGACTACGTCCGAGTTAATGAAGCCTATAACCGCATCAACCTCCCCCGACTTCAACGCCGCTGCTTGCGTGTAGCCGATGTACTGCACGTCGACGTCGTCGTCGCTGAGATTCGCAGCGTTCATCATGGCGAGAAGTGCGTAATAGTTCTCACCGTACTGGCCCGGTAGGCCGACGCTGTGGCCGGGAAGGTCCGCCACCGATTGAATCGCGGAGTCTTCGGGCACGATAAGCGTCACCGGATACTGTTGGTACATGGTCGCCCAGTTGACGACGTCGATTCCGGTGGAACGTCCCTGCATCACCTCGTCTCCTCCGGCGAAGACGATATCCTCGTCGCCCGACTGCAGTGCGCCGAGGAGCGATTCCTGTGCGCCGTGATTGCGCACGGTGACGTCCACACCGGCGTCGTCGAAATATCCCTGCTCGGCGGCGACGTAAAAGGGAGCGAATTGAACGTCCGGCACATACGTCAGGCCAATGGTGTACGAGGCCTGTGTTTGGCCGGTGGACGCTGCATCGCTGCTGCCAGAGCAGGCGCTGAGTACCAAGAGGCAGGCTGCCATAATGGCGAGGATCTGTTTCTTCACTGCTGACTCGTTTCTAGTGTGGGGAAGATGTGATTGTGTGACGTTGATCGGCGGCCTCGCTGGAGGGGGCCGAATCGATTCCGATCGGCGGGTCTCGGTGTGGCGGGTTTCCGGGCGGTACAGCGCAGTGGAGGACCCGTGCGGGAGTCATCCAGGATGCCGCGCCTAACTGATGAGGTAATTTGCCCGACGCTCGACCAGCAGCAACGTGCCATAGATCGATACCGCGCTGATCGCCAACAGGATAATGATGGCAAAGAGTCCCTTTACATCCGATGATTGTTGTGCCGTTCCGAGCAGGAGGCCGAGTCCCTCACCTCCCATCACCATTTCTCCGACAATCGCACCGGTGATTGAGAGTGTAAAGCCGGTTCTGATTCCGGAGAGAATTGTCGGTGCGGCCAGCGGTACCTCGATACGTCGAATGAGTGTCAGGCCGGCGGCACCGTCGAGTCGGGCCGCCCCGATAATCTCCGGGTCGATCTGCCGCACGCCAACCGATGTAGACACCGCAATTGGGAAGATGACCATAATCGTGCACAGAACGACCACGGAAGCAAGGCCGTGTCCGATCCAGATGGTCAACAGCGGAGCGATGGCCACTGCGGGAATCGCCTGTGAAGCGGCCAGATAGGGCTGTGATATGCGCGAGAAAACGCGCGACTTGGCGATGGCATATCCCAGTGGAATACCGATAGCAGCGGCGATCACACAACCGGCAACGGCCTCCTTGAGCGTTACCAACAGTGCCCGCCACAGGTATCCCGATTGCAGGCCGGAGAGCAGACGAGAAACGGCGGACTGCGGGGTGGGAAGAAAATGCTGATCGACAAGCGCGAAAGTGGACGACGCCCACCACAATGCGAGCAGCGCTAACCCGAATTCCAGCGGCGGGAGCCACCCTCGCCTGAAACCCATCCGGCGTACCTTCCCATCCTGCAGCAGGGCAGAGAGGACGGACGAAGGCCGCGCTGGCGCGTGGCCGCGATTCGTGCGCCTCCCATCCGGACTTTAACCGTCGGTCAGGGGATTCCACCCTGTCAGCCGCTTGCGCGGGTCGCGGACTATCACCGCCGGTTCAGATTTTCACTGACCCCGGAGCACGTTTGTGTTCAGGGCGATTATTGCACAGTATGGTACACAGACCAATTCAAAATGCAGTCTCGTTGCTGGTAGGAGCGCCGCCACACGCAAAGCCGGGTATCCGGCGATTAGTGCGAGTGCGAGGCTTCGCGCGCCAGGCGTCGTAATTCCTCCACTTCGGTGTAGGCATCGTCCGCTCGGTACACGGCGGACCCCGCCACGAAGTTATTTGCTCCGGCTTCGGCCGCCTGAGTGATAGTTGCACGGGAGATTCCGCCGTCGACCTGCACCCAGGTTTCCAGGCCTGCGTTCTCGATGGCGGCGCGGGTGCGGGCAACCTTGGGCATCATCGACTCGAGGAATGACTGTCCACCAAAACCGGGTTCGACGGTCATGATGAGAATCATGTCGAACTCGGGGAGTATATCGATATATGGCTCGATTGCGGAGGCCGGGCGCAGTGCCAGACCCACCCGAGTTCCCTGGGCGTGGAGCTCGCGGGCGAGCCGAATTGGTGCGGCGGCCGCTTCAGCGTGGAACGTCACCGAGGCACAACCGATCTCGGCGTAGGCAGGTGCCCAACGGTCCGGGTCTTCGATCATCAGGTGCGCATCCACCGGTATTGGACTGGCGGCGACGGCGGCCTCGGCCACGGGCAGACCGAGAGCCAAGTTCGGCACGAAGTGGTTGTCCATCACATCTACATGTGCGTAGTCGGCATTGGCTATCTTCGCAAGTTCATCGCCGAGATGGGCAAAATCGCAGTTGAGAATGGACGGGGAAATAACAACGCTCATGCGCCAAGCCTACACGGGCACGGTGGCCTGGCAGGGTGTAAATGCCGTGCCGCCTTCTACTTCTTGGTGATCAGAGCCATGAACATCGCGTCGGTCTGATCCCTATCCGGCCACAGCTGGATCATCTTGTCGTAACTCTCCACTTCTCGTATTGCGCAACGCGAGGCAATGGGAGCCGCATCGATAAGTTCGGCATCCGCGTGTTGGTGAAGGAGCGCCGCCACGATATCGCGTGTTTCGGCACGCAGCGGGGAGCAGGTGGAGTAGACGAGCGATCCACCGGGCCGCAGGGCCGCAAAGGCCGCAGCAAGTAATTCACCCTGTAACGAGGTGAGCTCGTCAAGGCTGCGCTCCCGCCAGCGAGACTCGGGCCGACGTCGTAACGCGCCGACACCGGTGCAGGGGGCGTCCACCAGGATGCGGTCATAAACGCCTGGCTCTTGCGCTCCCAAGTCGCGTCCGTCGCCGAGCCGCAAATCGACCAGATCGGACCAAGGCTCGACGGCATTCATGACCAGGTCGAGCCGGTGTTCCTGAATCTCATTGGCGTGGATACGAGCTCCCCGCTGCGCGGCATAGGAGGCAAGAGTCGCCGTCTTCCCACCGGGTCCGGCACACATATCAAGCCACAACTCGTCTGGGCCATCCAATGGTGCGTGCGCCAGTAGCGCCGCAATGAGCTGGCTTCCCTCGTCTTGCACCCCGGCCTGCCCATCCTGCACCGCCCATAGCCGATGCGGATCACCCGCTGTCAGCAGCCGCGCGGTGGGCATCAATACGCCGGGGTCGCTGTCCATTTTCGCCCGGGAAATCTTCTCCGCAAGCTGTTCGGCGGTGATCTCACGCGCCACCAGAGCCACCTTTGCCGGCTCGTTGTCTGCTTCCAGAACTTGCGGCAAATCGCCCGTATCGCGTCCATGAGCAGGCAATGCCTGCGCAAGCTCCTCCACAATCCAGCGGGGATGCGAATGCCACACGGCGAGGAACTCTTCTTCGGATGCAGTGCTGGAGCGCAGGACCTCCTCCCACCGATCCGCCCGTTCGCTGATTCGGCGTAGCACGGCGTTTACGAAGCCTGCCGCGCCCTGCCCGAATTCATTGCGCGCAAGAGTGACGGTCTCGTGGATGGCGGCGTGTGGCGGCGTGCCCAGCCCGAGCAGCTGCTGGCATCCGAGCCGAAGCACATCAAGCAGTTCGGGATCAATGTCGTAAATACGACGCCCTTGCGAACAACGGCCGATAATCGCATCCCAACGTCCGCGCATGCGCAGTGTGCCGTAGCACAGATTCGTGGCGAATGCCGCGTCAAGGCGCCCCAGCCGTGCGCGGCGCAACGCCTGCGGCAGGGCGAGGTTCGCATAGGCTCCGTCCTCATCCACTGCGCGTAACACGTCATAAGCTACCTGACGGGCCGGGTCTGTCCTTTTCCGTCCCGGATGCCATCCACTTGGGCGTTCCGTCATGCTAGTACCTCAAATCCTGCGGAAGGAGACAAATGCGCGCCGCGTAGCCAGTCAGTTGCCGCCATCGCACGTTTACCTGCGGGGGCGACCGTTCCCAAGCGCACGGCGTGGCTGCCGGTACCCACCAGGTCGTCCCGCAACTGTCCGGGGCCGAGATCCGTCGTCCCCGGTACCGGAATAACCGGTCCGAGTTTAATCCGCAGGTCCCCGAGCATGGTCCAGGGTCCCGGTGCGGGCGTGTATCCGCGGATCATATTTTCGACCTGTTGCGCGCTCTGCTTCCAATCAACTCGAGCATCCGCGGAGCCGAGTGTGGGGGCATAGGATGGCTCGCCGTGCTGTGGTGTCGCTATGGCGGAACCATCCTCTAGCGCTGCGAATGTTTCGACCAACAGATTGGCGCCGCTTTCGGCGAGTCGGTCCAGTAGCGTTCCAGATGTGTCGTCGGGCCGGATGGTCTCAGTAAGAGTCTTGAATACCGGTCCGGTGTCGAGCCCTTCCTCGAGAAGAAAGGTGGAGGCGCCGGTCGTCTCCTGCCCGGCGGCGACGGCGTACTGAACCGGAGCGGCACCACGCCATTCCGGAAGTAGAGAGAAGTGAAGGTTAATCCAGCCCTTACGCGGAACCGATAGCAAATCCGCAGGTACCAGTAGGCCATAGGCGACGACGGCGACGGCCTCGGGTGCCAACTGGCGAATCGTGCTGCCGATATCCGCATCGCGCAGGCTGCGCGGCGTGAGCACGGGAATGCCGAGCGCGGTCGCTGCCTCGTGCACGGCGGATGGGCGCAGTGTTCTCTTCCGCCCCACGGGGGCAGGAGCACGCGTGAGTACCGCCACCACGTCGTGCTCGGCCGCTATGAGGCGACTAAGCGAAGGAACGGCGGTCTCGGGGGTCCCGGCAAAGATAATGCGCACGCGCCGATTGTACCGTCTAAGCGCGGCGAGGGTTTCAGCGCGGTGCTGGGCCATCGGTGCCGCCCGGCTATCGATCGCGCCGGCGCATGGATGTGACGGGGCGCGTGAAGTACCGGCTATACGGCACGTGCGCAGCGCAGGCTACAAAGGAGGATCGGCCTCAATACGCAATGGGGCTCCCAGGGAGGACGCCGTGTATTCGCGATAGCTGCGTCGCACGTTCGCTGCAAGTAGATCGGCGCGGGTACGGGACTGACGCAAGTAGACCGTCACTTCTCCCATCCGGCGTGCCGGGACCGGTCCCAGCAGTTCAACGCCCCCGGCGAGGCGGTGCACGCCGCCGACAAGCAACGCGTCAACCGGAATCTCCTCGCCCGATACCGCAGCCGTGGCTGGTGCGTTGCCTTCCTCCCGCCAAAGCGTCACCTGTGCTGAGGCGAGGAACTTCCGTACATCCCGTGGCGCTCCGGAAATCCCGAACCAGCGGCTGGCAGGGGGTAGCCGCAACGTCTCGCGTTCTCGTAAGGCATCGCCAGCGCGCAGCCGGTGTTGCCATTCGGCGAGTACGCGAGTGATCGCCGGGTCTGCACCTCCGGCCAGAATCACATGCCCTCCTTGGCGAGCCGACCGCACACGGATGATGACACGCGCCATATGACGCAGAAATTGCGTCTGCGCGTCGAGCCCCCGGCCTTGGAGGAAACGGGAATCAAGCACGACGGCGGCAGCAAATCCTCCCGGTGCCTCTGGCTCCGCACCCGGCGTGGCAACAACGAGACGTGGGCGTTCATTCACCGAAGCGATGATTCCGTCTGGTGCATGAGCGCCAGAAAGCACAATTCCGGTGCCGGGAAATGCCCGTCCGATCTCTTCCGCGGTGCGATGGGAGCCAATGCGTACCGCACGCAGCTGGGCGCTGCCGCAGCGGGGACAACGCCATGCCTGCGCCTTCCAGCCGCATCGGGAGCAGCGTGGCGCCTCCTGTGCCTGTGCGATGGACAAGGGGCCCGAACACTGCGGGCAATCCGCATGCGCATGGCAGACGGTGCACGCAACGATGGGCACGTAGCCCGCACGCGGGACCACCATGAGTACGGGGCCCCGTGTCAACGCTTCTCGAACTAGGCTGAAGACAGCGTCCGGGATGCGCGACCATGGTGTTCGCTCCCGTTCCCACTGCTCCGCAGCGCTGACACGCGGCAGACAGGAGCGAATGGCCTGTGGGGTTCCTTCCAGGGCCACCGCCTGCCCGGAGTCGACCAGAGCGGCCGATTCCTCACTGACGTAGGGTGAGAACACAAGCAATGCTGCCTGTGCGGCCTGCGCGCGGGCGGTGAGCACACTCCGGACGTGGTAGTACGGCGATCTGATCTCGCGCAGAGGCTCTGCCGCGTCGTCAACGACGACGCACATACCGAGATTAAGGACCGGTGCCCACACGGCCGCGCGTGTGCCGATAACAATGCGGGCCTGTCCACCAAGAATCCGCAGGAAGGTGCCATAGCGCTGCTGCGAGGCGTCCTCCCCGACACAAGAGCTACGTCTTCTTGTAAAAGGTGCCGCAAGGTAACGGCCAGGCGCTCGGCATGCCGCGTAGTTGGTGCGATGAGCAGGACCCCGCGGCCCCCGCGTCGAACTTCACCAATTGCGGTGGCCAGTGCTTCCGTTCCCCCTGCTCGCCCGGGAAGCGCGCAGCACACCGCGTGTGGTGCACCGTGCCGCAGATGGCTGAGAAACGCATTACCACCGCGATAGGAACTCCACGCGGAGTTTGTAGGCGCGCCGCGAGCGACCCGTTCCGCATCATGTGCATGAAGAGCATCCTCCTCGGATGCCTCGCCGCTCGGAGCCTGCTCTTCTGATTGCCGAGCGTGCATCACCTGCAGCGCATCCCGCATTATCGGCCCGTGCTCCTGGAGGTAAGCGCGTTCGGACCGCGCATGACGCTGTGGCACGGCCAGACGAAGGACGTCCGCGGTTGGTGCAGCGTGCGACATCGCAACCTGTTGGGCAACCTCGTACACTTCCGGGCATAATACGGGCACCGCTGACACCACGCGCCGCAACGGGCGTAGCCGGCTCGCCGTCGTCGTGACTGAATCACGTGCAACGATAAAACCGGAGGCCTGCCGCCCGGCGATATCCACGGTGACCCGGACTCCTACCCGTGCCGTATCGGCGAACTGCTCCGGGATCAGGTAGTCGAAGACACGGTCAAGATGGGGTTGTTGCAACTCAAGGTGGACGTGGGCGACGGGATCGGGCACCGGCCCGGCGATCTCGCGTTGCGTGACGGGGATAGGCAGCAACGTGCCCTGTTCCTGCGCCGCTGGCACGGTGCCGAGCCCGGGGAGTTCGGTCAGCCCCGCCAATGCCTGCAAGGAATCAAGGCGCGCCTGGCCGCCGACCGATTCGGCTGACACACCGTGCTGTGGATTCCTTTCCATAGTGCTATTTCACCACGGGGCTCCGTCACGTTTCAGGTCTACACGGCGCCGACTCGCGCACTGCCTTGAGCACGCTGGTGTGACCGGTGCGAATTGTTCTTCTGCTCCGAAGAAGAACTGGCATGTGCCTTGCCGCAACGCCGCCTGTTGGTTCGGGTGGCGTGTGCCTATCCGACGACGCTTTGGCGTGCGCCTACAACGCGCGCAGCAGATCCTCTATCCGATCCGTCCTCTCCCAGGTGAAATCCGGAAGCTCGCGGCCGAAATGACCGTACGCTGCCGTCTCTTGGTAAATAGGCCGCTTCAGATCGAGTTGCTCGATAATGGCGGCCGGACGCAGATCGAATACCTTATGGATCGCGTTTTCGATCCGATCCACAGATTCCGTTTCCGTGCCGAAGGTCTCGACGCGTACCGAAACCGGCCGAGCGCGTCCAATCGCGTAAGCCACCTGCAATTCACAACGTGAAGCGAGCCCCGCCGCCACCACATTCTTCGCCACCCACCGAGCAGCATAGGCAGCCGAGCGATCCACTTTCGACGGGTCTTTCCCGGAGAAGGCGCCGCCGCCGTGCCGCGCCATACCGCCGTATGTATCGACGATGATCTTTCGACCGGTCAACCCGGCGTCGCCCATCGGCCCGCCGATCACGAACCTTCCCGATGGATTGACCAGGAGGCGTAGGCCCGAGGTGTCCAGGTGAAGATTCTCGTCTTCCAGCACCGGCTCCAGCACGTGGGTGCGCAGTGTGCCTTCGAGCCATCCGTGTTCGATCTCCGGAGCATGCTGAGTGGAGATGACTACCGTGGTCAGCGCGACAGGCTGGTCGCCGTCGTACTCGACGGTTACCTGCGTCTTGCCGTCCGGTCGCAACCCTGGCACGACACCATCCTTGCGGACGTGGGTGAGGCGTTCGGCCAGTCGATGCGCCAATTGTATGGGTGCTGGCATCAAGGTGCGTGTTTCACGGCAGGCGTAGCCGAACATAAGGCCCTGGTCACCGGCCCCCTGGCCGTCAAAGCGATCCAGTCCGACACCGTTCTCACGCTTCTCCAACGACGTATCCACGCCATCGGCGATATCTGGTGACTGCTGGCCGATTGACAGAGTGACACCGCAAGAGCTGCCATCAAAGCCCACGTCGGATGATGTGTAGCCAATCTTCCGGATGGTTTCACGTACCAGAGCAGGAATCTCCACATAGGATTCTGTGGTGACTTCTCCTGCCACGTGAATTAGTCCGGTCGTGGCCATCGTTTCCACAGCTACACGGGACTGTGCATCGTCTGCCAGCATGGCATCAAGAATGGCGTCGGAAATTCTGTCGCACACCTTGTCCGGATGTCCTTCGGTAACGGATTCCGAGGTGAAAGGCATGGGCATGTAATTCTCCTTGTAGCGGTGATCGTGGGTGTGCGCCGTGAAGTGGACGCTTAGGGGCGTTCGCGCCAGGTGACGATGGCATCGAGCAAGTGGCGAGCCATCGCCGATTTGGTTCCTGAAGCGGTACCGAGGATATTGCCGTCCCGGTCGACAATCGTCACCGCGGTATTAACCGGACCGAAGCCGCGATCAGTACCGACCTCGTTGATGACCATGAGATCCGCGCCTTTGCGGCGCGCCTTGTCACGTCCGTATTGCAGCACGTCGTGTTCGCCATCCCCTGTTTCGGCGGCGAACCCAACAATCGTCTGCCGTTCCCTGTGCCGGTGGTGGGCGAGTTCGGCGAGGATATCGGAGTTTTCGACCAAAGTGAGGGTAAGCCCCGCTTCAGTCTTCTTGATCTTTGCTTCCGCCGCATGCTCTGGCCTGTAATCGGCCACGGCAGCAGCCATTATGAGGATGTCGGCGTCACGTGCGGCTGCATGCATCGACTCTCCAAGCTGCGCCGCTGATACAACAGGAACGATGCGGGCGCCGGGCACACGGGCCAGCACGTCCGAGGTGACATTCGCGGCCACTAGGGTCACATCGGCACCTCGCTGGGTCGCCGCAGCTGCTATCTCCGCGCCGAAGATACCGGTGGACCGATTGCCGATGAAGCGAACCGGATCAATGGCTTCATGCGTTCCGCCGGCGCTAATTGCTATCTTCAGGCCGGTGAGGTCGCGTGGAGCACCGGCGAGTCGTGCCTGGACGAGCTGCGCGATCTCCTCCGGCTCCGGCATACGCCCGGGTCCGGAGTCGGGACCGGTCAGCTGTCCGACGGCGGGCGCGACGACTTCAATACCGCGGTGGCGCAATGTTGCCACATTGTCTTGTGTAGCGGGATTCAGCCACATTTCGCTATGCATGGCTGGCACGAGCAGAATCGGGCACGTCGCCGTCAGTAAGGTCGCCGTTAAGAGGTTATCCGCCACTCCGGCGCGGACCTTGGCGATTGTATTCGCGGTTGCGGGCGCCACGACCACCAGATCTGCACTCCGGGCGAGACCGACATGCTCCACGCCCGCCGCGTTCTCAGTGACCAAGGTGTGAACGTCCCTGCCGCTGACTGCCTCCCATGTAGTTCGACCGACCATATCGAGCGAGGCCGGGGTCGGAACTACCGTGACGTCGAGACCCGCCTTCTTCAGCAGCCTGACCAGCGTACAACTCTTATAGGCAGCAATACCCGCCGTAACGCCGACGACCACATGATGCGGGCCGTCCCCCGGGCGGCCCGAGATTCGCTCACTCGGACTCAGTTCCCCACTCGATCTTCTCGGCGACAATCTCTCGCAGAGCGACCGACAGTGGTTTATCCTCCGGGCCTGCTTCAACGAGTGGTCCGAAATGACTGATGTTGCCATCCCCGCGTGTCATCTCCTGGCGGTAGGAATTGATTTGACGCGCCCGCTGCGCGGCATACACAGCCAGCGCATACTTCGAGTCGACCTTTTCAAGCAACTCGTCAATGGGCGGGTTCGTGATGCCCTCGGGCTCGGGAACGGTACCGAACATGTTATTCCTCTCCTCGTATGCAGCTATAGATTCTACTGCCCCAGCCCCATGATGCGAAGTAGCTGGTCCGTGGCACCCGACACGGAATCGTTGATGACGATGTGATCGAATTCGTCGCGAGCCGCACGTTCAACACGTGCGGTCTCCAGGCGGCGCTCTTGCTCCGACGCATCTTCGGTACCACGACCCTTGAGGCGGCGGACCAGTTCTTCCCACGACGGGGCGTCGATAAAGATCTGTTCGACATCTGGCCACGAACGCCGGATCTGCCGTGCTCCATCCAGGTCAACTTCTAGAATAGGGATCCGGCCCGCGCGAGCATGTCAACCACAGGCTGCCGCGGCGTGCCGTAACGATTCCGGCCGTGGACGATAGCCCATTCCAGCATTTCGCCGGAGTCGATGAGACGGTCGAACTCCGCGTCGGAAACGAAGTGATAGTCAATGCCTTCCCGTTCTCCGGGCCGAGGCTGTCTAGTTGTCGCGGAGACCGAAAGCCAACACTGCGGCGCCCTCGCAAGGAGATCGCGAATAACCGTGCCCTTGCCCACCCCGGAAGGGCCCGCCACCACATACGGAATCACCGCGGTCGAAGCGCCGCCATCTGAAGCACCCATGCCTCAATAGTGCCATGATCGCGGGACGCCGCGGAATTCATGCATGGTTCGGTCAACTGAACCGCTTGATAAGAGCCTCCCGTTGATGACGTCCGAGTCCAGCGATGCGCCGGGACTCAGAAATGCTCAGTTCGTCCATGACCTGTTTCGCCTTCGCGGTACCAACACCCGGCAAAGAAGCGATAAGGGCCGAAACCCGAATCTTGCCTAACACAGGCTCCGAGGCGGAGAGTTCTATAACTTCCGGAATCGTCATCTTACCCGCTTTAACATTACGCTTAACCTCGGCGCGGCGCTGGCGTGCGGCAGTCGCCTGTTCGAGAGCAGCTGCGCGCTGCTCATCAGTAAGCTTGGGAAGTGCCATCTCGGTCTCCTTGATGTCCTACCCCGCAGAAGCACCTGCGGTAAGGCCTTTATAACCCACTTTTTGCGCGTTTTCGCGTGTTTCTGCGCGTTAGGAAAAAAGCCAACGCCGTCGCGAATATCTTCGCAGGTCATCGCGGTGCGACTTGGTGAGCGCGAAAAAACCTGAAAGATACGTCAGAAATAATGTGCATCCAATTGTGAACATAGTTGCAAAGAACTGGTTACGATAACGTAACCAGCCGAAGAGAATGTGTCTGTACCTCGCGGTCAGTCCACAACCTCGATATCCGTTAACACATCCATGAACGCTTCTCGTAGCCCGTTGGCATCCGGTCCTCCTGCGAGCACCGAGCGTGATGCCGATGCCAGAACACGTGGATTGGATGCGCCGAAGACCGCACGTAGTTCGCTCCCACCGGCGCCCTGCGCGCCGACACCGGGAGCGAGAATCAAGCCGGGAAAGTCGGCGAGCTCGATACGGAGCTGACGCGCCGCGTCGGCGATGGTTGCGCCAATGACGATTCCGACCGGTCCGATTCCGGCCGGACACAGCTCCCGATCCCACCGAGCCACCATGTCGACGACGGTTCTCGCCACCGATTCGCGACCATCGCCGGCGTGCTGAACGATGGCTCCTTCGGGATTTGAAGTCAGCGCGAGTACAAAGAGTCCCCTCCCGCGTGATGCGGCTCGATACGCCGTCTTCTTCAATGAAGCCGGTCCCAAATAGGGAGACACAGTGAGGGCATCGGCACGTAATGACCCTTCGAGGTAGGCGTCCGCGTAGGCGTCCATGGTGGAACCGATATCGCCGCGTTTAACGTCGAGAATCGTCGGTACGCCGACGGCCCGCGCAGCCTGTAGTACCTCCTCCAGAACCGCAACTCCCTGTGCCCCGTGTCGTTCGTAGAACGCCGACTGCGGCTTAAACGCGGCAACGTAATCACCGAGCGCATCGATGGTGCGTAAAGAGAATTCGCGCAGGCCGACCGGAGTGTCAGGCAAATCCCATCGTTCCAAGAGACTGGCGTGCGGATCGATGCCCACGCACAGCGGACCTCGTTCGCGCATACGTTGACCGAGGCGCACGCCGAAGTCCGCCATTTCCGCACGGTGATCAGCCGTCATACCAGGCGCTCCTCGCGTTCCTGATCGTAGTTCTGCAGGGATTTCACGGCGAAACTCCTCTTCCGGCGGGCGGCAATTCCCTGCACTGCCGCGGCAAACTCCTGCACCGTCGTGATAATCGGCTTATCCGCCGCCGTCGTGGCAGCGCGGATGGAATACCCATCACGCCGCGCCCCAGGCGTGTTCGGGGTGTTGACCACCATATCGATGTCACCGGAGGTGATGAGATCGACGATTGTCGGACTACCATCGGGGCCGCGCCCCTCTGACTGTTTTCGCACCACGGCGGCCGGCACGCCGTAGCGGCGTAGCACGGCGGCGGTTCCGGTGGTGGCCACAACCTGGAAACCGAGGTCTACCATTTGCAGTACGGGGAAGATGATGGAGCCCTTGTCATGGTCAGCGACGGAGATGAACACCGTACCCGAATCCGGTAGGCCGCCGTAGGCTCCCTCCTGCGACTTCGCAAAGGCAGTTGGGAAGGTATCGGCGTACCCCATCACCTCGCCGGTAGAACGCATTTCCGGGCCGAGAACCGTATCGACGACGCGGCCATCGCGGGTAGTAAAACGCTTGAAGGGAAGAACCACCTCTTTTACAGCCACACTGGAATCAACGTCCATGACACTGGCATCGTGTTCCGGCAGCAATCCGAGCCGCCGGAGCTCAGTGATCGATCTCCCCGCCATCACCCACGCCGCCGCACGTGCCAGAGGTACACCTGTGGCCTTTGAAACAAAGGGAACGGTGCGGGAGGCGCGTGGATTGGCCTCAATGACATAGAGGATGTCATTCATCAACCCAAACTGAATATTCAACAGCCCGCGCACGCCCACGCCGCGTGCAATAGCTTCGGATGCCTTACGGATACGGTCGATAATGTGTTGCGAGAGTGTGACTGCAGGTAGCACACAGGCGGAATCGCCGGAGTGGATACCACATTCCTCGATATGCTCCATGACCCCGCCGAGGAATAGCTCCTCACCGTCAAATAGCGCATCTACATCGATTTCGGTGGCGGCGTCGAGGAAGCGGTCCACAAGCAGCGGTGCGTTGACACGTGAGGCGTCAGTTCGCGCAGTTTCGTGCCGGTCCAGGTAGTTTCGCAGCTGTTCTTCCGAGTAGACGACTTCCATGCCACGTCCGCCAAGCACGTACGACGGCCGCACAAGAACCGGATAGCCGATACGCTTCGCAATCTCCAGCGTCTGATCGTCGTTCGTGGCCGTGCCGTAGTCAGGCGCGCGCAGACCTGCCTGGGCGAGCACACCGCCGAAAAGCGCACGATCCTCCGCCGCGTCAATGGCACCGGGCGAAGTACCGATAATCGGGACTCCGGCGGCCTCCAGTGCGGCAGCGAGCGAGAGAGGCGTCTGGCCGCCCAATTGAACGATCATGCCGTACACCGGACCTGCCGCGCATTCGGCCTTATAGACTTCTAGGACATCTTCCAGCGTCAGCGGTTCGAAATACAAGCGGTTGGAGATATCGTAATCTGTTGAAACCGTCTCCGGATTGCAGTTGACCATGATGGTCTCGTACTCGGAAGCCAACGTCTGCGTGGCGTGGACGCAGGAGTAGTCAAACTCAATGCCCTGGCCAATACGATTGGGCCCGGAACCGAGAATGATGATTGCCGGGCGCTGCCGCGGGCTGACCTCCGTCTCCTCGTCGTAGCTGGAGTAATGGTACGGCGTACGCGCAGCGAATTCAGCCGCGCAGGTGTCCACCGTCTTATACACCGGGTGGAGGCCGTACGCCCAGCGAATCTGCCGCGCCGCCTCCTCGGAAATGCCGCGAATCCTGCCGATTTGCGCATCAGAGAAACCATGCCTCTTCGCCTCTCGCAGCGTGGCAGGACGGAGGGACTCCTCAACGGCTACAAGCTCTGCCACCTCGTTAATGAGGCTGATCTGGTCCAAGAACCAGGGGTCGATACCGGTTGCCGCATATAGCTCGTCAATGCTCGCACCGGCGCGTAGTGCCTGTTGGACCTGGATCAACCGGTCCTCGGTCGGTGTAGCACAGTCGCGAATAAGCCGCGCGAGAACTTCGCCAGTGGCAGGAGTGCCATCCCAATGGAAGACAGTGCCCTTCTTATCGATGGAGCGCATGGCCTTTTGTAGGGCTTCGGTGAAGTTCCGCCCAAGGGCCATCGCTTCGCCCACCGACTTCATGGTGGTTGTCAGCGTGGGGTCGGCATCGGGGAACTTCTCGAAGGCGAAACGCGGCACTTTCACCACGACGTAATCGAGGGTCGGTTCAAAGGACGCCGGCGTGGACTCGGTAATGTCGTTGGGAATCTCATCCAGCGTGTATCCGATTGCCAGCCGAGCGGCGATCTTTGCGATGGGGAACCCTGTTGCCTTTGAAGCAAGGGCGGAAGAACGCGATACGCGGGGGTTCATTTCGATAACAATCACCCGGCCGGTCTCCGGTTCGACGGCGAACTGGATGTTGCACCCACCGGTGTCGACGCCGACTTCGCGGATGATTGCGATACCAATGTCACGCAGGCGCTGGTATTCGCGATCCGTAAGTGTCAGCGCCGGAGCTACGGTGACCGAGTCCCCCGTATGCACACCCACCGGATCAACATTCTCAATGGAGCACACGACGACGACGTTGTCCGCCTGGTCGCGCATGATCTCCAGCTCGTACTCCTTCCAGCCGATAATCGACTCCTCCAGCAGTACTTCTGTGGTCGCGGAGTAATGGAGCCCTTGGCCGGCTATTCGGTCGAGGTCCTGCTGATCGTATGCGAGACCGGAACCCAAGCCGCCCATCGTGAAGGAGGGACGCACAACAAGCGGGTAGCCCAGTTCGGATGCCGCGTCATGGCATTCATCCAGCGAATGACAGATCACCGAGCGGGCGGACTGTGCTCCGCAACGTTCGACAACCGCCTTGAATTTATCGCGGTCTTCACCCTTGGTGATTGCATCGGCATGCGCGCCGATGAGTTCCACTCCGTAGCGGTCCAGTACTCCTCGCTGCACCAAATCCATCGCGGTGTTCAGAGCCGTCTGGCCGCCCAGGGTCGGCAGCAACGCATCTGGCCGTTCCTTGGCGATCACCTTCTCCACGATCTCCGGGGTGATCGGCTCGATATAGGTGGCATCCGCCATCTCCGGATCGGTCATAATCGTGGCCGGATTGGAGTTGACGAGGATGACGCGCAACCCCTCCTCCTTCAACACCCGGCAGGCCTGTGTACCGGAGTAGTCGAACTCGCAGGCTTGACCGATCACAATCGGACCGGAGCCGATCACGAGAACGGAGGTGATATCAAGGCGCCGCGGCATCAGTTGTTCTCCTTGTCTTGCGTTGCCTTCGTTTCGTCTTCTCCGGGATCTTCCGTCTTGCCGCGTTGTGCGACCATCAGGTCGAGAAAGGCGTCGAACAGGTAGGACGCGTCATGCGGTCCGGCGGCGGCTTCTGGATGGTACTGCACCGAGAACGCGGGAATATCAAGGCAGCGTAGGCCTTCAACCACCTGGTCATTCAGGCCGACATGCGAGACTTCGACCCGCCCGTACTTGCCTCCGGCGAAGGGCGAGAGCGAGGGGTCTTCCACCGGTGCATCGACGGCGAACCCGTGGTTGTGTGCCGTGATTTCCACCCGGCCGGTAGAACGGTCCAAGACCGGCTGATTGACTCCGCGGTGCCCGTACTCGAGTTTGTAGGTGCCGTAGCCGAGTGCCCGCCCTAGCAACTGGTTTCCGAAGCAGATGCCGAAGAAGGGGTAACCAGCGTCGAGCACCTCGCGGAGCAATTCGACCTGTTGGTCGGCAGCCTGCGGATCCCCGGGACCGTTGGAGAAGAACACGCCGTCGGGCCTGTACGCCTCGATCTGCGCGAGGCTCACCGTCATGGGAACGACGATGACACGCGCACCGCGCGCGGCGAGTTGTGCGGGGGTACGGGCCTTTATCCCCATATCGACGGCAACAACGGTTGCCCGCTCCTCCCCTCCGGTTCCACAACATAGGCGTCGGGGGTGGTGACTTCGCTGGCCAAGTCCGCACCGGTCATTTCGGGACTTTGCCGAACAATACCGGTCAGCACCTCGAGGGCTGCCTCTTTCCTTTCAACAGCCCCATCCGGCAATGCCGCCCCGGAGAAGATCCCGGCGCGCATCACACCTTTTTCACGTAGATGGCGTGTAATGGCGCGCGTGTCGACGTCGGCGATGCCTACCACGCCGGCAGCAGCAAGCGCATCCTCCAACTCGCCGGTGGAACGCCAATTCGAGGCGCGCCGGGCTGGATCGCGCAATACGACTCCGGCGGCCCAGAAACGTGCGGATTCCGGATCCTCGGCGTTAATGCCGGTGTTGCCAATATGCGGCGCCGTCATGACGATGATCTGGCGGTGATAGGAAGGGTCGGTGAATGTCTCCTGGTACCCGGTCATGCCGGTAGAGAACACAATCTCTCCCAGTGTCCGTCCGCGTGCAGCGTAGGCGTGACCGATGTATGTACTTCCGTCCTCCAGGACGATGACGGCCGACTCGCGTTGCGTGGTCACCACGCCTCCCTTTCTGCTGCGATTTCCTCGCGGCCACGTAGTTGACCGTCCCAGACGGTTGGGACGCCCCGATAGAAGGTATACATGATCCGCCCGGGCAGCTCACGGCCTTCCCAAGGAGTGTTCGCCGATTTTGAATGCTGCGCATTGGCGCGAATCATGCGAGTGGCGCGAGGATCGTGCAGGCAGAGGTTAGCTGGCTCGCCGACGGCAATCGGCCTGCCCTGCGCCGGATTCTGGCACAGTTGCGCCGGAGTGTAGCTCATGAGACGCGCGACATCCGACCACGTGATCAGCCCAGTGTCTACGAGGGTCTGCTGGACGACGGACAGAGCGGTCTCCAATCCGATCATGCCGTGCGCGCCGGCGCTCCATTCGCAATCCTTATCCTCGGCGGGATGCGGGGCATGGTCCGTACCGATCACATCGATTGTTCCATCGACAATGCCGCGTCGTAGTGCCTCGATATCGGCCGGCGTGCGCAGCGGCGGATTCACCTTGAAGCGAGGGTCGTAGGAGCACGCTTCGCGGTGGTCAAGGGCCAGATGATGCGGGGTGGCCTCGGCCGTCACAGGCATACCCTCCGATTTGGCCCAGCGGACGAGATCAACCGATCCTTTGGTAGACAGGTGGAGAATGTGTACGCGGCTACCCACATGCTGTGCGAGGAGGCAATCACGCGCCACGATGGATTCCTCAGCGACGGCGGGCCAACCGGCCAGACCGAGTTGGGCGGAGATCTCTCCCTCATGCATTTGCGCGCCTTCGGTCAGGCGCGGATCTTGGGCGTGCTGTGCAATAACACCGCCGAAAGACTTGGCGTACTCGAGGGCACGACGCATCAGAACCGGATCTGCTACACAGGCGCCGTCGTCGGAGAAATAGCGTACGGCTGCCGCAGACTCGGCCATGGCACCGAGTTCGGCGAGATGCTCACCGGCTAGCCCGGCGGACACTGCACCGACGGGTCGCACGTCAACGTAGCCCGCCTCGCGCCCTAAACGTAGAACCTGTTCGACGACACCGGCGGTGTCCTGCACCGGCATCGTATTAGCCATTGCGTTGACGCAGGTGTAGCCGCCGGCGGCGGCCGCCTGTGAACCGGTGAGTACGGTTTCGGAGTCTTCGCGGCCGGGCTCACGCAAATGCGTATGCGGGTCCACCAGACCGGGTAGCGCGATGAGACCAGCGGCATGGACAATAATCGCATCTGCTGGTACCGGGAGGTCGGCACCGACGGCTTCAATCGTGTCGTCACCCGTGAGAATGTCAACGACTTCCTTGCCCAGGAGGCGGGCGCCTCGGATCAAGTACCGGCTCATGCTGCAATCTCCTCACCGTGCGCCAGAAGAAGGTAGAGGGCGGCCATGCGCACGGAGATTCCGTTGGCCACCTGCTCGGTGACAACCGACCGGGCGGAATCCGCAGCTTCTGCCGTAATTTCCAGCCCTCGGTTCATGGGCCCCGGGTGCATGACGACGGCGTCAGGGCCCAATGCTGCCAGCCGCTGCGAGTTCAGGCCAAAAGTTCGGTGATATTCGAAAGGCGAGGGAAAGAATCCCCCACCGGCGTGACTC
This sequence comes from Actinobaculum sp. 313, assembly GCF_003073475.1. GTDB lineage: Bacteria > Actinomycetota > Actinomycetes > Actinomycetales > Actinomycetaceae > Asp313. The sequence continues at coordinate 1,392,720 of NZ_CP029033.1, read as the reverse complement.
ATCCGTTCACGCTGCACGCGCAGCATCATGACGGCGTCGGGATGTGCGGTGATAGCCTCATCCAGGCTCAGTACCACATCGCAGGTCCAGTCGTCCATGCCGACGGGTAGCAGGGTGGGTGGAGCGACGAGCGTGACCCGGGCACCGAGGGTGGTCATGAGCTCGACGTTGGAGCGGGCCACTCGAGAATGCAGAATATCCCCGACGATTGCCACATGCGCGCCGTCGAGTCCCGAGCCGTCCGGTGCGGGCAGATCATCGTGCCGATGCAGATGGCGGCGCAAGGTAAAAGCATCGAGAAGCGCCTGTGTGGGATGCTGGTGTGTTCCGTCTCCCGCGTTGAGAATCGGTACATCCACCCAGTCGGTATCGGCAAGACGTTGCGGGGCACCGGAGGCCGAGTGCCTCACAATAAGCGCCTCCGCACCCATGGCCACGATGGTCTGAGCGGTATCCTTCAGCGATTCGCCCTTGGAGAGCGACGATCCGCGTGCCGAGAAGGAGATGACATCCATTGAGAGGCGTTTCGCGGCTGTCTCAAAGGAGAGCCGGGTACGCGTTGAGTCCTCGAAGAAGAGTGTGGCGACCGTCCGTCCCCGTAGCACCGGTAGTTTCTTGATAGTCCGCGCCTGAGTCGCCGCCATCGCCTCCGCGGTGTCGAGGAGCAGGAGTACGTCGTCGCGCGAAAGATCGCGTGTGGAGAGCAGATGCCGCATGTCAGTTCTCCTCAATCCGGACGCCGTCGTTGCCGTCGATCTCCACCAACGAAACTCGGACGCGCTCATCGTGGGAGGTTGGCAAGTTCTTGCCGACGTAGTCGGCGCGGATCGGCAGCTCGCGATGACCACGATCAACCAGAACCGCCAACTGGACGGCCCGCGGTCGCCCCAGATCGGAAAGTGCTTCGAGTGCCGCGCGGATTGTGCGGCCCGAATACAGCACGTCGTCGACGAGAACCACGGTTTTATCATCAATGCCGCTGGCGGGAATGCTGGTGGGATGAGGTGCGCGAGTTGGCTGCGCGGCAAGATCGTCGCGGTACATGGTGATGTCCAGTGCACCGACGGGAATATCGGCCTGCGCGGCGGTATCGGCCAGAATATCGTGCAGACGTCTTGCCAGGGGCACTCCACGAGTCAAAATGCCCAAAAGGACCACATTATCGACGCCGCGGTTGCGTTCCAGGATTTCATGGGCGATACGCCGCAGCGACCGCGAAATATCATCAGCGTCAAGCACCGCGTGGGTGCGTGCCGGAACCATTGAGTTCTCCTTCCCCGCCTCACGGGACGGTGATTAAAGGACGCGGGCCAGCCAGTAGACAGACCCCGGTTCTAGTATTCAGTTATGGCGGGCAATCAGGCCCGCTAGTCCATATTCTCGCCAAGGCCCTCTGTAGCCTCGGCAGACGCGGCAGCGGAGCCGCCAATGCCTTCGGACGCATCCGCGTCCGCTACTGCATCTTCCGCAGAGTCATCCTGCTTCCCACTGCGCGAATCAAGAGTAGCCGCCTCGCCAGCTCCGGCATCGTCCTGCCCGAGTTCTCGTGCCCGGATATCGGCGACCCGGTTGAGCACGCCCATGACGAAGCCGACGGAGCGGTCCGTTGAGAGCTCTCGCGCCAGGGCAGACCATTCGGTGACGACGAGGGCGCGTGGGGTACCCATGAACATCAACTCCGCGCTTCCGGCACGCAGAATCGTGCGATCAACGACGTTCATACGTGCCATTGCCCAGTCCTCGCTCGCCGCTTCGATTATGGTATCGATATTGTCTGCATGACTGGCGTACGCCTCCACAATCTGTGCGCCAAAATCGCCGATTGGCGTCTGCGCGGTGGAAACACTCCTACGCTCGGTCAGGAGATGAAGAAGTTGTTCCTCTTCCAGCAGGTCCTTCTCGTCAGCCTCAAATATGACATCGAGGGCACGATGACGTTGAGTGGTGCGTGCGGTCCGCCGCCGTTTTGCCATCAGTCCGTCACGCGAGAGATGTAATCGCCGGTGCGGGTATCAACCTTCACCTTGTCACCCTGATTGAGGAAGAGGGGAACCTGGATTTCGTAGCCTGTCTCAACCGTGGCGGGCTTTGTTCCGGCCGACGAGCGGTCTCCCTGCAATCCAGGCTCGGTGTAGGTAATTTCTAGCACTACCGATGCCGGAAGTTCGACGAAAAGTGTCTGTCCTTCGTGGGAGGCAACAATTGCCTGCTGGTTCTCCAGAAGGAAATGTGCGGCATCACCAACGATTTCTGGGGACACCGGAATCTGTTCGTAGGTTTCAAGGTCCATGAAGATGAAGTCCGTGCCGTCGTTGTAAAGATACTGCATGTCGCGACGGTCCACGGTAGCCGTTTCGACCTTGACCCCCGCGTTGAGGGTGCGGTCAACGGTCTTCCCGGACAAGACGTTCTTCAGCTTAGTACGTACGAAAGCCGGGCCCTTACCCGGCTTGACATGCTGGAACTCGACGACACTCCACAGCTGTCCGTCAATGTTAAGCACCATGCCGTTCTTCAGGTCATTCGTGGTCGCCACGCGACTTTCCTCCTCGCTGTAATGCGCCCAGCGGGCGCGGCCACATCACAGGATACCCCGAAGGTCCCGCCAGTGCCTTGCCATGGCCGTATGACACGCGCTACTTCCGTACCAGGCTGGAGGGAGGTGAGGGCCGTGCTTGCTTCGCGGCAACGCAAAACGGTAACTCTCTCATTTGCCGCCAGTTCTCCGCCAGGCGGTAGCGCAGTTTACTTGGATCGACCTTCGTGTTTTCCACTCGTCCTCCTCCTACGGAGTCCGGTTGGAGTGTGCCCGGGTCTCTTCCTCACCGTGGTGGAGTCCGCGCCCAGTGGCACGAAGTTCCTCCGGCACCACCTGTGTATCGTCCGACCATGTTTCCTCCGAGAGCTAGAACGCCGAGCCGAGCATCCACAGGTCGTTCACCGCACCCATTCCACAATCGGCGCCTGATTCGCTCACCTGATTGACACCGCTGAGTGGCAGAATGTCGAGCGGCGGGACGCGCTGGTGCCCTGCTCCATATCTCACAATCTTCCGAGACACCCCGCCACTCGCGTCAGGAGATGGTCAGCGAGGTTGAGGACGCTGCCGCTTGACAAACCACATAAGGGCACCCCCAGAAGCGACGCCGTTGCCAATCAGGATGCTTCCCTGGTCATAAGTTGAGGTGCGACCGGCATCGAAGTACTGGGAGCGTCCTTAGGACGGCGAGTAGTCGATGCCCTCGGGACTGATCCATCCGCCTGTACCGATACGGTGACCTTCGCTTACCGGAGGTTGCCCGCCAAAACGTGCTATTACTGCAACTCCGTCGCCGGGGGTGGAGGCGACATTGAACTTGCCGGGAATGATGTGGAGCGGCCCGAGGTGATTGGTGGAAACGCCCGGTGAACCGAGCGCATTGAACTCGTCCGGTGCCGCGGTCTCTTGCAAGGCATAGCCGGTGACGCTTGAGCCATAGGAATGCCCCGAGGCCACCAGATGGGGATCCCCATAGTGAGTACTCCACAGCGAGTCGAGGAAGCCTGCCAACCGCTCGCCACCAGCTTCCGCCTGGTCCGACAAGGCGACGGAATGATCCGCAAAGTCTTCCTCGCCAATGGCAACCGCAGCCTGTAGATGATCACCAGATGTAGCGTCAAGTAATACAAGCGTGTGCCGACCACTGTCATTCTTGAATGTTTCGCGCAACTGCTCCAACTCTTCACGCTTGCGCTCCAAACGATGCAATTCCTGCTGTGCTCGCTTCACATACACCGGGTCGTCCAACGGTCCACCTTGCCCTTCGAATTCAGTCTGCTTCTCAGCAATCTCCTCATCCACGGCGGTAATCTCAGAGTTCAAGCGATTGAGGTTGGCTGCACCCCGATCATTGACGGGGATGCCGTCCAGATTCCCGATCCAATCTGGACGGTTTGAAATAATATCTTGCTGTTGTGCGGGTGAAAGCGAGGTCCACCAGTCATTGACCTCTTCCACGTTCCAAGGAAGCCTTCGGCACCGAGATACCATGCGTCAGAATCTCTTGCCTCGGTTGCCTTGAGCTTTCTCGTAATACACCGATATCGTCGTACACCTGCTTGAGGGTGGCAATAGGCGCATCACCCTGTGCGGTCAGACCTTCAATCTGGGGCCCACCGCCGCCTCAAACTCAGATTCATTGAGTAGACCCTGTTCTTTGACCTTTTCAACGAAGGCAATCGTTTCTGCGACGGCGGGTCGTAGTGCTTCAATAGCTTCAGCAATCGCATGTAAATCCCAGCCCGCGTTATCCAACGCACGGCTCATGTCCATGAGATCATCGGCTAACGCGCGCCGACTACACTCCTCGGCTTGCGCGGCATATCCGTTGAAATCCTCGCCGTTCACAAAAGCATCCAGCCCTTCGGCGGACTCCGCATAGGTCTTGGCAACATGCCGCAAGGCGCTGGAAGCCGTCGCTACCGGTCCACTCCGCCAGACAAGCATTTCCTCCAGGGTTGGCACCTTCGCTTCTTTCCCGGCGGCGTGTGAATGCGCAGCAGTGTCAACTCACACGCCCGGATACGCTAAAGCCATTAATCTAGCCCATCCTGGTTGCCGACACAAGTGGCAGTTCGCCCAGAACTGCCTGGCTGGGTACTACTGCCGCTCAGAGTGCTGGCGGTAGTAGCGCTCCACGGCGTCGGCCACGTCCTTGACCTCCACGTCGTCGGTCGAAATCTCGGCGTCGGCACAGGCGCGATAGATCTCCCGCCGGGCAGCCAATTGTGTGAAGAAGACACGCCGTGGCGCGAACACGGATGCCGGATGCGGGCCGTCCAGGCGAAGCCGCCGCAGCAATGTGGGTGCATCGCCGCTCAAATAAACCACGGAATGACCCTCCGTGCGCAAAACAGAGAGCTTTTCCCGCACGGGCGCGAAGTCGCCGTCGGAGGCAGCGTTGCCGAGGCACCCCGAACCGAGAGCAAGAATGCGTTCCTCCGTAGCACCGCCCAGATCATCAAGCAACGCAAGTGCGACGTTACGCTCCAGCTCGCGCAAGGCTGCACCGGTCTCCCGCACCGCTATGTCTGCTACGCCGCGACCCGCCAGTGCACAGATCGCCGCATCCGTATCCGCGCTCGGCACTTGCCATCGCTGCGACAGTTCCTCCGCGACTTCCGGCGCCCATGCGCCGGGAGGTCCAATGAGAATAAGACTCATTGCTGCGGGCCGATCTCCCTACAGACCGATTGCCGCGAAAGCCGCGTCAATATGCTCGGGAGCCGGTTGAGAAAGAACCTGCGGACGTCCGTAGTCGGCCAGCACAACAAAACGTTGCTGGTGATCTCGGACCTTCTTGTCCAAGGTCATGGCTTCTTCCAATGCGGCGCGATCACCCTGCGGGTATGCCACCGGCAGCCCGTTGGCAGCAAAGACCCGCCGATGTTCCTGCGTCCATCCTTGTGGTGCCATTCCGGCAGACTCAGCCAGCGCGGCGGCGAACACGCAGCCAATGGAGACGGCCTCGCCGTGTCGAATATCCTCTGGATCGCATGCCTCAATGGCGTGGCCAAGCGTATGCCCGTAGTTCAATACCTCACGGCGACCCTCTTCGTGCGGATCGGAGGAAACGATCTCGGCCTTGACGCGAATCGAACGTTCGATAGCATCACGGAGCGGCTGCTTGCGATAGTCGAGGATGTCGCTGCCCGCCGATTCAACGATATCCAGAACCCTCCGGTCGGCAATGAAGCCGTATTTGATGATCTCCGCGAGGCCGGAACGCAACTCGCGCTCAGGCAGTCCTTCGAGATGCCCGAGATCGCACAGAACTTCGATCGGCGTGTAGAAGGATCCCACCAGATTCGTACCCGAGGGCGTATTCACACCCGTCTTCGATCCGATGGCAGTATCGACCATGCCGAGCAGCGTCGTCGGAACCAAGACAAGCGGCACTCCCCGCAACCACGTGGAGGCTGCGAAGCCGACCGAGTCGGTCGTGGCTCCCCCTCCGATTGCGACAATCAGGCCGTCGCGGCCCAGCTTGGCTTCACCGAAGGCGTTCCAAAGACGGATAACGGACTCGTAAGACTTCGCTTCCTCACCCGAAGGCAGCGCGAAACTGATGACCTCGTGGTCATGTCCGAGAATTTCCATGACCTCGTCCTTGCGCTTCGCCACCTCCGGGCATAACAGACGAAGATCGATCCCGCGCCCTGGCAGGCGACGCGCAGATCGCGGCCCAGTCCGGTGCCGACGACGACGTCGTAGCCGGTGGGCTCATCCTCAACCTCGACAACCAGCTGCTCAAGCTGATCGATGATCGACAGGACTTTGCGCGCGACTCGGCGGGCCGGCCGTCCGTCGGACTCCACCGTATAACGAGCGCTGGCGCGGTAAAGGTCTTCGCGTTCACGGCGCAGCGTGGCCACCCGGCCTTCGGGATCATCGCGCACAAGTGGGCGAATGATGCTGGAACTTGTCAGCCGCCGGACGAGCTCGTCATTGTCAGCATTCAGTAGGAACACCGGATGCCCTCTCAGCGCCTCTCGGGTGGAGGCGGTTAGCACGGCTCCCCCGCCCAGTGACAGTACACCGTCGTATCCAACGAGGGCCTCCTGGATAACCCGCGCCTCGATGGCGCGGAATCCCTTTTCGCCATCTGCGGCAAAGATCTCCGGAATGGTACGGCCCGCGGTCTCCTCGATGAGATCGTCCGAATCCTTGAACTCGCAGCCGAGAGCCTGCGCCACGAGGCCGCCCACGGTAGTCTTCCCAGCGCCGGGCATACCGATGAACACGGCTTTCACACTCATTTTCGAACCTCCGGGATCGAATCGATGTAGGCGGCCAATGCGCCGCGCATTTGCTCCACCGAATCGCCGCCGAACTTCTCGCACAGCGATTCGGCAATGACAAGAGCCGCCATCGCTTCGGCGACGACGGCGCCGGGTACCACGGCCGTGGTATCCGAACGTTGATGAATAGCGGTCGTCGGCTCTCCGGTAAGCGTATCTATTGTGCGCAGCGCGCGTGGAACCGTTGAGATCGGTTTGAAAGCAACACTGACGCGGATCGGCTCGCCGTTGGACATTCCGCCTTCTATGCCTCCCGCCCGGTTGGTGAGACGTCGGACGTGCCCATCCTCGCGCACGATCTCGTCATGGGCTTGGCTGCCGAGTCGACGTGCTGACTCGAAGCCGTCACCGATGGCAACTCCCTTGACGGATTGGATGGACATCATCGCTCCTGCCAAGCGCGCATCGAGCCGGGCAAACGGCGTGGTGTAACTGCCCAAGCCTTGCGGAAGTCCATATATCACGACCTGCACGGTACCGCCCAGGGTTTCGCCCGCCTTCTTGGCTGCATCGACCTCGGCGGTCATTGCCTGCTGCACGGCAGGATCCAAACATCGCACTGGAGACTCGTCCAAGCGCTGAGAATCGGAAGGCCCAGGTAAGACACCGCTGGTGTCGGCTGCGGAACCCAGAGAAAGAACATGCGAGAGGATTGTGATACCTGCAACCTGCCCGCAGAGAGCCGCGGCAACCGCACCGGCGGCAACTCGTGCGGCGGTCTCCCGGGCGGAGGCACGTTCCAGCACGGGGCGTGCCTCGGTAAATCCGTATTTGTTCATACCCACCAGATCGGCGTGGCCCGGTCGGGGCCGGGTCAGCGGCCTGTTACGGGCTATCTCTCGCTCATCCCCCGTACCGGCGTCCACGGTCAGCGCAGCCGGATCGACCGGGTCCGGAGACATCACCGTTTCCCACTTCGGCCACTCGGAGTTGCCGATCTCCAGGGCGATCGGCGATCCAATGGTTCGCCCATGCCGGATACCAGAGAGAACAGTCAGTGCGTCCTGCTCGAACTTCTGCCGAGCGCCACGACCGTAGCCGCGCCGCCGCCGTTCCAAAGCATTCGCGATATCGGCACTGGTCAACTCGAGTCCGGCCGGAACTCCCTCAACAAGTGCTACAAGGGACCGACCGTGCGATTCACCGGCTGTGCTCCACCGAAACATGACCTGATTGTTTCATCGCCAGGCACGCTTTCAAAACACAGCCATAAGATGGACAGCCCTCGACTAATGAGACCACGGCTCAAGCAGGGCCAGGAAATCGGGCGGCCCTGCGAAAAACCACAACCCTGCGGCAGCGCCAACAAGCCACGGCCCAAGGGCGAGGGAGGTGGTCCGTGTGGCCCGTTGTGCGATGAGCAGCGCGACGGCAAAGAGGCCGGCGCCAAGGACTGCCAGGCCCAAAGCACTCACCAGCTGCAGCGGTGATCGGAGCCACAACGCCAAGACGGCGATGAGTTTGACATCCCCACGCCCTAGCGAGGTACAGCGGTTCATCACTGCACCAATAACAAGACTGATCACCGCGGTGGTAATCGCACCGAACCAGTGCTCCGCGGTGCCGCACAGCAGCGCTACGAACGCCAGGTAGCCCGCAGAGAAAACAAGCGGATCGGGCAGCAGATGAACCACGCCGTCGATCATTGCCGCAAGGACGAGCGGGCAGATCACGGCCGCGCTCAGCAGCGCCGAAAAGCTGAGGGTATTGGCCATGACGAGAATCGCTACCTGCATGCCAAACAGGACGACGCACAGCATCACCGCCGTGCGTGTACTGAGCACGCCGCGCAGAATCCGCGCTGTTGACCAAAAGGGAGGCGGCGCAGTTAGTACCGGAGCCGCGTCCGGTGCCGGGGAGCGCTTTGGAACAGGTAGGTTTCGCATAGCCACACGGTAGTCACCGCCCAGCGTGTGCAGATACCGCCATCCACAGGTGCACGTATCCACCGCAACCAGTGTGATGCCGAGGCGATGGCGCTCGTTACCGTATGCCGACGCGCATGGAACGTCCCTGCTAACGAGCGGGTCAGTCTTCGCTTGTGCTGGATGCCGACGCTTCACTGCTGGAACTGTTCGCCGCCATCCAATCCCGCAGCTCGGCGACGTTGCTATTGTGCTCTTCGAGCGTAGCGGCGAACTTCGTCTCACCGGTGTCCAGGTTCACGGCAACAAAGTACAGCCAGTCGCCCGCAGGCGGTTCAATCGTTGCCCGCACTGCCTCCATACCCGGGGAACCGATGGGAGTGGGCGGCAGTCCGGCGTGCAAGTAGGTGTTGTACGGAGTGTCCTCTTGCAGTTCCTCACTGGTCGGAATTCCACCAGTTTTGCCAACGCCATACAGCACGGTGGAATCCATCTGCAGGTAGCCGTTGACTTCTCCAGTGTCTCCCAGCCGGTTCTCGATCACCCGCGCCACCTGCCCGTAATAGCCGGGATCACTGACCTCTCGCTCGATAATGGAAGCCTCGATCAAGGACCTCTCCCAATTCTCGCGCGAAATCCCACTGGACTCCATCTGCTCCACCCGTGTGGAGACCATTTGCGAGAGTGCCTCTGTCGCCGTCGTCCCCGGCTCGAAAACATAGGTGGCCGGCGCGAACCATCCTTCCGGATCTCCGTTGGCCTCCTCGGGCAGGCCGATGGCCGTAGAATCGCCCGCTGCTGACCGAACCTCTTCCTCAGACAGTCCAAGCAGATCAGCAAGACGCGCATACACCTGATCTTCGGTGAATCCTTCCGGAATCGTCACCCGCACGGAAGCTTGATTTGACGAGTCCAAAAGGGCAGAAACCGCCCCCGCTCCCGACATCTTCTTACGTAGTGTGTAGGTGCCCGGCTGAATGTTAGAAGAGCGTCCATCCGCATTGTAGGCATCGATAAAGGCTCTTTCCGTGGCGACAACGTCTGCGTCGGCCAAAATCGTCGCCATTTCGCGACCCGTCGCGCCTTCCGGAATTGTGACCGTCACACTACCTTCCCCCGGACCCGGATAATCCGTGACAACCGGTGCCCGATCTAAGAATCGAGGAATGGCTATAACGGCAGCCGCCGTAAGAATTGCTACGAGCACACCGGAGATGATGGCCAGCCGCCATCGCCGTTTTTTCCGTTCTCGCCGGTATGCCTCACGTTCTGCTAAGCGTCGCTCGCGCCGCGAGAGCCTCCGCTCGTTGGCGCCGAGCTCCTCAAACAGATCGCTCATATTCGTCCTTCCGCTGTTGTGGCGGTGCCCTCCGCCACATCAACCGCGATCAGCTCTCCGGGTGCCTCACCGGTTCGCCGTTCGATCTCCAGTGCAGTTTCGAGAATAACGACCGCAGCCGCCTGGTCGACAACCTCCCGCTGCGCCCGCGAGTCGCGGCCCGCAGCGCTCAGCTGCGCATGCGCAGTGCTGCTCGACAACCGCTCATCAACCAGGCGCACGGGAATCGGCGCAATATAGCGGGCGAAGCGTTGTGCCCACCGCCGGGTGAAGGACGCCTGACTGCCCTCGGTGCCATCCATGTGCAGAGGCAATCCCACAATTACCTCAATCGCTTCGTCGTCGCGTACCAATCGCCGAATGCGCTTGAAATCAGAATCGCCACGCTGAACGGTGGCAAGCGGGGTGGCAAGAATCGCCTCGCGGTCGCAATGTGCGACACCGATGCGCACCTTTCCTACGTCGACGGCGATCCGCCGCCCCTGCCGGATCATTGCAGTTCGTGCTCGATTGCCGCCAAGGCGTCCAGTCCCTTGCTCATATCCTGGCCGCCTCCCTGTGCGATATCGTCACGGCCTCCTCCTCCTCCGCCGAGAATCTTCGACGCGATTGAGACGAGCCTGCCGGCCTTTACTCCCTTGGCGCGTGCGCCGCTCGTTGTCGCGATCACCAGAACCGGCTTTGAATTGATCTCGCCGATGACGGCAACGATTCCCGGCTCGTCATCGGAAATCCGTGAGCGCACGCCGGTAGCGACCGCTCGCAAATCATCTGCCGCTTGAACCTCGCCCACAGCAGCCCAGTAGACCCAGTATTCGCCCACCTGCCGTCGGCCACCGATGATATCGCCGATACCCGATTCGAGCTTTTCGCGTCGCAGTGCGGCAATCTCCTTCTCGGCATCACGCAAACGACCTAGCACGCTGTCTATACGTTCGGGAAGTTCCTCGGGGCGCACTCCTGCCAGAGCGGAAAGCTGCGAAACCAGGGCGTGTTCTTTAGCGCCATAGCTGTAGGCGCTCTCCCCAACAAGCGCATCAATTCGGCGCACGCCTGAACCGATTGAAGATTCTCCAAGGATCGAAACTAGCCCGATCTCACCTGTAGCAGGCACGTGGGTGCCTGCGCACAATTCCTTCGACCAGTCTCCTCCGATGGAGACCACCCGCACAGTGCTGCCATATTTCTCGCCGAAGAGTGCCATAGCACCCTGTTTGCGCGCCTCGTCCAACGGCATGGTCTCGTCCGTGACTTCCAAGTTGTCTTGCAAGCGCTCGTTCACACGCGCTTCAATTCCGGAAATCACATCTTTCGGAACCTGAGAGCCGTGCCGGAAATCGAAACGCAGGCGCGACGGCGCATTCTCGGATCCCGCCTGGGTGGCCTGTTCGCCGAGAAACTCATGCAACGCCTTGTGCACCATGTGCGTAGAAGTGTGTGATCGAGCGATCCTGCCGCGGCGCACCGTGTCAATTTGCGCGGATACCTTATCGCCCAGCGTGATCGTTCCTTCAGTCAGCGTGCCGCGGTGCACATGCAGGCCCTTCACGGGGGCCTGGACATCATGCACATCTACGACACCGCCGCCTTCGACGCTAATCGAACCCTGATCGGCCAACTGGCCGCCCATCTCTGCCCAGAACGGTGTTTGATCGAGAATCACGTCGACGTCGGCGGGCGCGGTAGCTGCAGGAACGGACTGCCCATCCACAAGCAGAGCCACCACTTTTCCACCCGCTGTGGACTCCGTGTACCCCAGGAAACGCGTCGGCCCACCCTGGTCGGAGAGGATCGAGTGGTAAACAGTGGCATCGACATGACCCGTCTTCTTCGCCTGTGCGTCGGCACGCGCACGCTCCCGCTGCTCCTGCATCAGCGAGCGGAACTGCTTCTCGTCCACGTTCACGCCCTGCTCCTCGGCCATTTCCAGCGTCAGGTCAATGGGGAATCCGTAGGTGTCATGCAGCGCGAAGGCATCCGAACCGGACAGCACTACGGTACGATCACCGCGACGTTTGGCATTGGCCCGAGCCTTCTCGACCGACAGGTCAAAAATCTGCGTCCCCGATGACAAGGTACGCCGGAAGGCATCCTCCTCTTCACAGGCCGCCTGCAGAATCTGGTCGAAATTCGTCTCCAACTCCGGGTAGGAAATCTTCATCGCGTCTTTCGAGACGGGAATCAGAGTGGGCATAACGACGTCGTCGACGCCGAGCAGACGAACCGAACGTACGACCCGGCGCAAGAGACGACGGAGCACATATCCGCGTCCGTCATTACCTGGGCGGACTCCATCCCCGATGAGCATCATGGAGGAACGGACATGGTCGGCGATGATCCGCATACGCACGTCGTCTTGACCGCCGCTGCCGTACTTCTTGCCCGTGATCTGCTCCGTCGAGGCGATAACCGGGAAGACTTCGTCGATCTCATACATGTTTGGCTTGTCCTGCAAGAGGAAGGCGAGCCGTTCCAGCCCGGCGCCGGTATCGATAGCCGTCTGGTCGAGATCGCCCAGGAGTGGGTAGTCCTTGCCTTCTCCCTCGCCGCGCAGGTATTGATCGAATACAAGATTCCAAATCTCAAGGTAACGGTCCCCACCGGGATCAACGGTTCCGCCGACCGCCTCAGGGCCGTAGTCGGGTCCACGATCATAATGAATCTCCGCGCAGGGGCCGGCTGGACCGGGTTGCCCGGTTGACCAGAAAATCTCCTCACGCTTGAGTTGAACAACATGACGCGGATCTAGGCCGACGTCCCTGGTCCAAGCGTTGTAGGCGACATCGTCGTTCTCCCAGATGGTCACCCAAATCCGATCACCGTCCAGACCGTAGCCGCCATCCTGGATGGAGGAGGTCAGCAGGCCCCAGGCAAGCTCGATGGCGCCCTCCTTGAAGTAGTCCCCGAAGGAGAAGTTTCCGCACATCTGGAAGAAGGTACCGTGCCGAGTCGTCTTACCCACATTGTCGATATCGTTGGTACGAATGCACTTCTGCACCGATGCGATACGGGGATAGGGCGCCGGTTCGGTGCCGATAATGTAGGGAATGAATGGCACCATTCCCGCGATGGTGAAAAGGATGGACGGGTCGGGTGAAACCAACGGCACCGACTCGGCAATGCGATGGTCGTGCTTCTCGAAGTAATCGAGCCAGCGCTGGCGGATCTCAGCGGTACGCATATTCTCTCTTCTCCGGTTGACCGGTCATCCAGTGGCTTAGAGTTCTTCCTCGCCGTGCGAACTCTTCCTTCTGAAGGCAGATTTTACCTTGCTGGCAGCGTTGCGTAGTGCAACGAAAGGCGCAGCAATCGTCGATGTGACCAGCGTCGTCATCGCAGATACGTCTTCGGCGGTACGTGCCGCAGCACTCGTGATGGTATCGACGCGCTCCAGCTGGCCATTTGCCTCGCGAATGCTCTTAGCGGCCTCGTCGAGCGCCGGCAGGGTATGCTCCGTCAGCTCGGTCACGGCGTCGGCCAGTCTATCCAGAACACCGCCGAGTTTGCCCAACGGCCGAATCAGCGCGATGACAAGGGCGAAGAAGGCTAGAGCCGCAATCAAACCCGCGATCTGCCCAAGTGTGATATTCATGTGATTCTCCAGGTAGCAAGAACGCGCCCCGTAGGGCGCGCTCCTGAAAACGAATCAGCGCGAATAGTGCTCAACGACCATCTGGACGTCGCAGGTCACCGGGACCTCGGCACGCTTCGGGCGACGAACTAGTGTGAAGCGAAGCTTCTCCAGGTCAACATCAAGGTACTCCGGAACCTGTGGCAACACATCGCGGTGCGCGCCCTGAGCCGCAACGAGGAACTGCGGCGAGGCCTGGGAGCGGGGCTTGATCTGCACGATCTGCCCCGGCTTAACGCGGAATGATGGGCGATCAACGATCTTCCCATCAACCATGATGTGGCGGTGAGTCACAACCTGGCGGGCCTGCGCCGTCGTACGAGCAAAACCTGCACGAAGCACAAGCGCATCCAGCCGCATTTCCAGCAACTCAACGAGGTTCTCGCCGGCTAGACCATCCATGCGACGGGCCTCTTCCCACACGCGCCGCATCTGCGCTTCACGGATGCCGTACTGAGCGCGAAGGCGCTGCTTCTCCTTCAGACGAACCGAGTAGTCGGAGTCCTTTGTACGGCCACGGCCGTGCTCACCGGGACGGTAAGGACGGCGCTGCATGTAGCGCTCCGCCTTCGGCGTGAGTGCGATGCCGAGCGCGCGCGACTGGCGCACCTGCTTACGGGAACGATTCGAAGACATATCTCTCCTGTCTGTTGTACACGGCCCAGCGGCCGCGGGGCCAACACGAACGGCTAAGACCCCAGGGTTGAATTGCCGCGCAATAGGACGTCCTGCTTCACGAACAAGGCCGCACCTGCGCATTGCAACGGTTGTCGATCATATCAGTCTTTCCGCCGCAGAATCGAGCGGATACGGGCCAGGCGCTGCGTGATATTGGCCTCGTATCCCCTATCGCTCGGCCTGTAGTATTCGGTGCCTTCCAATCCTTCCGGCATGAATTCCATGGGCGCCACCGCATCCGGATAGTCGTGTGCATAACGGTAGCCTTCGTGATAGCCGAGCTCCTTGGCTCCGCGGAAGGAGTCATTGCGTAGCCGGAGAGGGACAACACCGCTTTTACCCGCTCTGACATCCGCAATCGCGGCATTGATCGCCTCATAGGCCCGATTGGACTTCGGCGCGGTAGCAATGTGCACCGTGGCCTCCGCCAGGATAATTCGCGCCTCCGGCATCCCCACCAGCGCCACCGCCTGTGCCGCTGCGGTAGCGGTTTGCAAGGCTGAGGGATCCGCCATCCCTACATCTTCCGCCGCAGAAATCATCAAGCGCCGTGCAATAAATCGCGGATCCTCTCCCGCCTCCAACATGCGCGCCAGATAGTGCATCGCCGCATCCACATCTGAGCCTCGTAAGGACTTGATAAAGGCGGAGATGACGTTGTAATGCTCGTCGCCCTGCCGGTCGTAGCGCACGGTCGCACCATCGGCGGCCTGCGCAACATCCTTCACGTCTATAACTGTCGCACCGCGCTGCCGTGCTCCGTCCGCGGCGGCCTCCAGCAGAGTCAGCGCGCGTCTGCCATCTTGCCCTGCCAAACGGACGAGATTGCTGATCGCCTCCTCTTCGAGCGTGTAGGCGCTGGCCAAGCCGCGTTCATCGGCAGCGGCACGCTCGATGAGAAGTCGAATATTCTCGGCGCTCAGACCTTTCAGAGTGATGAGCAGTGACCGCGAAAGCAAGGGAGAGACGACGGAAAAGGCCGGATTCTCCGTTGTGGCCGCGATGAGTATCACCCAGCCATTTTCAACTGCCGGGAGAAGCGCATCCTGCTGTGTGCGAGAGAAACGATGGACCTCGTCGATGAACAGGACGGTCTCACCGCCCCCCGTTGCCAGACGGCGTCGCGCCGCGTCGATAACAGCCCGAATCTCTTTCACGCCGGCAGACACTGCCGAGACTTCCTCGAAGTGCCTCCCGCCCGCACGGGCGACCAGGTAGGCGACAGTCGTCTTACCGGTTCCCGGAGGGCCCCATAGGAATACCGACGAGGGCGCGCTGCCCGTCGGTTCAATGAGGCGCCGCAGTGGCGAACCGGGAAGCAGCAGTTCCTCCTGGCCCACGACCTCATCAATCGTGCGTGGGCGCATCCGCACTGCTAAGGGACCGCGCTCGGCACTGGGTAAGCCCGTCGAATCGGTTCCCGCGCTTTCGAAGAGATCCATAGCCTTCATGGTAGTCTGCTCATCCGTCACGCCGTGGGTTGCCCGAAGACTGCGGAGCCATGCGGTAGAGCCAGTCCGCCCACGTACTGACATGGCGCGCCGTCGTCGGCGTAGCCACGCCTACGTCGAAGATCGGCCGGTTCCACCGCGCCGAGGCTGGGCGAACCGGCCGATTCTGAGTCTTACTGCAGCTCGGGTGGTATCCACCAAAGACCGGAGTCGTCATTGGCCATGTATTCCTTGAACTCGTCCGATTGATAGGCATCAACGATGGCCTGCGCCCACGGTGCGTCTGCGTTCTCTGCCTTCACTGTCACCTGCAAGACCAGGTGATCTTGAATATCCTCGGTGGCCAGCGCCGTCGTCGGATCGATATTCGCGTTGTAGACGATCGAACCCGTGATAACCACATAGTCGAAGTCATCCATTGCCGGCGGGATCGTCAGCGATTTCATCTCGGTGAATTCCAGATTATGCGGATTGGCCGTAATGTCATCCTGAGTCAGCTGTGCAACGTCAGCGTCAGGGTTCACTTCGATCCACCCAATCTTCTGTAGGAGCAGATAGGCTCGGGCCGTATTCGATGCATCGTTCGGGACCGCGACCGATGCTCCGTCCTCCATCTCGTCCAGCGTGGAGTGTGTCGAGGAGTAAATGCCTGCCGGCACCGTGGGGATCGCACTGATTGGAACCAAGTCGGCGTCGTAGTTGGCGTTGAAGTCCTCGATGTACGCGGTGTGCTGCTCCACGTTCACGTCCACTTCACCGTCATTCAGAGCAATATCTGCGGTTAGCAGGTCTGAGAAGTCAACCCCTTCGACGGTATAGCCCTCATCCTCGAGAATCGGCACAATCGCGTCCTCAAAGAGCTCGGTGTACGGTCCCTGTGACTTCGCGTAGATGATGGTCGTCTTGTCGCTTCCACTGTTGCTCTCCTGTTGCGTAGTACCGCCAGGCTCCGCGCAGGCAGACATTGTAAGCGTCACCGCCGAGAGGGCTACCAGGCTTATCGTTCTTCTTCTCATTGATGTTTCCTTCCGGATTTGTGTCGTATTGGAAGTCAAGACAATCGCTCCCCCGGCACTGCTTCTTGCTGCGCCAGGGCTTCTCTTTGCGCGTCGAGCGACGCATCGTTTCGCTGTCCTGACCCCGATCGAGGCCGACGACGCGAACGATGTGGCTCACGTAGACGGCGGGACAGAGTATTACCGGCAGTCTGTAGCAGCTGCACGAAGACAACGAGAATTATGACGGTGAAGACCATCAGCGGTGTGTTGAACCGCTCTCGACCATAAGTCAGCGCCAGGTCGCCGACGCCTCCACCCCGGCATAACCGGTCATCGCCGTGGCGCCGAGCAGCCCGATAGTCCCCGTTGTCAGGGAAAGCACTATTGAGCCATAGGTCTCCGGCAGGAGAAAGTAGCGGATGATTTGAAAGGTGGAGGCTCCCATCGCCTGCGCCGCTTCGACGACTCCGGCGGAGACCTCCAACAGGCTGGATTCAACCAGACGAGCGATAAAAGGACTGATGTAAATGATCAGCGGTACGAGAGCAGCGCGCGAACCCACCGATGTGCCGGCGATGAAGCGTGTGAAGGGAATAATCGCCACCAGCAGGATAATGAACGGAATCGACCGCACGATGTTGACGACAACATTCAAAACCGTGTAGACGACCCGGTTCTCCAAGAGTCCGCCCCGCCGCGTCAAGACCAGAGTCAGTGCCAGCAAGACCCCGATGATTCCACCGATCAGTATTCCCCAACCGAGCATGTACACGGTTTGGTGGGCGGCGAGCAGTAGTTTCTCAGTCGTAATTCCGAAGATTTCATTACTCACGATAGTGCAACCCTCTCCCTTGTTACTCCTTCGGCATCTATCACCGATTCGGCGGCGCTTATCGCCTGCTGATCTCCGATCAGCTGCACCAGATACAGGCACATCGGGGTGTCTTCAAGTTCTTCGACCGTCGCGCCGAGAATATTCAGCTCGAGACCCTCGACTCGTCCGACCGTGGCGAGGACCGGGCGACGCACAGATTCACCGACGAAACGTAGCCGATCAACAACAAAGTTACGATTGTCGGTCTCCAGCAGAGCTCGCATGCTCGGCGGAATGCTGTCATTGATAACCGTGCGCACAAACTCCTGTGTGATTGCCTGCTGCGGACTTCCGAATACATCGAGCACACGCCCGGATTCGACGATTCGGCCTTCTTCCATCACTCCGACTTTTGTGCATATCTGTTGGATGACACGCATCTGGTGGGTGATGAGCAATATCGTCACCCCCATTTCGTGGTTGATGCGTTTGAGAAGAGCGAGGATTGACTCCGTCGTTTTCGGATCGAGAGCGCTGGTGGCCTCGTCGCACAAAAGAATGTCGGGATTCGTGGCCAAAGCTCGGGCAATGCCAACGCGCTGCTTCTGGCCTCCCGACAGTTCAGACACGTATGCATCCTTCTTGTCCTCAAGCTCGACGATTCGCAGTACCTCGGCAACTCGCTGCTCAATATGCGCACGTGAGGCGTGGTCGAGCATAAGCGGTAGTGCGATATTGCGGTATACGGACTGCGTCTCCAGTAAGTTGAACTGTTGGAACACCATTCCAATTGATCGCCGGACATCACGCAGCTCGCGATTGGAAAGCGCCGTTAGTTCGCGGCCACCGACGAACACCGATCCTGAATCGGGGCTCTCCAACATATTCACCATACGAAGTAGGGTGGACTTTCCGGCTCCGGAAAAACCGATAATGCCGTAAATGTCGCCTTGCTCCACATGCAGCGATACATCTTGTAGGGCGTCGACCGTCCCGTTGGCTCCGTTGAAGCGTTTTGAAACATTGACTAGTCGAATCAACGCGCCACCCCTGCCAGCGCGTCGAGGGCGTATTGCGCGTATAGGGCGGCACCTATCGGCAGTGCGGCCTCGTCGATATCGAAGTTTCCGTTGTGATGTGAGTTCTGCGTCTCAGGCCGGTTGGGATCCCCCGTCCCCAGATAGACGTAAACACCGGGAACCTGCTCCTGCAGTTCCGCGAAATTGTCGCCTCCCAGCGAAACGCTCTCACCGGTCACAACGCGGATACCGCCCAGCCTGTTGGCCGACTCGGCCACCTCAGCGCACAGTTCGGCAGGGTTGACAACTGCCGGCGTAATATCGGTCCATGTCACCTCTGCCCGCGCACCGTACGCCTCAGCGCACAATTTGCTGATGCGGGTCACGTCGGCTCGTGCTCGAGCGCGCTGCTCGGCCGATAGAGTTCGTGTTGTACCGCTAATATGTGCCGTTTCAGGCACGGCGTTATAAGTGGTTCCTGCGCTGAGAGTTCCAATGCCAACGACGTACGGCACACGCGGATCGGAGAGCCGCGAGACGGCCGCTTGCAGGCCGACGACGATCTGACTGGCCACGTAGAGTGCGTCCGCGCCCAGGTGTGGACGTGACACGTGTGCCCCTTTGCCTTGGATGTCGATATCGAAAAGATCCACCGCCGCCAAGCTCACGCCCCGCGAAATCCCTATAGTGCCGGTGGGCAGATCGGATGCCGCATGTAGTCCGAGTACCCGCACCACATCGGAGAGAACCCCCGCGGCGACGAAGTCTTCGGCGCCGCGTCCGATCTCCTCGGCAGGCTGGAAGATCAGGCGAATCTCTCCGGCGAAGTCCTGGCGTCTGGACATTAGGGCCCAGGCCGCTCCGAGCAGCGCGGCAATGTGACTATCATGACCGCAGGCATGCATGACGCCATCGTTCAGGGAGCGATAGGGCACATCGTTGAGCTCTTGGACGGGCAAACCATCGATATCGGCACGCAAGGCCACCGTCGGTCCCTCATTCGCTCCCCTGATAGTTCCAAGGACGCCTGTAGCACCGACGCGTCGATGCTCGATACCGAGCTCATCGAGCTCCGACTCGATGGCCCCGGCAGTCCAATACTCTTCGAGTCCCCGTTCCGGGTGTTCATGAAACGTCCGGCGCAGCTGCGTCATATGGTCCGCGTATCCCAATAGCTGCCTGCGTAACTCGCTCATCTTCCTCTTCCCTATCGCGTTCGGCTAAACACTGACCGGCGCCTATCCGCCTTACTTGCAGCGCCTGAGGTCTGCGTCGGGCATAAAACCTGACGCCTGCCCCAGACACAAAAAAGGAGAGCAGGCATTGGCTCTGCTCTCCTCAAGTCTGGCAAGCTGTGGCTATGCTGCAGCGCACCCTGGCGGAGGCAGAGCTCTACGGCAACACATACACATGCTCATGTGCATAGGTGTCATGTCTTCTCTCCTCCCTGGTTTAGACGGAGCCGCCTATCCGGCAACCCTGTGAATTGCCACCGATGACCATACAAGATCCCACGACGACCCGCACAGCCGGTCACAATGCGGACATCCACCCGACATGACGCCGGTCGCCCATGCATTCCGCCGTCTCTGCGGCGCCAACGGATGCGCGCAGGTCTCCGCGCTCCCTGTCGTGATTCCAGGCCTGCCTCTTCGGCGTCGACGCCCGAATCTTCGGGTTTTCGCCAAGACTTCGGGTTATTCGCGAAAACTGCGGAAAACCCGGAGAACCGAGAGAGGGGAAGGGAACGAAGATGCCAGACTCACCGGCTGGCAAACCTGTGGGCATGCGCGTCAGGTGCGAGCACAGGCGCGATCCCTGGCGGTACGCGTGACGCTTGAGCACAGGCGTGCATTCCACCCACGCGCGCCACCCCAGACATGCGCATGAGGCCCGAGCGTACGCCCGGGCCTCATGCATGTGCGGCCAAATGCCGCCTAATGGTCAGTTGTTCGTCAGCTTCTCCCGCAGAGCCGCCAGTGCCTCGTCAGAGGCCAGCGTGCCGGAGGCATCGCTACCGGAGGAGTACGACGACGGCGTTGCGTCGGGGGCAGACGGAGTAGCGGCGCCCGCGGCGGAAGCAGCGGAATCCTCCTCCAATGCCTTGGCGACTTGCGTCTTGTGCGCCTCCCACCTCTCGTGGGCTGCAGCGTATTCCTTCTCCCATGCCTCTTGCTGTGCCTCGAAACCGGGCATCCACTCGTTGGACACCGGATCGAAGCCCTCGGGGTACTTGTAGTTGCCCTCGTCGTCGTACTCGGTGGCCATGCCGTACAGTGACGGATCGAAATCCTCCGAATTGGGATCGACTCCTTCGTTGGCCTGCTTGAGAGACAGCGAGATACGACGGCGATCCAGGTCGATATCGATAACCTTCACGAAAGCGTCGTCGCCAACCTTGACAACCTGCTCCGGCAGATCAACGTGGCGCTGGGCCAGCTCAGAGATATGGACCAGACCCTCGATGCCATCTTCAACACGGACGAAGGCTCCGAAGGGCACAAGCTTGGTGACCTTACCGGGGACGATCTGCCCGATGGCATGGGTGCGGGCAAAGGTCTGCCACGGATCCTCCTGCGTGGCCTTAAGGGAGAGCGAGACCCGCTCGCGATCCATATCGACATCGAGTACCTCGACGGTAACCTTCTGACCGACTTCAACAACCTCGCTCGGGTGATCGATATGCTTCCACGAGAGCTCGGAGACGTGGACGAGACCGTCGACGCCACCGAGGTCAACGAAGGCACCGAAGTTCACGATGGACGAGATAACGCCCTCGCGAACCTGGCCCTTCTTCAGGTTGGTCAGGAACTCGCCGCGAGCCTGCGACTGTGTCTCCTCCAGCCAGGCGCGGCGGGAAAGCACAACATTGTTGCGGTTCTTGTCCAGCTCAATGATCTTGGCTTCCAACTCGCGGCCGATATACGGTTGCAGATCGCGCACGCGGCGCATTTCAACCAAGGAGGCCGGCAGGAATCCACGCAGGCCGATATCCAGGATGAGGCCGCCCTTGACGACTTCGATGACGGTGCCGGTAACAACACCCTCAGCTTCTTTCACGCCTTCAATCTGGGCCCATGCGCGCTCGTACTGGGCGCGCTTCTTGGAGAGCAGTAGACGCCCTTCTTTGTCTTCTTTCTGCAGGACGAGAGCTTCAACCTCGTCGCCCACATTGACGACGTCGTCAGGATCAACATCGTGCTTGATGGAAAGCTCTTTGGAGGGGATGACTCCCTCGGTCTTGTAGCCAATGTCAAGGAGGACCTCATCGTGGTCGACCTTGACGACAGTACCCTCGACGATGTCTCCGTCATTGAAGTACTTGATGGTCTTGTCAACTGCGGCGAGAAGATCTTCCTCGGTGCCGATGTCGTTGATTGCGACCTGCGGGAGACTCGAAGCTGCGGGGGTGTTAGCGGTCATGAAGTTAATGACTCCGATACGGACAATAGAAATCGATATGGACAATGAAGTGACACGGCGTAGAGCCGCACCGGTATGCAATTCTACGGGAGTCCGGGGGGAGCCGCAAACAGTAACCGCGGATTTGCGCGGGTTTTACGCCACATATGCGACGAGCGGACAGCCCGCCGCACCCGAGTCAGCGACCGGTCTACGGGTTCTATCCCACATATGTGGCAAGAAAACAACTCAGTGGGCGGCAGCGCGCCAGTTCTCCCCGTAGCCGAATCCCACAGAAAGCGGCACATCGAGCGCGACGGCGCCCTCCATGGCCTCACGTACGATCTCCTGCACGCATTCGCGCTCCCCCGGCGCAATCTCAAGCACGAGTTCGTCATGGACCTGTAGCAGAATACGCGACGTCAGTCGCTCCCGATCAAGATTGCGCGCCACCGAAACCATCGCCAGCTTGATGACATCGGCGGCAGAGCCCTGGATGGGGCATTAAGCGCCATTCGCTCCGCCGTCTCGCGGACCTGCCGGTTGGTGGAACTCAGCTCCGGCAGATAGCGCCGACGGCCGAGGATTGTCTCCGTGTACCCATCGCGGCGAGCTCTTTCCACAAGGGAGTCCAGGTATGCACGTACCTTTCCGAAGCGCGAGAAATAGTCATCCATCAGGCCCTGCGCTTCGGCGACGTCAATATGGAGCTGACGAGACAACCCGAAGGCCGACAAACCGTAGGCGAGCCCATAACTCATGGCTTTGATCTTCGAACGCTGCTCCGCAACGATCTCAGATTCGGGAACACCGAAGACACGCGAGGCCACATACGTGTGAAGGTCGGCTCCCTGGCGGAACGCGTCGATTAGCGCGCTGTCTCCGGAAAGCGAGGCCATCAGTCGCATCTCGATCTGCGAATAGTCCGCAGTGAGCAGACCGACATAGGGTGCCTCTGGGATGAAAGCCTCGCGTATCTGCCGACCCTCCTCGGTACGCGCGTGAATGTTCTGCAGATTGGGCTCGGTGGATGAAAGCCTACCCGTTGCGGCCACCGCCTGCTGATAGGTGGTATGAACCCGTCCATCATCGGCAATGGAGCGTTGCAGGCCCTCTACCGACTGCCGCAGCTTAATCGCGTCACGATGCTCAAGTAATGCGGCGAGGAAGGTCTGCCCCGCCACGGCCTGGTCGTCTTCTCGTAATGCGATCTTCGCTGCAAGTTCTGCCAGAGCATCCGCATTGGTCGTGTACCCGGACTTCGTCTTGCGGGTGGGCGGCAGACGTAGTTCATCGAACAGCACCGTCTGCAGTTGCTTGGGACTGGAGAGGTTCACTTCGTGGCCGATCGCCTCATACGCCACTCGCGCCGCGGTTTCGACGCGAGCATCAAAATCGATGTGTAGCGACTCCAGATACGGCTCGTCGACGGCGATCCCCGTCTGTTCCATCCGGAATAGCAACTCCGCTACGCCGAGCTCAAGGCGCTTCAGGTCGCCGTCTTCTCCGCGTTGCGCCAACATATTGCCCAGGGCATCGGACAGCGGGCGCACCGCAGCGGCCCGTACCGCTCCATCGCGTCGCGCGCCCTCCAGGCTAAAGAGGTCGCTATCGGCCCGTTCGCCGAAATCCGAGCCGAGATGCCTGAGCACAAGGTCTTCCAGATCGTACTCTCGCTGGTCCGGGTAGAGCAGATACGCCTGCAATAGAGTATCGGCCACAACGCCACAGATCTCGGCATTAAGCGCGGTCGCCAGAATGTGCCGTGCGCGCTTGGAATCGTGGAACGTTTTGTCTGCATCGCCGTCGCGCAACCAGTACGTCAGGGCCTGCGCATCATCCTCACCCAGCTCCTCGCTTTCCGCACACCACACCTCGCTATCGTGCCCCGCCACGGCGATCAACGCGCCTGCAGTGCCCGACTCGACGTAAACGCCGTAGTCGTCTCCCCGATGTGCCGTCAGCCAAGCGTCAAAACCACGCTCGCTGAGTTCAACGGCCAAGTCGAGCGAGTCACTCATGTGGGAGTCATCTCCATCTCGCGCGGGAAGCTCCTGCAGAACCCGCGTGCGCAGTCCGGTGAAGTCGAGCGTGTCGAAAAGCTCATGTACCGCTTGCCGATCCACACCGCGCGGTAGGAATTCGCTGAGATCCTCACCGATCGGCAAATCAGTCACCAAGTGGTTCAATTCCCGATTGGTCTGAACCTGGCCGATATGGCTGCGCAGCGATTCGCCGGCCTTTCCCTTGATCTCATCGGCATGCGCCAGAATGCCGATGAGGTCGCCGTACTCCTTGATCCACTTGGCCGCAGTCTTCGGCCCTACCCCCGGAACGCCGGGGAGATTGTCGGCGCTCTCTCCTACTAGTGCGGCGAGGTCCGAGTATTGCTCCGGACTCACCCCCGTTTTCCGCACAATTCCCACCGGGTCGAGTTCCTGCATCTCCGAGCGCGGCATCGGGTACAGCACGCTGCATTGCTCTCCGACGAGTTGGAAGGAGTCTTTATCGCCCGAAGCGATGTACACGCGCATATCTGCGGCGCGGCCCTTGGTGGCCAGCGTGGCGATAATGTCGTCAGCCTCGAAGTCGTTTACCGTGAGCCAGCGGATCCCCAGAACATCAAGTGTCTCCTGAATGAGTTCTATCTGTCCGATGAACTCCTCTGGCGTCTTCGCGCGACCACCCTTGTACTCGGGATAGCGACGCGTACGGAACGTTCCTCCCGGCAAATCGAAAGCCACCGCTACGTGGGTGGGCTTATGATCCGCGAGGATCTTTAGCAGGGTTGAGGTGAAGCCGTAAACTGCATTGGTATAGCGGCCGTTTGCGGTGCGGAAGCTTTCTGCACGCAAGGCGTAGAAAGCGCGGAATGCGATGGAGTGGCCATCGACGAGCAGCAGCGTGTTCACACAGATAAGCCTACGGCAGGAAGCCGGTTGGGGTATCCAACGCGTACTATCATCCCATGAGTGACAACCTGTTCTTACACGATCTGGGCGCCTTGGCGAACACGATGGGTGTCGAGTTGATCGAGGCAACACCACGCCAGGTACGTATGCGCCTACCTGTGGC
The DNA here is from genome assembly GCF_003073475.1 of Actinobaculum sp. 313. GTDB lineage: Bacteria > Actinomycetota > Actinomycetes > Actinomycetales > Actinomycetaceae > Asp313. The sequence goes on along the minus strand of NZ_CP029033.1, from coordinate 1,367,608 downwards.
GGGAAACACCCAGCCCATCGGACTGCTACACGGCGGCGCTAATGGCGTGTTAATCGAACATGCCGGTTCAATCCTCGCCAGCTTTCACGCGCCCAAAGGGCGTATTCCGGTGGGGACCGAACTCTCCGTCAGCCAACTTCGCTCAGCGCTGACAGGCCATGTCACCGCGACTGCAACCGTGTTATCGGAAGGACGCTCGAGCTTCTGTGCTCAGGTACATGTGCGCGACGACACCGGAGTTCTGACGGCGGCTGGGCGTCTCACCGCAGTGTACGTCAGGCGTCCCTCCGCTTAGCGAACCGGCGCAGGAAGAATCTATCGCGACGTCCAAAAGGCGAGGGGCCGGGGTCGTATACCCCAGCCCCTCGCCTTGGCTCAATGCGGTTAGTCTTTGCCACCGACCTGGTCGATGACGGCATCCGCCACCTCACGCATGGTCAGACGCCGATCCATCGAGGTCTTTTGGATCCATCGAAATGCTTCCGGCTCCGTGAGCCCCATACGCGCCTGCAACAGGCCCTTCGCACGGTCGACCCTCTTACGGGTCTCGAACTGTTCGGTCAGGCTTGCGACTTCACCTTCCAACGCCTCGATCTCCTGACTGCGCGAGACAGCGATCTCAACCGCCGGAATGAGTTCCGCAGGAGTGAAAGGCTTGACAACGTAAGCCATAGCGCCCGCATCGCGTGCCCGCTCAACCAACTCGCTCTGCGAGAACGCCGTGAGCATAACAATCGCGCATCGGCGATCCTGCAGGATGCGATCAGCCGCGGTAATGCCATCCATCCCGGGCATCTTGACATCCATAACGATTAATTCAGGCTCAAGTTCGTCGGCAAGTTCAATGGCCGTCTCGCCATCGCCGGCCTGCCCGACCACCTCGTATCCTGCATCCTCAAGCGTTTCGACGATATCGAGCCGGATCAACGCCTCATCCTCGACGACGAGCGCGCGGACGCGCTGCCGCTGTGCCTCGGCGGACTGTGATTCCGTTACCTCATCTTCTGCCATGCTGTCACTGTCTCCTTTGACGGGCGCCATCTATTGGACTGTTTCATAATAACGCCTCCAACCGGCGAATCATAGATCTTCGCAGGTCACGCCCGTTTCTTACCTTTCTTTCCTCGGTCGCAGGACCGCTAACCATGCCTGTGCTCCCGGCGGGACTCGAACCCGCACGCTTTGAAGGCGCCGCATTTTGAGTGCGGTGTGTCTGCCAATTCCACCACGGGAGCAATAGCCTAGCCGCGACGCGGCAGGGTCTCACCCATCTTATGCACACGAATCGTATTCGTGGAACCGGAAACGCCGGCAGGCATTCCAGCGATGACGACGATACGTTCTCCGTCCTCAGCCAATTCCATTTCGCGCAACAAGTGGTCAACCTGGGCCACCATGTCGTCCGTATGCTTGACATGCGGAACAGTAAACGTTTCGATGCCCCATGTCAATGCGAGCTGGTTACGCACGCGCGGATCTGGTGTGAACACGAGCAACGGAAGTCGTGAGCGCAGACGTGCCACTCGCCGGGCGGTTTGGCCCGACTCGGTGAACACGACGATATAGGCGACGCCAAGTGATTCACCGATTTCGACGGCGGCGCGCGTGAGTACACCGTTGCGCGTCTTATGCAGATTACCTAGCAAGGGAATCTGCTCCATGCCATGTTCCTCGGCCCACTCAATGATATTCGCCATAGTCTGTACGCATTCAATCGGGTACAAACCAACGGAGGTTTCACCGGAGAGCATAACCGCGTCTGCGCCGTCGATAATCGCATTCGCGCAGTCTGAAGCCTCCGCGCGAGTCGGGCGCGGATTCTGGATCATCGACTCCAGAACCTGTGTCGCAACGATCACCGGCTTAGAACGCTTGCGTGCCAGATCAATGGCCCGCTTCTGCATGATCGGCACCTGCTCGAGCGGAACCTCCACTCCCAGATCGCCTCGCGCCACCATGATCCCGTCAAAAGCTCGAATAATACCATCGAGATTCGCCACGGCCTGCGGTTTCTCAATCTTGGCGATAACCGGCAGCCGTACACCCACCTGATCCATGATCTCGTGAACATCGTCAATATCCGCAGGAGAACGCACGAACGACAGGGCGATGACATCCGCGCCTATTCTCAGCGCCCACTTGAGATCCTCCCGGTCCTTCGCGGAAAGCGCCGGGACCGACACCGCTACACCGGGAAGATTAATCCCTTGTGATCCGACACCCGCCCCGCGACTTCGATTGTGGTGTGTACGCGCGGCCCATCGATGCCGGTCACACGCGCCGCTACCTTTCCATCGTCGATCAGGATGCTATCGCCGGGATGGCAATCTCCGGGCAGCCCCTTGAACGTTGTCGAGGCGAGTTCCTTTGTACCGGGAACATCCTCGGTCGTAATGGTAAAGCTGTCGCCGACGCCGAGGTCAACCGGACCGTCCGGGAACGTGCCCAGACGAATCTTCGGACCTTGTAGATCAACGAGTACCGCGATCGCCTTGCCTGTAGTCTCCGCCGCCTTGCGTACGCGCGCGATCCGCTCTTCGTGTTCTTCGTGCGAACCATGCGACGCATTGATACGCGCAACATTCATCCCCGCTTCAGCCAGCTCGAGGATTCTTTCCTGAGTGTCGGTGGCCGGGCCGAGAGTGCAGACAATCTTCGCTCTACGCATGGCACAAATTCTACCCGAGGGGCGTGCGAAGAAGACTAGGCGCCTTGGTTGCGCTGACCACAATAGTGACTGTCGGTCAAGAGCGCGGCGCATGTCGTAACGCGCTCCCCTGGTCCGCTATGCCGCGCATATCCGCGCAAGGCACAGTCAGGCGGGGCTACTCCCAGCCTGATCGGCCCCGGCGCAGGCCGAATCCTGCGCATCGCTGAGCGCGCAGTCATCTTCGCCATCGGCGGAGGTGTCCTCCCGTCGGGATGTTCACCTCCGTCGGGATCCTCACCGTCGACGTCGTCCTGCACGTCATTTTCGTCTTCTGCGCGGTCCTGATCGGAGTCTTCTCGGGAGGGGTCCTTACCGGCACGCCAAATGTCGTTGGCATCCGGGTGCTCCCGATAGCGGCGACGCAGCAAAACCAGCGCAATCAAACCACCGAGGAAGACGACAATTGCCGTCCACACGTTCAGCCGCAATCCAAGGATGTGGTGCGCGGTGTCGATGCGTAGAGTCTCGATCCACATCCGCCCGGCCGTGTACACCATGACATAGGCGGCAAACAGCTGACCCGCCACCAGGTTGAAGCGCCGTTCCAGCCACAGTAGAACGAGCGCTCCGGCGAGGCACCACAATAGTTCGTAAAGGAAGGTCGGGTGGAAAGTCGCCTCCGTCGCGTATCCCGCTACCCGATGCGTGCTATCCACCTCCAGAGCCCACGGTACGTCGGTGGGCCTACCGTAAAGCTCCTGGTTGAAGTAGTTACCGATTCTTCCCACGGCCTGCGCCACCAGCAATCCGGGCGCCAATGCGTCCGCAACCGGTGCTAGGCGAAGGCCGAGCCGCCGACAGGCGAGGTACACACCCACACCGCCGAGTGTAATTGCACCCCAGATGCCCAGGCCACCCTCCCAGATATAGAGGGCTCTGATCGGGTTACGACCCGGCCCGAAATACAGCTGGCTATCCGTAACCACATGGTAGATCCTCGCCCGAGGATTCCGAAGATAACCGCCCACATTGCGATATCTACCGTGGCCTCGCTGGGTCCGCCCTTTGCTCGATAGCGACGGTCGAGGATATACCAGGCCAGAAGGATACCGATGATAATCGCGATAGCGTATGCCCGAATCGGGACTGGGCCGATATACCAGACAGAATCCGCTGGCGACGGGATGGATAGAGGAACCACTACGCCTGCTCCTTAAAATGGTCGGTTTACCTCAAGCTGGCGTCAGCGTTATCCATGCGCTCCAGCGGCCAAAGACTCCGCCGTCTCACGCAGGGCCTTCACCCCGGCATCTCGGTCGGAATCCAACAGGCAACGGACCAAGGCCGAGCCAACGATGACACCGTCCGCATACGATGCCACGTCCCGCGCCTGTGTCGGGGTAGACACGCCGATACCCACACAGACACGCTCAGCTCCTGCGGCGCGCGTACGCGATACCAGCTGCCGGGCCCGATGATCCAAAGTTGTGCGTTCCCCCGTCACACCCATGGTCGAGGCGGCGTAGACGAACCCGCGCGAAGCTGCCGCTGTCCGAGCCAAACGGTCATCCCGAGACGAGGGTGCTACCAGGAATACGCGATCTAGATCGTAGGATTCGGCGGCGGCAGTCCAATCCCCCGCCTCATCGGGGATTAGATCGGGCGTAATGAGGCCAGCTCCCCCGGCCTGCGCCAAATCGGCTGCGAATCGGTCTACTCCGCGCTTGAACACCGGGTTGTAGTACGTCATGACGAGGACGGTGACACCGGTTAGCGCTACCTGCTCAACCGCACGGAATACATCATCGACTCGGAAGCCCCATCGAGAGCCCGCTGCGCGGCAACCTGGATTGTGCCGCCGTCCATTGTCGGATCTGAATAGGGCAGGCCAAGCTCAATGATATCTGCACCGGCAGCGGCTAATTCGCGCGCGGCACGCACGCTGCCGTCGAAGTCCGGAAAGCCCACGGGCAGATAGCCGATAAAGGCGGCCTGCCCCGCTGCGCGTCGCGCGTCGATTACATTGGCAGTACTCACTGCAAGCCTCCCCTACCGTCGATCCCGAAATAGCTCATTGCGGTTTCTACGTCTTTATCACCACGCCCGGACAGGCACACCAAGATGATGGGCGCCGTATCGCCGAGCTCGGCCGCCTCGCGCCCCAACGCCAATGCGCCGGCCAACGCGTGTGATGACTCGATCGCCGGAATGATGCCCTCTTCACGGCAGAGCAGACGGAACGCCTCCATGGCGTCGTCGTCGTTAATCGGCCGGTACTCGGCGCGCCCTATGGAGGAGAGCCATGCATGCTCCGGTCCGACTCCCGGATAATCCAGCCCTGCCGATATCGAGTGCGATTCGATGGTCTGGCCGTCGTCGTCCTGCAGCATATAAGAACGCGATCCTTGGAATACTCCGAGGCTGCCACCGTTGATCGAGGCGGCCGTTCGCCCCGTTTCCACGCCGTCCCCTCCGGCCTCCAGACCGACAAGGCGCACTGCCGGGTCATCGAGAAACGCGTTGAACGTGCCAATGGCGTTGGATCCACCGCCTACGCAGGCACACACGATATCGGGCAGCCGTCCGGTCAACTCCAAAACCTGCGCCCGGGCCTCTTCGCCTATCACCTTCTGAAGGTCGCGCACCAACTCGGGGAAGGGATGTGGACCGGCAGCGGTGCCGAACACGTAGTTCGTGGTCTCGACATTGGTAACCCAGTCGCGGAACGCCTCGTTAATCGCGTCCTTGAGAGTCTGGGAACCGGCTGTCACCCCCACGACGCGGGTGCCGAGCAGTTCCATTCTGGCAACGTTCAGCGCCTGCCTGCGCACGTCTTCCGCGCCCATATAGACGGTGCATTCCAGACCGAGCAGCGCCGCTGCGGTTGCGGTGGCAACTCCGTGTTGGCCAGCACCGGTCTCCGCGATAATTCGCGTCTTCCCCAGTGCCTTGGTCAGGAGGGCCTGGCCGAGCACGTTATTGATCTTGTGTGAACCCGTGTGGTTGAGGTCCTCGCGCTTCAAAATCACACGAGCCTGGCCGGCATGCTGCGAGAAGCGCGGAACCTCCGTGATAATAGAAGGCCGCCCGGCATACGTCCGGTTTAGACGATCCAACTCCTCCCGGAATTGCGCGTTGTTTCGCAGACGCGACCAGGCTTCGGCCACCTCATCTAACGCAGCGATCAGAGCCTCCGGCACATAGCGTCCGCCGAAGTCACCGAAATACGGGCCCGACGCGGCCCCAAGAGATTCTCTGTCACGCTTATCGCTCCATCGCATCGAGGGAAGGATGCTGCCCCACGGCCACCATGTCGCGCACCGCGGCGCTGGGACTCCCGCTGGTCACAAGTGCTTCGCCCACAAGAACCGCATCGGCTCCCGAACGAGCATAGTCAAGAACGTCTTGCGGTCCGCGCACACCGGATTCCGCAACCCGGACCACATGGTCCGGCAGGATGTCAACGACTTGATCGAAAACGGAACGATTGACCTCCAGTGTCTTCAGATCCCTGGCGTTCACGCCAATCACCCGTGCTCCCGCCCCGAGTGCCCGGCGTGCCTCCTCTCGATCATGGGCCTCCACCAACGCCGTCATACCAAGCGAGTGAATACGTTCCACGTAGGAGGTCAGCACGGTCTGCTCCAAGGCCGCCACAATCAGCAACACCGCGTCCGCACCGTGCGCCCGGGCCTCCCATATCTGATATGGCGACACGATGAAATCCTTGCGCAACACGGGAATATCCACGCGTGCCCGCACGGCATCAAGGTCCTCCAAACTGCCATGAAAACGCCGTTCCTCGGTGAGGACCGAAATGGCGGAGGCACCGCCGTCCTGGTACTCACCGGCAAGTGTCGCCGGATCGGCAATCTCCGCCAAGCGGCCCCGCGACGGGCTCGATCTTTTACATTCGGCAATAATGGCGACATTCCGGTGAACCCCGCCGCGTAATGCGGCTTCCGCATCGATGGCACCGGGGATACGGGAGGCGCGTTCCTTGAGCTGGTCGAGGCTGACGTCGGCCTGCCTACGTGCGACATCCTCTCGTACCCCAGCGATGATCTCATCAAGTACGCTCATCTTCCACCGTCCTTCCGGAATCCCACTCTAGCCTGATCGTGGCCCGTGCCGCTTATCCGCCCACCGGACACAATGCGCCGGCAATCTGAATGGCACGCACCGCAGCGGCAGCCTTGTTGCGAGTCTCCACGAATTCGGTCTGTGGAACCGAATCCGCCACGATGCCCGCTCCCGCCTGCACACTTGCCTTCCCAGCGGCAAGAACAGCGGTGCGAATCGCGATTGCCAGATCCGCGTTCCCACAAAAGTCGAAATAGCCGACGACGCCGCCATAAATGCCACGCCGGGCCGGCTCCAGTGCGTCAATAATCTCGATGGCGCGCGGTTTAGGAGCTCCCGATAACGTGCCGGCTGGGAACGTCGCCCGTAGGCAGTCGACCGAGTTATAACCAGATGCCAGTCGTCCGGAAACCGTGGATGAAATATGCATGATATGACTGAAACGTTTGATCTCCATGAGTTCCTGGACTTCAACCGTTCCCGGTACACAGACCTTGGCAAGGTCATTTCGAGCCAGATCCACCAACATGACGTGCTCGGAGAGTTCCTTTGGATCGGCAAGGAGTTCTTGCGCCAGGTGTTGATCTTCTTCCCAATCGGCTCCGCGCGGCCGCGAACCTGCAATGGGGAAGGAGGTCAGGTGACCGTTGTCCAGCCGCATGAGTGTTTCCGGAGATGACCCCACGACGGCGAAGTCCCCACCTGCGCCGTCGTCCAAGCGTAGGCAGTACATATAGGGGCTTGGGTTGATTGTTCGCAACACCCGGTACACATCAAGTGCATCGGCAGGGCAGTCAATATCGGCCCGCTGGGAGAGCACGACTTGGAACACCTCGCCGTCGCGAATCGCCTCCTTCCCCGCGAAAACTGCGGCCTCAAACCTAGGCTGGGGAGTGCGCAACTGTGGCTGCGATTCCGCCACCTCCCCACGTCGCAGTGCGTGCATGGACTCGGGAGATTGCAGGCCCGTCTCCATCGCTGCGAGCCTCGCCACGGCATCCTCATACGCCTCTGCGGTGCCGGAGGGCCGGTTATTCGCGTTGATCGCGTTAGCGATGAGCCACACGGTTCCGTCGCGGTGGTCGACAGCCACCAGGTCAGTAGTCAAGCACATGACGGAGTCGGGGGTGCCGAGTTCACGGGGTGCCTGGCGGCGCAGTCGCGGCTCCCAGTCGAATAATGTATCCCAGCCCAGCGCGCCGACCAGGCCCCGGTCAATGGGGCAGGCCCCCAATAGCCGCTCCTTCCAACTCTTCCAATGCGGAAGCCAGCAGCTGCGTCGTCGTGCCCGACGGCGCAAGACCGACCGGGACCTCTCCCTTCCATTCTGCGTGTCCCTGTGTGGCCACCAATTGCGCCATGGAACGCACTCCGATGAAGGACCAGCGTCCCCAGGTCCCGTCGTGTTCGGCCGATTCAAGGATGAAGGTTCCACTACCGCTTGCCAACCGCCGGTAGATGCCCAGCGGGGCCGCGTCATCGAGCAGCAGCTTCTCCACGACAGGTATCACCCGCCGCGTGCTTGCCAATTCCAAGAAATGATCTCGCGAGGGCCAGATCTCACCCAACTCGAGGTGATGCGGGCCGGGCGAGGCGTTTGCAGGAGTCATTGTTCCCCCTCAATCAAACCGGTGATCGGCAGGTCCCCTCCCGCATCGAAACAGCTTCGTGTTCCCGTATGGCAGGCGGCCCCCACCTGGATGACATCCACAAGCACACAGTCGCCGTCGCAGTCGAGCTGAACACGACGTACCAGTTGAATATGCCCGGAGGTATCTCCCTTACGCCAGTATTCCTGCCGCGACCGGGACCAGAACCACACTCTACCGCTGGTCAGTGTGCGAGCGAGGGCGACCTCATTCATATACCCGACCATTAGAACATCGTGGCCGGTGGCATCGCGGATCACTGCGGGTAACAGGCCAGCCGCGTCGAACCTGACGCGGGAGGCGATGCGGCTGGGAAGCACGTCTTCCATCAACGCACCTCGAATCCGCTGGTACGTAAGGCGGCCTTGACCTGCGAAATTGTGAGCGTGCCGAAGTGAAACACGGATGCCGCCAGTACGGCATCGGCCCCAGCGCGGGCGGCCGCCACAAAGTCCTCCACCCGACCGGCTCCGCCCGAGGCGATAAGCGGTATGCTCACACACTCGCGAACGGCGGTTGTCATCTCGATGTCGAAGCCTCCTTCGGTACCATCGGCGTCCATAGAGTTCAGCAGGATCTCACCCGCGCCCAGCTCTTGGCCGCGGTGCGCCCACTCCAATCCGTCAATCCCGGTTCCCTGCCGCCCGGCATGTGTTGTCACCTCGTACCCGGACGGCGTTTGAGTGTCACCCGTCACCCGCCGCATATCAAGTGAAAGTACGACGACCTGACTTCCGAATTGGTCGGCGATCTCCGTAATCAGTTCCGGGCGCGCGACTGCGGCGCTGTTGATTTCAATCTTGTCCGCCCCCGCTTCCAATAACGACCGTACGTCCGCAACGCTGCGAATGCCACCGCCCACCGTCAGCGGGACGAACACCTCGTCGGCCGTACGCCGTACAACATCCACCATAGTTCCGCGGCCCTCTTTGGTGGCAGAGACATCCAAAAAAGTGATCTCGTCTGCACCGTCGCGGTTGTAGGCGTTGGCAAGCTCCACCGGATCGCCCGCATCGCGCAGATTCCGGAAGTTCACACCCTTCACCACACGCCCGCCGGACACGTCGAGACAGGGTATGACCCGAATCGCTACCGCCATGGTGCTCCTCTCGCTACACAATCATGACATCCCGGACAACGACCAAGCCTACCGCGGATACAGTAAGGACATGATACCGGTGACCGCTGCAACCGCGATTCGAGATATCACGGCGGAAGTTATCGCGCTGAGTACGACACAGCGCCGCTGTATCACCGTCGGCATCGACGGCCACTCCGGCGCAGGCAAAACGACTTTTGCGCGGCATCTCGCCGCATCTCTGCGCAGCTCAGTTGACGCGCTCGCAGTTGCCGAAGTGGAAGACTTCATCCCCGGCTGGCAAGGTCTGATGGCCGGGGTCCAGAACGTCGCAACCGAGCTATTGACGCCGCTGCGTCGGAACGGCTGGGCCGATGTGCGGCGCTGGGATTGGAACGCTATGCGCTGGGATTCCCATGTTCGCATTCCCGCTGTGGGAACGTGCCGTCTCTTTTTACTTGTGGGGTCGGGAGCCAGCAGCGCCGCCTGTGCTCCACTGCTGGATCGCACGGTATGGATCGAATGCGACGAGGCGGAACGACGGCGCCGCGTCGATGTGCGTGAAGGAGAGTCGTCCGAGTCGTGGTGGAGTATCTGGCGCCGCCAGGAAAATGCACTTCTGGCACAGCGTGACTCGCCGCGTTTGGCGGACTGGGGGGTAGACGGAAAGCCCTGAACCAGAGGCCGCTCTCGCTTGCAGGCACCGCCGACTTCCACCCTGCAAGGCGCGCAACTCCCAGCACGCTGGGCCGTCCTGACGCTCGGTCGACCGGCCTCGAGGCAGGCCGCGCTCGAAGCGCACCCTTATTCGGCGTCGCCGTCAAGAACCGCGAGAATATCGACCACAGCGACTCGGTCTCCCTCTCCTGCGGCCAGAGAACTGGGGATCAGCACAACCACGCGGGATCCCACTCGCTGATCTACCAGTCCTGTCTGCAGGCCCTCCATCACCGAGTTCAGATCCACGGCCACAGGGCCCGTTCCATTCCACGTGGTGTCGATAAGCGTACCGTTGCCGTCGACAACCGAATACTGCAGTGCCAGCTCATCGCCGACAGACACCTGCGAACCGGTGCCGGTAACGACTCGCACAACCGAGAGCTCCGGAACCTCCCCGCCTCCGGCCGTAATGGCCGGGCCTCCCCCGTCGCCGCGTTCGATTGTCGGCATGCCACTGGGGGCAGGATCGGGCAATTCCTCTACCTCGCCATACGCCGTCGTGTACAGCACATCGACGACGACGATCTCAACCGCGCTCTCGTCATCGCGTACCAGTCCCGGCCTTTCAACGATGAGCCGACTACCCTCACTGCGGCCGATGACTTGGTCCGCCAAATCGCCCAGGCCCTGTTTGTTCGCCGTTGTTAGGCGAACGGTTCCCGTTTCGTAGCCGGATACCACCCTGCCGCTGCGGGAATCGAACGAAGTGGCGCGCAGCAGCACCGGCGAATCCTCGGTGACCTCTTGACCGTCGCCCTGTGTGATTACCACCGTAGTCACCGCCTTAACGGCGATGGTGCCGTCAATGGTGATACTGACCGGAGCACCAAAATCCCCGGTGACCCGCACGGATCCCTCCCCCTTGGGACTCTGGCATCCGGATAGAACCATCATGCAGACGGCGAGGATGGCAAGGAATCGGTGGCGTGCGATCATCATTCCGCAATCTGCGCCATGAGTTCATCCGCGCGTGCATCAACCGTCGCAAACGGATCTTTCAAAACCACACTGCGGGTTCCCTGCGCCTCCAACAACCGCAGATTCATCCAGTCGGCCATATAGTCCCGCCGGTGCGCCTGCGCGGCGCGAATAAACTCTCCACGGATTCTCGCGCGAGTGGTCTGCGGCGGCATCTTCATCGCCTTCTCCGCCGCGTGCGCGGGCAGTAGCGTTCGTAGCAGACCCGATTGCTCCATGGTTGCCCGCAGGCCACGGTCCGTGATGTCGTGGTAGGCGAGGTCGAGACGAGCAATACGTGCATCCTCCAGCGTCAGTCCGCTCCGATCACAGTAGCGCCGCAGCAGAGACAATTTGGCTGCCCAATCAATTTCCGTGGCAATACTCGCCGGATCCTGCGCCTCCACCGCGTCGAGAGCTCGTCCCCACAAATCGAATAGGTACCGGCGCGTGGCATCAAGCTCCGCCAGGTACCCTTTGCGTTCGAAATGCTGCAGGACGGCGTCGCGCATGCGGCGTTGAATCTCCAACGGCGTGGCCGTACCTCCCGCCGCCAATTCGAGCGGAACGCGGCCGGTGAGATCCTCACTCGTGGCGCGAATCGCCCGCATGGGGTCTGCCAGGGTCAGATTCGGCAGGATTCCACCGTCCTCAATCATGATGAGAAGAGCCTCGGTCGCAGCCATTTTGAGTGCAGTGGTTGCTTGGGCGATATTCGAGTCACCAACAATCACGTGCATACGGCGGTATAGCTCCGCGTCGCCATGAGGCTCGTCCCGCGTATTGATCATCGGACGCGAGCGCGTAGAAGCCGATGAAATCGCATCCCACATCTGATCGGCACGCTGTGAGAACTCGAACGTCACCCGGCCATCCTCTCGGCGCAAGTGGCCCGCCCCCACCACGATTTGGCGTGTCACAAAGTACGGAAGCATGGACGAAATGCGAGTTCGGAAATCCGAGCGACGTCGGACCAAGTAGTTCTCGTGGCAGCCGAAGGAGTTTCCCTCGGCGTCATTATTGTTCTTGAACAGGTGTATACGCCCCGGAATGCCCTGATTGGCCAGATGCTCGTTCGCCCGTGCGGCAAGATCCGCAAATAGAAGCTCACCGGCACGGTCATTTGCCAGGAGGTCTACCAATACGTCGCATTCCGCCGTGGCATATTCGGGATGTGCGCCCACATCGAGGTAGAGGCGTCCTCCGTTCGCTAGGAAACTGTTTGTTGACCTTCCCATGGCGATGATCGGGGCGAATAATTCTTGGGCCGCCTGCTCCGGATCGAGTGGAGGCGCAGCGCCCTGTGTATGAGCACAGGTCAAACCATATTCGGTTTCTATGCCCATAACTCGCCGCGGAATCACTGACCGCCCTTTTGTACAAAACCCTGAACAAAGGCGGATGCGTTCTGCTCCAGAACGGAGTCAATCTCATCGAGCAGGGAATCAACCTCGCTGCTCGTGGTGGAAACCTGTACCTGCGGTAGTTCCGTCTCTGTTTGTTCCTCAACCGTTCTCCTCGGCTGTGCGAACTCCTGTTGTGACATTCTTTCCTCCTTACACAGTCGTATGCCGCTCAGCGGCTTGTCAGTCCGGTGAGGAATTCCTCCACCGTGCTCGCATTATCAAGAATCTGCCCGACCAGCGCCCTGGTGGCCCGATCCGGATGAATGGTCGGAATACGAACCAGCTCACCCGCATCAAGAACGACGCCGTCCCAGCCCGCTGCGGCCACACGCCCCGGAAAACGCGCAATCAGTCCGCCGCGCAGGAAGGCCCGTGTGCTCTCGGGAGCCCGAGTCACGGCAGCGGAGACCTCGGCGGGACTGAAAAGCCGCTCCACCTTTCCCGCCGCGTCGAGTTTACGCACAATTGACCGCTCCGGGCGCAAGTCATGCCACTGTAAGTCAAACGCTCGCAGTTTGTCATCATCCCACCGCGCGTTGCTGCGCACACGCATGGATTCAAGCAGTTGGTACTTCGCCACCCACTCCACTCGTGACGCAGCGGCGAACATGTCACTTCGCAGAGTATCTATGGTCCATTGCCAGCGTTGCAGGATTTCGGCGGTGTCGAAGTCCGGTTCACCCCGCTTGGCAAGTTCTTCGCGTACAACATCCACGTATATCTGCTGAACATCCAGTGCGGTTTTCGTTGTTCCGTCGTGCATGTCAAGCACCGTACGTAACGTGGGATCGTGAGAAACCTGCCGGGTCTGGTCGACGGGGTTATCCACCAGCACCGAGTCGAGCCCAAGCGGTATATCACCGCTCTCCAGCAGCCACAACACCAACGACGTCGCACCGACCTTCAGCAGAGTCGAGGCATCGAAGAGATTGGCGTCCCCACCAATGACGTGTAAGCGGCGATAACGCGCCGCATCCGCATGTGGCTCGTCGCGTGTGTTGATGATGGGCCGATCAAAAGTAGTCTCTAAACCGACGTCGTTCTCGACGAAATCAGCACGCTGTGAGATCTGGAATCCGGGCTGCTCACTGCGTTGCCCGAGGCCAACGCGTCCGGCACCGCACAACACCGGCCGCGTAATGAAGAACGGCGTGAGGTAGCGGATGATATCCGCGAAGGGAACATCACGCCGGACGAGGTAATTCTCGTGCGCGCCATAGGATGCTCCCTTGCCGTCGGTGTTGTTCTTATAGACCACCACTTCGCCATCAAGTATCTCAATGCCCTCGGCCATCAGGTACTCGCCCGCCCTGTCCCATAGCACGGCCTCCCGCGGAGTGGCCGTTTCGGGTGAGGAGTACTCCGGATGTGCATGGTCGACGTAGAGCCGGGCTCCATTGGTTAGCACAGCGTTGGCCGCGCGCGGCCTGAGCAATTCGCTGCGCCGTTGCACATGTTCCAGCGGCACATCTCCCGAGGGCGCAAGCGACTCCGGATCATCGGTGAGTTGTGAGGGGTGCGCGGCGGCTCGTTCGATGCGATAGCCGCGCGCGTCGCTGAGTGGGTCTTCGCCATGGAAATCCCAGCGCACGGCACCGGCACCGCCGCTGGCTGCGGACTCGGCTCCGAGGGCATCGACGATGCGTGTGGACAACACAATCGGATTTGCCTGCAGATCGGCCGGGGCGAGAATCCCGAACTCGGTCTCCAAGCCGACGATACGGCGCGCGGTCATGAATTACTCCTTAGATCAGTCCCTCGGGCACAGTTTCACCCCACCTGTGTCCGGGATCGTCAGCCATCCCTTCTCCATCGCGCGTGGCCGGGGCGGCGTACCCGCCGCCGTCGATTCGGTGGTGACTTGCGCGCCGGAACCGGTCGGGCCATTCGTTTCGCGTGTGAGCAGCGCCCGCACATGAACAATACGTTCGCCCTGTCCACGGCCGTGTACACGCGCCCACTCGTCCGGATTCGCAATCGTCGCGAGTTCTTCGTTCTCGCGTACCTCCTGGTGCACTGCCTCCACCAGATGCTTCTTGCGCAATCCGCGCTCGCCGGTGGAGAGAAGGTCTTTAATCGCCAGTTTCTTCGCGCGATCCACGATTGCCGCCAACATGGCTCCGGAGACGAAGTCCGCGATATACAGCGTTTCACGGGTTCCATCGGCGTAGTGCACCTCGACGTACTCATTTTCGGGAGTACGCGCGTACAGCGTATCGACGGTGACGTGCCGCAGGCTCGCCGCTGCCTCACTCGCGGTGGGATAGGCCGCGCGCACCTCCTGGTGCAACGGCAACTCCTCGGTGAGGTACTTCGAAAGAATATCCAGACATCCGGCGTGATCGGGCCGCTCGATACGCACTTTCACATCAAGACGCCCCGGCCGCAGGATCGCCGGGTCGATCATGTCCTCCCGGTTGGAAGCGCCAATGACGATCACGTTGTCCAGTTTCTCAACGCCATCTACTTCCGCCAACAGCTGGGGGACCACAGTTGTTTCGACGTCGGAGGAGATGCCCGACCCACGTGTGCGGAAAAGTGCCTCCATCTCATCGAAGAAGATCACAACCGGGATACCGTGTGCCGCCCTGTCCCGCGCGCGTGAGAAGATCTCGCGAATCTGACGTTCCGTCTCGCCAACGTACTTATCGAGCAGCTGTGGTCCCTTGATATTAAGGAAATATGATCGCGCCGTCGCCGCACCGGTACGTTCGGCCGCATTGTGGGCCAACGAGGTAGCGACGGCCTTCGCGATCAGTGTCTTCCCGCAGCCGGGAGGCCCGTACAGCAGCACCCCTTTGGGCGGTTTGAGCCCATGTTCGCGGTACAGCTCGGGTTGCTCGAAGGGAAGCTCAACGCTGTCACGGATCTCCTCAATCTGCGGGCCGAGTCCACCAATATCCTCGTAGGAGACATCCGGCACCTCTTCCAGCAGCAGGTGCTCAACATCCGGCCTTTCGATGTGTTCTAGAATGAATCCGGAGCGCAAATCTGCCAGGACGGTATCGCCCACACGCAGGTGCTCTGCGTCCAGGCGCCCGGAGATACGCAGCACCCGCGAATCATCGGCATGAATCTTCACCAATGCACGCTGCGGATCGATAACCAGCTCCACCGTGACAACTGTGCCCGTATCTTCGTACCCGGCTGTATCCGTCACCACAAGCTGCTCATTCAACCGCAGCTCCTGCCCCGGACGCAGGGAGCCCAGCGGCAACGTGACCGCCGCGGCCAGATTCATCTTGCGCCCCGCAACCAGGGCATCAACAGAATGATCCTGTTCGTGTGCAGCGAGGAAGGTAGCAAACGATGCCGGTGGGCGCGCTAATGCATCGAGTTGTTCGGCCTGATCGCGGATACGATCCCGTGCGGCCACAAGCGATGCGGTCAGCCGCTGGTTCTTCTCTTCAAGAGAGACCAGTTGCTGCCGCACATCACGCAGTTCACTGGAGTCTGTCTGGGACATCGCAACCTTTCCTTCGCTACCGCTCAACTCTAGTGCCTAGGCCTGAGTCTCGCGTTCTTGCAGCTCACATTCGATACGGTCACGGATCTCGCGTCCGTGCCGACCGGGTATGGAGGTACCGGTCTCTTCCACATCGGCGCGATGCGCCACATCGCGCCGCACCCGACGTAGCTTTTTCGGCGAAATACCGCGTTCCGCCAGATCTTCCTGCCACACGAGCGGCTCCGCGTAGGCGGCTTTCGCCGGACGGCGCTTCGGTGTCAGTGGAGCGTTCTTCGGCGCCATGCGGCGGGCAACAGCGAGGAATCCTGTGTGCGCAATCATACGATGATCGGGCCGAACTGCCAGTCCCTCCAGGTGCCACGTGCGAACCAGAGTCTCTGAAGCGCTCGGCTCGGTGAAGCAGCCGCTCTCACGCAGCTCCTCCACAAAGCGCGACAGCTGCGTCGTCGTCGCCACGTACGCAAGTATCACGCCGCCCGGCCGCAGTGTATGCGCTGCGGCCGAGATAAGCTCCCAGGGTGCGAGCATATCCAGAATGACGTGATCGAATGTGCCCTCTGGCTGACTCGCGAGGATCTGCTCCGCCTCGCCTATTTCGATTGACCACTGTGTTGGTTGCAGGCCAAACCATGAGGAAACATTGCCGAACGCGATCTCGGCGAACTCGGGCCGCCGCTCCGCGGAGAGAACCTGGCCTTCATCCCCAACCGCAGCCAAAAGCGACAACGTCAGCGCCCCGGAGCCGAGGCCCGCTTCGAAAACGCGTGCTCCTGGGAACACATCCGCCAAATGCACGATTTGCGCCGCATCCTTCGGGTAAATAACGGTTGCCCCGCGCGGCATTGACAGCACGTAGTCGCTCACCAGCGGCCGCAGAGCGAGGAAACGCCGCCCTTCCTTAGTAGTCAGTACAGTTCCCTCTTCAGCACCGATGAGTTCACTGTGGCGAAAAGAACCGCGAGTTGATTGGAAGTAGCCGTCTTCCGTCAGCGAAATCGTGTACTGCCGCCCCTTGGGATCGGTCAGTTGTACCCTTTCACCCGCCCGGAAAGGGCCCCGACGGCGATCCGCATTGCGTCCAGTCATGGCTGCCATTGTAGAGGGTGCAGCGCGACCTTTAGGGAGCGGGACGGTGCGCACCGCGCGAGATCCACCGCATCCGACAGGTGCTGAGAATCCTGCTCGAGTACCCGCATGACCCGCGCAGTACCCGTCTATGTAGGAGATGAATGCTCATATGTAGGTCTTTGCACCATATGCTGACGAGTGCCCGGCGGCGGTTTACATTGGTGGTGTGGGGCTTCATCCCGGGTACGCCCCACATCATTGATTCATATAGCTTCGACGAGGAAGACACGGTGATGAAATGAATGACACGATGGCTGCAGTGCAGATGTACGCCCCCGGAGATATCCGCATGGAGCAGGTCGCCAAGCCACGGCCCGGTCCGGGTGAGGTTCTTATGAAGGTGGCCGCCTGTGGCGTATGCGGCTCGGATCTCGCCCGCATGTACAAAAAGGGGCCGCATAAGCTACCTCTGATCACCGGTCACGAGTTCTCCGCCTACGTGGAGGAACTGGGACCGGGAGTGAGCGGGCTGCAGGTCGGTGACCTGGTCACCGTTCCGCCGATGATTCCCTGTTTCGCGTGCGCTCCCTGCCTACAGGGGCAATTCTCGCTCTGTGAGAACTACGACTATTACGGCTCGCGACGCCATGGAGCCTATGCCCAGTACGTCGCAGGACCGGCGAATCTGCTTCTAAAGGTACCGACCGGTCTCGATGCGCGTGCCGCTGCGATGGTTGATCCCAGCGCGATTGCCCTTCACGCGATCCGACGCACAAAGATAACGGTTACCAGCCGGGTAGCCGTGTTGGGCGGTGGCGGGCCTATCGGTCTCTTCGCTATTCAGTGGGCACGCATTCTGGGAGCGGCAACGGTTGTTGCGGTAGATGTTTCGCAGGAAAAGGCGGAGTTGGCACGCCGCGCCGGCGCAGACGCGGCATATGCGAGCTTCGATGACTTGGAGTCTGCAACGGGCAGCGGCTTCGACGTCGTGGTGGAGACGACCGGTGTGGCCGCGATCGCTGATAGGGCCGTCGGTATCACCGCTCGGCACGGCGATGTCACGCTTATTGGCATCCCCAACGCCGCGGTAGAGATTTCGGAGCGCAATTGGGCCCGCCTGATGCGACTCGAGATTGATATCCATGGTTCCTGGAACTCCTTCGGCGCACCCTACCCAGGGCCGGAATGGACCGCGACACTGGAGCATTTGGCACGCGGATCCCTACAGTGGGAGTTCATGATTACCCACGAGGCGGGCTTGGAACGCGTCGATGAGTTAATTCGTGCCATGTACGAGCGCACGATCCACTCCTGCAAGGTGTTGTTTCTACCTAACGGCCGGAACCTGCCCACGAACTGAATGCGACAGGGAGGGTATCGGCGATGCGTGCGGGAAGTGCGGAACACGAGTACGCGATGGTTCGCGCCGCCGAAC
This sequence comes from Actinobaculum sp. 313, assembly GCF_003073475.1. GTDB lineage: Bacteria > Actinomycetota > Actinomycetes > Actinomycetales > Actinomycetaceae > Asp313. The sequence goes on along the minus strand of NZ_CP029033.1, from coordinate 1,349,093 downwards.
TGTATTACAAGGATGGCTTGTTGCAGTCGGAGGTAGCCGACCGATTGCGCGTGTCGCGATGGAAGGTGGGACGTCTCCTCGAGGAGGCACGTGCGCGTGGCCTCGTGGAGATTACGATTCACCACCCGACATCGCGGCGTGGCGACCTCGAATCCCAACTCGTCGACCGTTTCGGCTGCGCCGAGGCGGTGGTGGTGCAGAGCCAGGACACCAGCGCCGCCACCACGGCGCTGGTGGCACAGGCGTCGGCATCGTACCTGACGGAGATGCGTCCCCAGCCGCAAAGCATCGGCTTTTCCTGGGGACGCACCGTGGCTGCCATCGCCTCCGCACTTCCGGACAGGGCCTTCATCGGCGCGGATCTTCTCCAACTCAATGGCGGTGCTCCCTCGGTGGACGGCACGGTTGATGCGGCGAGCATCCTGCGATTGGTCGCGGCGAAGTCTCGGCAAGCGCGAACGCGACTCCTTCCCGTACCCGCTATCGTCAGTGATCGCGAGTTGGCCAGAAGGCTCTGCTACGACCACGCGATCGCTGACACCCTCAAGCTCGCTACCAGTTGTGACGTCGCGGTATTTTCACTCGGGCCCTTTCTCCGGGTTCGGTACTCGTTCGCAGCGGTGCGTTGACCGATGAGGAGCAGCTTGAGCTTCAGCGTTCGGGCGCGGTTGGGGACGTGCTCGGACATTACATCGACCGGTCGGGGCGAGTGGTCGATCTCGAACTCGACTCGCGCACAATTGCGCTTGCACTCGATCAGATCGGTGGCATCCGGCACGCCATTGCGGTAGCGGTGGGAGCCGAAAAGAGCGAGGTCACATACGCCGCGCTATACGCCGGTCTCTGCTCGGTTCTGATCACCGAATCGGCCATTGCCGAAAATGTCCTCGGCATGTCACAGACCTAGTACCGCAAGGCCCACCGCGAGGCCGCAGGCGGTAATCCGGATCACGCCGCATTCGGTACCGCCGGGGCCTTTCTCTCGACGCCCGGCGTTCGACGACGTCGGCGCACACTCCCGCACATGAACTGCACGTAGCGGCATGGCGCGGCTCACTCGACTCCCGCTGCGGGAGTCCACTGCATCCGGCCCGCGATGCGAAGCCTCTCTTGGCACACAGCGGGTCTCTCTTTATACACAAGGAAGGCAAAGACAATGAGCGAACAATATGTTATCGGCATCGACTTCGGCACACTGTCCGGTCGTGCCACCGTCGTCCGCGTAAGCGACGGCAAGGAACTCGGCTCGGCCGTTCGCGAATATCCTCACGGGGTGATGGATGAACGGCTCACCGCCGCAGACAACCGGGAGCTACCCCCTGACTTCGCACTCCAGGTACCCTCCGACTATTTGACGGTGCTGGCCCACGTGGTACCCGCGGCTCTGCGGGAGGCGCACGTCGATGCGGCGCAGGTTATCGGGATCGGAACGGATTTCACGTCGGCGACAATGATTCCCACTACCGCCGACGGGACTCCGCTCTGCCAGTTGCCCGAGTTTGCCAACGAACCCCATGCCTACGCGAAACTTTGGAAGCATCATGGTGCCACCGAACAGGCAGAGCGGTGTATCGCCGTCGCACGGCAGCGTGAAGAGACATGGTTGGCCCGTTATGGCGGACGCATATCCTCCGAATTCGTCATTCCGAAGGCACTGGAGACGTTGGAGAAGGCTCCTGCCGTATACAGTGCGGCGGCCTACTACATCGAAGCGGTTGATTGGATCGTATGGCAACTGTGCGGCAGGCTCATCCACTGCGCCGCTAGTGCGGGATATAAGGCGCTTTTCCAGGACGGACGCTTTCCGAGCCGCGACTACTTCGCGGCGTTGAACCCCGACTTCGCGGACTTCATCTCCGAGAAGTTCGATGCACCCGTGTTGCAACTCGGGGAGCGCGCGGGAGGCTTAAGTGCGCCAATGGCGGCGTTGACGGGTCTACCGGAAGGAATCGCGGTGGCGGTCGGACAAATCGATGCACACGTGACCGCGCCAGCCGCACAAGCCATAGCACCCGGGCAAATGACCGCGATCATGGGTACGTCGAATGTCTATATCGTCAATGGTGAGACGGCCCGCGATATTCCGGGAGTCTTCGGTATTACCGCGGGAGGAATCTCGGCTGGACTGTGGGGGTACGAGGGCGGCCAGTCCGGTGTGGGCGACATCTTCGGCTGGGTGGTGGATAACATCGTTCCCGCCGACTATCGCGCACAGGCCGATCACCGCGGTATCTCTGTGCACACCCTACTGACCGAGAAAGCCGCCGGTCAGGCCATTGGAGAGCATGGACTCATCGCTTTGGATTGGCACAACGGCAACCGTTCGATCCTCAATGACGGCAATCTGTCCGGCGCGTTGATCGGGATGAGTCTGACAACACGGGCCGAGGACATTTACCGCGCCTACCTGGAAGCAACGGCATTCGGCCTGCGCGTCATCATCGAGAACTTCGCCGCTCACGGCGTCCGCATCACCGAGATCGTCGCCGCCGGTGGCCTATTGAAGAATGAATTCCTCATGCAACTGTATGCGGATGTCACACGAATCCCACTATCCATTTCCGGCTCCGGGCTGGCGAGTTCCCTCGGCGCCGCAATCCTCGGCGCCGTCGCCGCCGGTGCCTACCCGGATGTCTACCAGGCCAGTGCCGCCATGGGAACGAAGGTTCCCCATGCGTATACGCCCAACGAGGAGGCAGCCGCGCAATACGACCGTCTCTACCGCGAGTATCTGGAACTACATGACTATTTCGGGCGTGGCGGCAATCCGGTGATGCATTCGCTTAAGGCGTTGCAGCGCGAAGTGCACCACGAATCGCTGCCCGAAGGCGATGCGGTGTAATTCTGTCGGAGCCGCGCGGTACCGTTGGAGGCATGACAACGCATGCCGCCCTCTCTCCCTCGCGGACCAAGGATTTCCGGCAATGTCCGCTGCTTTTCCGCTTGCGGGCTATTGACCGAATGCCGGAAGCCCCGTCATTGGAGGCGCTGCGCGGTACTCTCGTACATTCTGTGTTGGAGCATCTGTTTGATGCGCCGGCCAGGGACCGTACCGAAGAGACCGCGCAGCAGCTTCTCCACTCGTGTTGGCAGCAACATCTCGAAAAACGCCCCGTCGACGCCGAACTCTTCGAATCAGACCGCCAGCGGCAGGAATGGTTGGAATCGGCGAGCGTGCTCGTGGACAACTATTTCCGGATGGAAACACCGAGTTTTCTTGAGCCTGCGGCGCGTGAGACCTTTGTCAACGCCCGTTTGAAGTCCGGCCTCGCCATCCGCGGATTATCGACCGCGTTGACCGGGCTGCCGATGGTGCACTGCGCGTCGTCGATTATAAGACGGGCAAATCACCGGCGCCGCGTTTCCAGGACGGCGCAATTTTCCAGATGCGTTTCTACGCGGCGGCGCTCTACTTATCACGTGGCACGCTTCCGGTGCGCACACAGCTGATCTTTCTGAAGGATGGGCGCACGCTCACCTACGATCCGGTCGCCGAAGATGTCGACTCGCTGGCACAGGAATTGGATTCGGTCTGGTCGGCAATCGAAGAGCGTCTCGACACCGGAGAATTTGAGCCGCGTACCAGCCGTCTGTGCGACTGGTGCCATTTCAAGGAATTCTGCCCCGCCTTCGGCGGCATGCCACCGCAGATGAATGCGGAAGGTGCCAGTCACCTGCGCACCGCCCATAGCTAGCGCACCGCAACTAGTGCGAAACAGTCATGCATCGCGCGTGCCCCCGCATCACGCTCCGCCCTCCCCGGACGGCACCCGGTCCTCGCTCAAGGCAGCAACCGCGGCGTCGAACTCCTCTTCCACCTCGGGAGGTGGCGTTCCCAAACGTGAAACGCACCCGGCGGCCAACAGATTGCCGACGAAGCCGGGGATGATCTCATAAAGGTCAAAAATATTGCCCGGTCCGCCGGAGATATTGCCCCATATCATCACCAGTACCGCACCGGTCACCATACCGGCTGCCGCTCCGGCGGAGGTCAGCTTCTTCCAATAAAGGCTGAGCAGGACTGTAGGACCGAACGAGGCTCCGAAGCCGGCCCAGGCGAAGGCCACCAGAGCCAAAATGGTGTTGTTGCGCTCCCACGCCATGACCGCGGCGACCACTGCAACACCGAGTACCGCCATGCGTGAGTACATAACGAGACGATTAGTCGATGGGTTCTTATGGGTGATCGACCGGTAGAGGTCTTCCACCAGTGCCGATGACGTCACCAGTAACTGCGAGGCTATCGTGGACATAATCGCTGCCAGAATTGCGGCCAGCATGAAGCCGGCGATCACCGGGTGAAAAAGCAACTGACCCAGGGCGATGAACACCGCTTCCGAATCGGCGAGTTCGCCCTTGTCATGTTGGTAAACGGCAACTCCAACAATGGCAGTAAAAGCCGCCCCAATGACTGCGAGCAGCATCCATCCAATGCCGATCCGCCGCCCCGCCTTCGCCTCGCCGGGTGTCCTGATTGCCATGAAACGCACGATGATATGCGGTTGACCGAAGTACCCCAAGCCCCATCCGAGCGCGGAAACGATTCCCAACACGGAGGCGCCGCCACCCAACATCGTCCAATATCCCGGATCCACCTTACTGACGGTGTTGACCACAGCACCCCAACCGCCGACGTGGATAATGCCCACCACGGGCACCATGATCAGCGCACTCACCATCATGATGCCCTGCACGAAGTCCGTGTAGGAGACTGCGAGGAAGCCGCCAACCAAGGTGTAAATGACGGTAATGCCCGCCACCAGCGTCACGCCGAGCCGATAATCCAGGCCGAAGGATGACTCGAAGAATTTGCCGCCTGACACCATATTCGCGGATACATAGAAGGTGAAGTACACCAGGATGATCAGGCCGGACGCCCAGCGCAGCAGGTGGCGGGAGTCATGCAGACGATTGTCGAAGAAACTCGGGACGGTGATTGAGTTCCGCGCGACTTCGGTGTACGTGCGCAGACGCGGGGCGACATAGCGCCAGTTCAGCCAGGCACCTATAGTCAATCCGATTGCTATCCACAGTTCGATCAAACCGCTGGCATACAGTGCTCCCGGCAACCCCATAAGCAGCCAACCGCTCATATCGGAAGCACCCGCGCTCAGTGCTGCGACCGCCGGGTTCAAGCCCCGCCCTGCAAGCATATAGTCGTCCATATCGTCGGTACGCCCGTAAGCCCACCAGCCGATCACAATCATCGCCACGAAATAGATGATCATGGCTATTGCTTGAAAGGTGGAATCACTCATTGGGCCCCTCGGAACTGACACTGCAAACCGTAGACTACCGGCCGAGCCTTCCCCCTCGGGCGCGAGGCCGTCAAATGGGCAGCCGCAAATCCACCGCGATGCGAGCCAACGCTCGATCCCTTAAGTTGCTCAGGTCAATCGTTTCCGCGTGGGGAAAGAAGCGGGTCTCCTGCTGGGAGTGGTGCCGACATAAAAGCACGCAACTCCGACTCGCCGACCTCCTGCAGACTGTTGACGCGCAGTAGAAGGGGCCAGGAGGGGATCTCTACCAGGAAGGGCACCGCGACGGCATGTGACCGAGCCGCCATGGCCGAACGGACCCCAAAGACGGAGTCCTCAAAGATGACGCAATCGTCGGCTGCGACGTCGAGCCGTTGCGCAGCCAACAGGTACGGCTGCGCCGAGGGCTTACCCGCGACCTCGCTGTCGCTCGCAACACTGACCGTCAGCGATCCACGTGGAGCACTCTCGCGAATAACGTCCGCCAACTCCTGGAAGGAGGATGTGACAAGCGCCGTTGGAATGCCGAGCCGAACACAGAGTTCGAGCAGCTCGTAAGCACCCGGGCGCCAAATAACACCAGAGGTTCGCGCAACCTCACACACTCTGCGGCTCATATCGGCGGCCAGTTTCTGTGCCGAGGCTTCCAGGCCATCTTCACGGATGACCTTGGCGCACACCCATTCCAAGGGAGCACCGATGGTCGTGCGCGCACGTTCCTCGGTCCAGGTGACCCCGAGTGCACCGAGAATGTCTCGCTCCGCCGCGTACCACCACTTCTCCGAGTCGGTTAACGTGCCATCCATGTCGAAGAGAACGGCCGAGGGAAGGTTGCTATCACGCGGCACGGGGAAACTCCACTCCGAGTAATGTCGCAATCGCTGATTCTACGGCCACCCCACCCGTCGGGTTTTCCGCCCACCGATCTATAGTGCGCAGTGCCTCAGGCGAATTCAGGTCCGTAGCGAGGGCCTCCCATACCCGCCGAACCACCGCTTGTGAAGTCTCGTCGTCGGGAAGGGCCGACGACATGCGCAATGCCCGCTCCCATAGCTGCAAGCGGGTGTGCGCTGTGGACAGCTCGTCGTCCGTATACTCCCAGTCTTCCCGGTAATGATGCGCCAGCAGGCACAGACGGATTACCCGCGGGTCGACGCCGCGGGCGCGCAACTGTGATACAAGGACGAGATTTCCAAGCGACTTCGACATTTTCTCGCCCGCGTAACCGACCATACCGACATGCATATGCACACTCACCTGACCGTTGCCCGCTGTCAGTGCACGCAGATGTGACTCACTCATCTCGTGGTGTGGGAACAACAGGTCCGATCCGCCGGCCTGCACCGTGATCGATTCCCCGAGTTCGTCGCGAGCGATCAGCGCGCACTCGATATGCCAACCGGGCCTCCAGTCTCCCGGTGCACCGCCCGAAGGCCGAAAGTCCTCCCCACGCACGCCCTTCCACAGTTGCGGGTCGAGTGGGTGTCGTTTGCCGGATCGTGTGCTATCGCCGCCGTGCGCGTCGAAAGTCTTCTCCAGATCCAGGTCGCGGAAAACCGGGGCCGAGACGAAGCGCGAATCTGCCGAAAGATCGGCGTAAATATCCTCCGTATCCCCCGCACCGGGCACGCGGTAGGCCAACCCTCGTGCCTCGAGATCACGCACCACACGCTCGAGATCGTCAAGCTTCTCCGAGACGGCCACCCAAGCGTCGGGAGGCAGCACCCCCAGGGCATGCATATCCTCACGGAACAGCGCAATTTCCTGATCGGCGAGTTCGCGCCAGTCGACACCGGTATCACGTGCCCGCTCGAAAAGGGGATCGTCGATGTCGGTGACGTTCTGCGCGTATCTCACCTCCGCACCTGCGGCATGCCACAGCCGTAATAGCGTGTCAACACTCACGTAAGTGAAGGCATGGCCAAGGTGCGTTGCATCATATGGCGTGATGCCACATGCAAACAGGTGTGGCTGCCGCGCAGCAATGGATCGAAAACTGTCCGAAGAACTGTCGTACAAGCTCATCTCGGGAGCCGACCCCGGTAAAGAAGCCGGAACGGATACCGCCCACGTTTGCATTAGTACACCGCCAATGTTCCGGCTGCCAGCAGCGCCACCACAACAGCCGCCAGCACTATCCGATAGATTACGAAGCCAATGTATGACCTGGTCGATACCAGTTTAAGGAACCAAACGATCACGGCATAGCCCACGGCGAAGGCAACTGCTGCCGCAAGCAGTGTCGGGCCGAGATCGAGGGTCCCCTGCCCTGAGGACTTGAACAGTTGGAAGAAGCCGGAGGCGAGAATCGCTGGAATTGCAAGGAGGAAGGACACGCGGGCCGCCGCTTCGCGTGTGTAGCCGAGTAGCAGTCCAACGGTGATGGTGCCACCCGACCGTGACACACCGGGGATTAGGGCCAGTGCTTGACCGCACCCCAGAAGCAGCCCGTCGCGTAAGGTGATATCGGTCAAGGTCTTCGAGCGGCGTGAGAAACGGTCTGCCAGTCCGAGCAAAATGGCAAATCCGGCCAATACCGCCGCCACCAAGTACAGGTTGCGCAGTTTCGACTCGATGGTGTCCTGGAAGAGCAGTCCGAGGACGGCTATCGGTATGGTGCCGACGATAACCACCCATCCCATGCGTACGTCCGGGTCGCTCTGCGCCACGGGATTGCGCCAGCGCAGCGGTAGTGATCGGAACCATTTGGAGATGATTCGTGCAATATCGCGGCGGAAGTAGCAGATAACCGCCAATTCAGTGCCGATTTGGATGATGGCGGTGAAGGCGGCTCCCGGGTCACCCCAGCCAAAGAGATCACCGACAATACGAACGTGTGCCGATGATGAGATCGGCAGGAATTCGGTTAGGCCTTGAACACTGCCCAGTATGAGCGCTTCGATAATTCCCACGCGGGCCAGCATAGCGGTTACACATGATGTTGACGAAGAAGGCTCACTTAACCGTGTAAGGTGCCATGGTGCACTAGGCTTCGCATTATGAGAGAACGCGCAGTAGGACGTAGTGGTCTAGTCGTCGGTGAGGTAGGACTCGGAACACTGACGTGGGGACGGGATACCGACGAGGCAGAGGCACAGGAGCAGCTGCGCGTGCTCCTAGACGCGGGCGGATCTTTACTGGATACCTCCCCCGCTTTCGGACAAGGTGCCTCTGAGGCCCTGATCGGAACACTTCTGGCCGAAAGATTCCCGCGTGAACGGCTCGTTATCTGCTCGCGGGCGGGCTTCCGCTCCACTCCTGCCGGCCCGCGTTTCGGCGCTGGACTGGGAGCCATTCGTGACTCGGTGGCCGAATCCCTTGCCCGCCTGGGCACTGACTACCTCGATATTCTTCTATTGGCCGCGCCCGATCCCCTGGCACCGGACGAGGAGACGGCGGCAGGCTTGAGCGGGCTTGTAGCTTCTGGGCAGGTTCGGTACATCGGGCTAATGGGGTACCCGGCATGGCGGGCTGCCGCCCTGCAGCAGTTGCTTGCCGAGCGGAAGTTACCTGCGCTTATTGTGATCGAAACGGAATACTCCCTGCTGGAACGTTCCTGCGAGGCCGAGGTCGTTCCCATGTGCGGGCATATGGGCATGGGACTCTTTGCCAACTCTCCGCTGGGCCGGGGCGTTCTCACGGGCAAGTACCGCCACTCGATTCCTCCGACCTCCCGCGCCGCGTCGGAGCACCTTGCCGCTTTCGTCGATCCGTACCTCGAGGAGAGGCCGCGCCGCATCGTCGAGGCGTTGACACGGGCCGCCGATGGACTTGGACGCACTCCCGCTGACGTTGCGCTCGGCTGGGTCCTCGGTCGCCCTCAGGTTGCCAGTGCCCTGCTCGGAGCGCGGACCGCTTCCCAGCTGACTTCCGTTCTCGGCGCGATTGAGGATCTGCCCTTCCTCGTGGCCGAAGCGCTCGACGACGTCACGCAATAGGTCGGCGTGAAGCAGTCGACGCCGTCGTGTCCGGCAGCGCCCCGGCAGGCCGAGTGCGCACCGGGGCCGGGCGGCACGCATGGTCAGTCACCTACTCGTCGTCGAGATCGTCGTCATACTCCGGATCGTCGGTTGCCTCGTCGACGTCGTCATCCTCATAATCATCGTCGAGGTCGTCCTCGTAGTCGAGGTCATCCTCATAATCCTCGTCGTCGAGGTCGGTGAAGCGTTCACCGGCGTCAAGATCGTCGTCGAACTCGTCCGTCACATCTTCCTCTGTGCTGTATACGTCCAATGGCGCTTCAACGCCACACTGGGTGAAGAGGAAATCGTCGTACAGGGTGTAGGCATTCACAAGCAGCTCGCTCGCCTCGATCACACTGGGTGCGCCAGGGTCCTGTGCCGTTACTGCCGCCTGATGAAATGCTTCGAGTGCCCCAATGAGTCGGTCGAATGCTTCGCGCGGGTCGGTAGCCATAGGTTCAGCCTAGCGCCCACCACGTTGTAAGGCCACACTTAATCCGCCTTTCACGCCAGAGTCGAAATGCTGATCGTCAAAGCAAGCTTGTCCACCATGAAAGCCGACCGTGCATGATTGCGTTCACGGTGTGAAAATTGTCCAACACCGTCCGTCCACGTGCGGACGGTACCCAGACGAAGGGAATCACACATGACGAAATACTCCTCAAGGAGATGGCGCATCGGTACGGTCCTAGTGGCTACCGCCGCTCTCGGTGCCGGTGCCGCCGCACCTGTTTACGCCGATCACGACGAGGTCCCCGCGGACCTGCCTAAGGCCGATCAACTACTTGACACCGCACATCAGACAAGCGGCTTTACGGGCAAGTGGTTTGTTGAGCTGAGTGCAGACCCGGTGCTCGCCGGTGGATCTAGCACTACGATCAGCAAGCAACAACAAACATTTGATCGGCAAGTTTCCGACGACGAAGTCGAGATTCAGAACTCCTTCGACCAGACGTGGAATGGACTCACGGTCACAGCCACTGCGGAGGGCCTCGACGAGATTACCAAGGCTTCTAACGTGACGGGTGTTTATCCCGTTCTCGTCGTCGAACGCCCGGACGAAACCCCCGATTTCACCGCCTCGCCGGATATGTTTAGCGCGCGGGACCTCACGGGGGCCTCCGTGGCCCAAAACGAGTTGGGACTCACCGGTCAGGGCGTCAAGATTGGCATCATCGACTCGGGCATCGACTATGACAACACGGTTTTCGGTGGTACCGGTGTGTCCGGTGAATCGACCTTCCCGACACCTAAAGTGGTGGCCGGCTACGACTTCGTCGGTGATTCATTCAACTCGGATACCTCCGATGCGAACTACGATCCGACTCCCCAACCGGATGAGGATCCCGACGACTGTGGCGGTCACGGAACCCATGTGGCTGGTATTGCCGCTGGAGATGACACCGCTTCCGAGCTAAAGGGCGTCGCCCCCGACGCGCTCCTCGGTGCGTACCGCGTCTTCGGTTGCGATGGCTCAACCGATTCCGACATCATGCTGCAGGCGATGGAACGCGCCGCAAAAGATGGTATGGATGTTGTGAATATGTCCATCGGTGCTTCCTTCCAGACGTGGCCGAATTATCCGACCGCGGTGGCGGCCAACAATATGGCCGACGCAGGCATCGTTGTTACCGTTTCACAGGGTAATTCGGGAGAGCGCGGCATCTTCTCCGGTGGGGCTCCGTCCGTAGCGAGTAAGGTTATCTCGGTGGGCTCCGTCGATAACACCTTTATCACGCTACCCTCCTTCCAAGCCGCCGACGGACAGGTCTACGGATATCTTTCCGCTAGCAATGCCCCGACTGCGCCGAAGAGCGGGACTTTTGAGCTGGCTGTCTACCCCGACGGCCAGAAGACAGGAGCCGTATCGATTGGCGATGATTCCTTCACTGGCAAAGCCGTCCTCGTCTCACGCGGCACCTCAACCTTCTATGACAAGGCTGCTGCCGCGCAGGCCGACGGAGCTGCCGCTGTTATCATTTACAACAACCAAGCGGGCACCATCAATGCCACGGTTGCGGGTGATCCGCCGATCACTATCCCGGTTGTCACGATCACGCAGGAGCAAGGTGCTGCGCTGGAAGCCTTGGCCGCCGCAGGCGATGCCAGTATCACCTGGACGGATCAGACCACGGCTTCCGAAGACCCTGCCGGTGGTCAGATCTCTAGCTTCTCTTCCTACGGACTCGCTGCTGACCTGACCTTGAAGCCAGATGTGTTGGCACCGGGTGGAAACATCTATTCCGCCTATCCGCTCGATGCTCCCGACGGCGATGGTTCCGGCTTTGCGACTTTGGGTGGAACGTCGATGGCGGCACCACATACGGCCGGCGCGGCAGCCCTCGTCCTGCAGGCCAATCCGGCCGTCAGCCCGGACCAGGTGCGGACAGTACTGCAAAACACTGCGAATCCGCTTGAGCTCGCCGACAACACCGGCGTAGTTGAAGCGAAAGAGGCAATTCATCGCCAGGGCGCGGGACTGATTGACGTTCCCGATGCCGTCGCGGCTGTTACCTCCAACCGTGGTGCCGGGGTGAAATCGCTGCCCTCCACCATTACGCCGTCGAAGATCTCCCTGGGTGATTCGGATTCCAACGAACCAACGACGCTGACCATCACGAACCGCTCCGATGAGGAGGTCGTGTACACGCTCAGTGCCGACACGACCCCGGCAGGTACGTGGGGGCCGAACCGTTACTTCTTCAGCCTGGTGGGATTCGACCCGCAGGTCACATTCTCCGCGGATACCGTGACCGTGCCGGCTGGAGCGACTCGGACGGTTGAGGTCACTATTGACGAGCCGACACACTTTGCCAGTACTGCCACCGGTGCACAGTATGACTTGCCGGCGGGAGCCATTTACGGCGGCTACGTTGTGCTCAGCGGTTCGGATAATACGGTACGCCAGGTGCCATTCGCCGGTTTGAAGGGCGATTACGAGACCGATCTCGAATTCTTACATAGCACGTGGACCTACGGTGACGTCTACTCCTCCGCCACGCTGGCCCAGGCCGGTATCCCCGAGGATCGACTGCTATTCCAGCAGCCCACTCTCGCGCGACTGACCGCGTGCCCCAACGGGCTCTTCTTCGGTCAGGAGTGCATGGATTCCGATGCGGAGTATCGCTTGGAGGATGCGGACGCGGTTTACACCATGGCCGACGGCGACGTACCGATTGTTGCCTTGCACCTGGAGAATCCGGTGAGCATGTTCGACATTCAGGCCTACCATGCCAATGCCGACGGTTCGAAGGGCGATCCGGTCTCCGAATACGGCTCCGTCTACCATTCCGATGGCGCGGGAGCGAACTCCGGCACGGCCATGTATCTGTGGGATGGCACGTACTACGACTCGGCCAATACGGATACTGCTCTCGACGTGCCCGATGGCCGGTACATCCTCGAAGTGACGGTCACCAAGGGCCTCGGGCAAGCACAAAACGGCGAAAACAACGAAACGTGGACCAGCCCCGCATTCGTTGTCCGCTCCGATCCGAATGCGGAACCGACCGATCAGCCTGAGCCGGCCGAGCCGCGTGCCACACTGATGAACAGCTGGGACTCGGATGCGTCGACCCTGGTCGGCCCCCTTGCTGCGGGAGTTGTACTTGTCGGTGACTGGGACGGCGATGGCGTTGATACCTTCATGTTCCGCAATGGCAACAAGTTCGCCTACTCGGACGGATTCGATACCGCAGGCGGGACCCGCTCCGACGGCCTGACGAGCTCGTCCTTCCATTACGGGCGTGTCGGCGACGAGGTGCTTGTCGGTGACTGGGACGGGGACGGCAAGGACACCCTCGCAGTACGTCGCGGCAACACCTTCTATATTGCCAACACCCTGGCTGGCGGCAACGCGGACACCACTTTCACCTTCGGACGCAGCGGCGACGAGGTGCTTGTCGGTGACTGGGACGGCGACGGTAAGGACACCCTCGCGGTCCGCCGCGGCAACGTCTTCTTCGTCAACAACACCCTACGAGCCGGCGCCGCAGAGACGTCTTTTGCATACGGACGCTCTGCCGATGCACTCCTGGTAGGCGATTGGGATGGCGACGGGAAAGATACCTTCGCGGTGCGCCGCGGCGACACCTACTTCCTGACCAACTCGCTCCGCGGTGGCAATGCTGACGCAACGTACACGGTGGGAAGCGCCACCGGGACGGTTGCGGTTGGTGACTGGGACGGTGACGGCGTCGATACCCTGGTGCTACTTCCCTAGTCTGTCCAACTCTCCCGGGAGCTAGACACATCAAGAGGGGCCCGCGGCACGTGCCGCGGGCCCCTCTCCTATTCCGATAGGCGTTTATAGACCAACCGAAGGCCACCACCGCCCCGCAGAGCAATGCCACATGGTGGTGCGCAACGAAGACCGGACGCGACGGCGCTGGGCACACGTACACATCTGTTGCTTCGCGCCGTCGCCACTGGGTATCACCTCTCTAGATTGCGCCGTCGCAACAGGGCCCTTGTATCAACGTCGCGGCCACGCAACTGGCGGAATCCCTCCATCGGGTCACGCGAGTTTCCGCGTGAGAGCACACAGGCGCGCAACCGCTCACCCGCCCGTCGATTCAGGCCGCCGTCGTCGCCATTGGCTCCTTCCGTGCGTAGCCAATCAACCGTATCCGCATCCAGTGCTTCGGACCACAGGTAGGAGTAGTATCCGGCACTGTAGTCGCTACCGAAAATATGCTTGTAGTACGTGGAGCGATAGCGCGGTGGTATCAACGGTGTTCCCATGCCGGTGGCTTGCAGAGCTTGCCTTTCAAACTCGGTAACCGCTGCATCCTGTGTGGGAACATCTTTGATTCGCAGCCGGTGCCACGCTTGATCGAGAAGCACCGCCTGCAGCATCTCCGATATGGCGAAACCATCCTCACCGTCGCCCTCGCTGCGCAGATAGGCGGCGAACGACGTCGGGAGGGCTGCTCCGGTTTCAACGTGCCGGGCATAGGAGGCAAGTACCTGAGGGTGCGCCGCCCACACTTCGTTGACCTGCGAAGGATATTCGACGAAGTCGCGCGGGACTGCAGTGCCGGCCGTCGAGGGCCATTCGACGTCACTCAGAAAGCCGTGCAAGGCGTGGCCGAACTCGTGGAAACACGTGGTCACCTCATCCCATGTCAGCAGGGTCGGTTCTCCCGCGGGCGGCCGTGTGATATTGAGGTTGTTGCAGATGATCGCATGGTGGTGACCACGGCGGGAACGGTCCTGCAAAGAATGCATCCATGCTCCCCGGCCTTTCCGGCACGCGCGTAATAGTCGCCGAGGAAAAGACCCAACACCTGGCCGTCCGCGTCGCGGACCTCCCACACTCGCATGTCGGGCGCATAGCCGCGTAATTCGGGGCGCGGGACGAATTCCAGCCCGTAGAGGCGATTCGCGGCGAAGAAAACCCCGTTCTCGATCACGTTCCAAAGTTCGAAATAGGGTGAAAGGTCTGCCTCGTCGATGGCTGTCTTCTCCCTACGACTCCGCGCCCGTTCGTAGGCCCAATCCGCTGCGGTAAATCCGCCGGATACGCCCTGAGTGACTTCCCACTCCGCACCATCTGCACGGTATTCGGCCACCAGCGCCTCACGCTCGGCCTCCACATTCCTGCGTGCCGGTTCAACCAAGGATGTCAGGAATGCGTCAATGGCCCGCGAAGACCCGGCGGTGCTCGCAGCGGCGACGTATGCGGCGTAATCCGCGTAGCCGAGTAACTCTGCCTTCTCCGCGCGCAAGCGTGCCGTCTCCAGCACAATATGGCGCGTATCCGATTTGGGATCATGACCGTCACCCCGCGCCAGTGCCGCCTCCAACAGCCGCGCTCGGGCTGCGGCACTGTCCAGGTTTGTCAGCAGTGGCTGTTGAGTCGGTGCACGCAACACGGCGAGAAATGGATGACCGTCCGCCAGCTCGGGATGCGCAGCGGCGTCAGCCGCGAGCCCGGCACGCTGATTATCGGTGAGGCCGCGGATATCCGCCTCGCTGAATGGCACGGCGCCCACCAGTGAACTGCGCACAACACGTTGGTTGAATTCGGTCTCCAGCACCGCCAGCCGCGCGTTGATCTCTCGCAATCGCTGCCGAGGCTCCGCAGGCAAATGCGCACCGCTGGCACGGAAGCGTTTCAAGTGTTCGCTGATCGTGCGTGCGGTCTGTTCATCGGTCTCGGACCCCGCAAGCACCTCGAAGCGTTGGAAGAGCTGCGGATCCTGGTAGCGCGCATCTTCGTACCGCGCCAGGGGCGCACTGAGTTCAGCTTCCACAGCCTCCCACTGACTTCCGCCCACCGATCCGGAGTATGTCCACAGCAGACCCAAGTCTGCCCTAAGTTCGGCGTCACCGAGTTCAAAGGGAACCAGTGTGTTCTCCACCGTGGCGTGTTCTGTTTGCGATGCGATGCGCTCCAGTTCTCGGGCGCAGGCGGTCAGTTGCTCGCGAATACGCGCCGCGAGACCAGCGGGCGTTATCGACGTGAAATCGGGTAGTTCATCAACTAGCACGATCAGATTCTAGGCGCTCAGTGGGCCGGGAAGGGCTGGCTGGAAGCCATGACTTGCCTACCGGCGTGCCGATACCCGAGCCGCTCGTACAGGTGCCGGGCGCGGTCATTCCCTGACCACATACCGAAACTCACAATGTCGTGGTTCGTAAGTTCGCGGCGTGTCGCACCGGCCATCAGCGCCCCGCCGAAGCCGCCTCCGCGTGCAGTCGGAAGCGTGCCGAGGCCTGACAATGCGGCGACGGGCCGACCGTCCATATCACGTCGGTCGTGTACCCCTACCACCGATACCAGCGCGCCGTCGTCGTCGCGCAGTCCCCACCAGCGGTGTCCATCGGGATCACGTAACGCGTCGGTTGTCGGGTTCGCGACTATGAGCAGCTCTACCACCTCTTGGACATCGTTGACCACTTCTACGCGCTCCTCACCGCTGCGGGCGGCAACAGGCGTCGTCGTCCAATAGGCATCCCACTCATTACCCCAGTGGGAAGGCAACCAGCTTCGCACTCGCGTCGATATCACCTTTTGAATGCCGTCGGATACCAATGCCCAATCTGGGCGCGGAAGATCGCCGTGGCGCTCCAGTTGCGTGGCTACGGCATGCTCCTCGCCCTGCGCAAAGAGGCGGAAGGCGACCTGTGTACTACCAGCCGTAGGATCCGAATGCTCCGCAGCGTGCTCGCCCGTTGCAACCGGCTCTGCCACCATGAGGATGGCCGCTTCCTCCTCATCGACATTCCACAGCACATCAAAACCCCGTTCGGGAGCCGCGTGAAGCCAATCGGCCATATGAAGACGCCAGAATATCGAGGACGTGCCCCGGAGCTTCTCCGCGGCAGGTCCGTAGGAGTCGGTTACTTCCCACAGATCCGTGTGCGACGACTTCACCGCAAGCCTCCTTTCCTCCCTGATTCACGCATGTCAGTATCATAGGCGCAAGAAGCGACAGTGCCAGCAACGGCGGAAGTGAGAGTATTTGAATGACCGAATCGAAAAGAGACATCTCAAAAGTCCGCTACGACAACGAGATTCGGCCGCGAATTCATGAACTTCTCCCCCTGTATTCCAGCGTGGGATGGGATGCCTACACACAGAGCCCGGAGAAACTATATCAAGCGGTGACGAACTCACTGTGGTGTGAAACCGCTTGGCGGGATGACACCCTTGCGGGCTTGGTGCGAGTGGTCGGCGACGACGTCTCCATCGCCTACGTCCAAGACCTGCTCGTAGTGCCGGAACTACAGGGGCAAGGCGTAGGAACGCGCCTCCTGAATGACGCTCTCGACCGTTTCGCGCACGTGCGGCAATTCGTGCTGATCACAGACGACGACGCCAAAACTCTCGCATTCTATGCTCGCAGCGGACTTGGGTCCGCCGAATCCGCCGCAGTCCGCTGCCTTTTGCGCGGGTAGCCACGGGAACCTGTAAGGGCTGAATCGGACATGAACAAAAGGGTGGGGCACCCGGTTCGCCGGGTGCCCCACCGCCCTATGACGCTACCTCTTTCGCGTGAGCGCGCGCCACACAAAAGAGAACAGAATCGCGCCGACAACCGCTATGAGAAATGATCCCAGGGACCACGGGTCGTTCAATACCTGCTCGACCCCTTTGCCTCCAATGAGGCCCAGAGAAAACCTCCCACGATGGCACCAACGATGCCCAGACAGATGGCTCCAATCCAGCCACTGCCCTGGTCGCCCGGCATCAGGAGCCGCGCCAACGCTCCTGCCAGCAATCCAACAATTAACCATGAGATAACGGTCAGCATGTCTATTGCCCTTTCTGTTGTCGTGGACCACCGTCAGCCGTAGTACAAGGCGGCTGTGTGGTTACAGTGGCCCACGTCACATATTATAGGCGATTACTGCCGCTTCATGAGGCGTTTTCGCTGGTAGACGGATCGCTAACAGCGTTCGCTTGGAGACCTCGCTTCTTCGGCTTTGCATCGACACCCGCCTCTTTACGCTGCGTGGCAGTGATCGGCGCCGGGGCATCGGTCAGCGGATCCCAGCCGGCACCGATCTTTGGGAAGGCGATGACATCCCGAATGGATGGTGCACCGCACAAGAGTGCAACGATACGATCCCAGCCGAAGGCGATTCCACCGTGGGGCGGCGCTCCGAATTTGAACGCATTGAGCAGGAAGCCGAATTTCTCCTGCGCATCCTCCTCACTCAGACCCATAACCTGGAAGACGCGCTCCTGGACGTCCTGCCGATGAATACGGATGGAGCCGCCACCGATTTCGTTGCCGTTGCAGACAATGTCGTAGGCGTAGGCGAGTGCGCTAGCGGGATCCGTATCAAAAGTCTTCATGCACTCCGGCTTCGGCGAGGTGAACGCATGGTGCACGGCCGTCCATGCTGAGCCAAGTGCCACATCGCCTTCCGCCTGCGCCTGCGCCGCCGGCTTAAACAGCGGAGCGTCGACGACCCAGGTGAACGCCCAAGCATTCGGATCAATCAGGCCGCAGCGCCGACCGATCTCCAGGCGCGCAGCTCCAAGAAGTTCACGTGAAGCGGTCGGTTCACCGGCCGCAAAGAAAATGCAGTCTCCGGGCTGCGCCCCGGTGGACTCGGCCAGCCCCGCCCGCTCGGCATCCGAGATATTTTTCGCAACCGGACCGCCGAGCGTGCCGTCCTGGGCAATGGTCACATATGCGAGGCCACGGGCTCCTCGCGCCTTGGCCCACTCCTGCCACTTATCGAAGGTACGCCGCGGCTGGGAGGCGCCTCCGGGCATGACGACGGCACCAACATAGGGGTTCTGGAACACGCGGAATGGCGTGTCGCGGAAGAACTCCGTCAGATCCACCAGTTCGCATCCGAAACGTAGGTCCGGCTTGTCGGAGCCGAACCGGGCCATCGCATCGGCGTATGTGATACGAGGGACCGGGGTGACCAGTTCGTATCCGATCTGTGCCCAAACTTCCTGCAGGACCTTCTCCGCGACGGCGATGACATCGTCTTGCTCGACGAAGGACATCTCAACGTCCAACTGGGTGAATTCCGGCTGTCGATCCGCGCGGAAGTCTTCGTCGCGGTAACAGCGGGCGATCTGGTAGTACCGTTCCATTCCGGCCACCATGAGCAATTGTTTGAAAAGCTGTGGCGACTGCGGAAGCGCATACCAGGTTCCTGGATTCAGTCGCGCGGGCACCAGAAAATCGCGCGCCCCTTCGGGAGTAGATCGAGTCAAGGTGGGCGTTTCCACCTCTACGAAATCCTCCGCATCGAGCACACGCCGCGCCGCCTGGTTCACCTTTGCCCGCAGCCTGAGCGCATGTTGTTCACTACTGCGGCGCAAGTCAACGTAGCGGTACTTCAGGCGCACCTCCTCGCTGACGTCACTGGCGCCTTCGGCGTGGTCCGACACCTGGAATGGCAACGGTGCACTGGGGTTGAGGACATTGACGGTGTCGGCTTCAACCTCGATGTCACCGGTGGCCAGGGCGGCATTGGCGTTACCCTCGGGTCGCTCACGCACCACGCCCATCACCTGCAGGCAGTATTCGCTACGCAATTCGTGGGCGACCTCTTCGCGGATGGTTACCTGTGCGATACCGGAGGCATCTCGCAGGTCGATAAAAGCAATCCCGCCGTGATCGCGGCGCCGGTCCACCCATCCGGCGAGTGTGACGGTGGAGCCGATGTCGGCGGCCCGTAGGGAGCCGGCGTTATGCGTACGCAGCACGCTGTTACCTCTTTCTGTTGTATGTTCGCACCCGCGAGACGAGCGGGTGCCCGGCCACCGCGAGACGGGCGACAGCCGCTCGACCATGGTAGCGCTCGCGCCCAAGCTTCTGCGAGAATAGCCGATTGGCACGTATTGAGGAGGCACGGGTGAGCGTTACACGCGACGAGGGACCGCGGAACTATTTGAACCGACGGCAGGAGTGGAGCCTACGGGTTCTGGCCGTAGGACTAATCACCGTAGTCGCCTTCGAGGCTATCGCCGTTGCGACTGCCATGCCAACCGTCATGCGTTCGCTCGACAGCAAGAATCTCTACGCCCTGGCGATGGGCGTTCCCATGGCAGGGCAGCTCATTACCACCGCGCTGGCGGGCCGTGGTCCGATACAAAGAGTCCGCAGTCATGCCTCTACACCGGCGTCGCCGCTCTGTTCACGGGTCTCCTCGTGTGCACCATCGCGCCCAACGCCTACGTCCTCATCCTGGGCCGAGCCATTCAGGGTTTGGGCGGAGGGCTCGTCGTCGTTCCGCTGTACACCATGGTGGGCTACAACGTGCGCCCGTCTCGTCAGCCGGGTTTTTTCGCCGCCTTTGCCGCTGCCTGGGTAGTACCCGCGATTGTCGGTCCCGCTGTGGCGGGATTTATCGTCCAACACGCCTCCTGGCGTATTGTTTTCGGAGTGGTACCGGCGGTGCTCTTGCTGGCCGCTCCTTCACTGGTCATGTCAACCCGCACAATTCCGTACGAGACCACACCCACTACGCGCTCAGAGCTGCGGCGAAGCGCCATGCCCGCGTTAATCGCCGGCATTGCCGTCGGCGTACTCCAAGCTGTATCCGGCACGCCGTCCGATTCCTTTTCCGCCTGGCTGATAACCGTCATTGCCCTGGCCACTGTGATTGCCTTCGTCTCCATCCAGCCACTATTGCCGCTCGGCACCTTTATATCGCGCCGCGGCTTGGCATCAACAGTGTTGCTGCGCGGGTTGATCAACGGGAGTTTCATTGGGATCGAAGCCTTTTTGCCGCTCCTCCTGCAAGACGTCCACGGCTGGAACCCCGCCCAGGCCGGTCTGATCCTTACCGTCGGTTCGGTCACCTGGGCCATCGGCTCTGCAATCCAGGGCCGAATCACCTCCTTCTCCGGACGACGCAGACTCGCAGTGACTGGAGCTTTCATCCAGCTTTTCGGCATCCTTGTTGTCCTCCCGGGTAGCTTCCCCGAGGTAACCGGACTGGTCGTCCTTGCCGGATGGACCATATCCGGTCTAGGAATCGGCCTGTCTTACCCGGCGATGACGGTGCACGGCCTCTCCCTGACTGCACCGGAGAATCAGGGGCGCACAAGCTCGGCGCTGCAGTTGGCCGATACCCTGGGGTCGGCTTTCTGTGTGGCAATTGGCGGAATCGCCTTTGCCCTCGTCATGCCGCAGGAGTCTGCGGCATTTGCCACTGTATTTGGTGGCATCGCACTTGTCATGCTTATGGCAGTTATGGTTGCGCGGCGCGTTCAACCACATCCCGGCTCACGGGAGGAGGCGCAGCAGCGCGCGTCTCTCGCTGCCGACCACGAGCAATAGACGGGGCTTGCCCCGATTCCTCTTCGGCGCCCACGGCGACGCCTCTGGCTTTCTCTAGTTTCCGCTTGTTAACCCAACCACACTCTCAGCCACCGTGCAGGCCGCCCACGCCAAACTAGCTGCGCGAATACGAGACGGCTACAAGCAGCGTCACCTTCGATCCCGCGTGCCCTATTTCACCGGCACACTGCGGCGGTAGCCGCATGCGACCAGCTAGAATCTACGAGGCGCATTCGCGCCCCAGCCTTTCTGCCGTGGATGTGTCAAGAGTGTGTGCGGCAGGCGCGCAGTGTCTGCTTCGTGGCGCGCGCTGGACCAGCAACCACAGGTATGTACATGTCTGAGCCATTAACGGTGCCCGCGGGCGTGCCGGTCGACGACGTCGACTCCCCAGCCACTAGCGCCGATGATATTAATTCCACCGATCTTTCCTTCGCCGACCTCGATCTGCCAGAGGATCTGCTCGCCGCCGTGACCGATCGCGGTTTCCTTTCTCCGACTGCCATTCAAGCAAAGGCGATTCCCCCTCTCATGGCCGGACGCGACGTCGTCGGTGTGGCGCAAACCGGTACCGGAAAGACGGCGGCCTTCGCACTACCGCTACTGGCGCATATCGATCCTGAGTCCGAGCGGGTGCAGGCTCTCGTCCTCGCGCCCACCCGCGAGCTTGCCATGCAAGGTGCGGAGGCGGTGGAGTCCTTCGCCGCTCATTCCCGAAATGTCGAAGTAGTGGCGGTCTACGGCGGTGCGCCCTACGGCCCGCAACTGCGGGCGCTGGAGAACGGGGCACAGGTTGTGGTCGGCACTCCCGGCCGGATTATGGACCTCATGGACCGCGGCGCATTGCAACTGGACGGGGTTGGCTACTTTGTTCTCGACGAAGCCGACGAAATGCTGCGCATGGGCTTTGCCGAAGACGTGGAGAGCATAGCCGGGGCCCTACCGTCCGAGCGTATCTCGGCTCTCTTCTCCGCCACCATGCCGCCGCCGATCCGGCGCGTTGCCGAGCGGCATCTCAGAGAACCGGTCGAAGTGACGATCTCCCGCCCGGCCTCCACCGTGGCCACCGTGCACCAGACCTTCGCGGTTGTGCCCCAGCGCCACAAAATTGGTGCCCTGGCTCGAGTCCTAGCCGTTTCCGAGGCGGACGCTGCACTTGTTTTTGTGCGAACTCGGGCCACCGCTGAAGACCTGGCCATTGAGCTGGGAGCGCGCGGCGTCTCCACCGCTGCTCTCTCCGGTGATGTTGCACAGCGTGACCGGGAGCGGCTCGTCGCGCGCCTGCGCGACGGGACACTTGACGTGCTCGTCGCAACCGACGTCGCCGCACGCGGTCTTGATGTGGACCGAATCGGACTCGTTGTGAACTTTGATGTTCCGCGTGAGACGGATACATATGTTCATCGCATTGGCCGTACCGGCCGCGCGGGGCGCACCGGTGAGTCACTTACCTTTGTCACGCCGAAGGAAAGAGCGCGTCTGCGCCGTATTGAAAAGCAGACGTCTTCACATATGGAGCAGGTGGAACTGCCCACCGCCGCCGAGGTGTCCAAACTTCGCGCCTACAAGCTGCTCGATAAGGCGCGGCAGCGCTTCGCGAACGGTCGGCTCGGCGTATACCGCGAGGTCATGGAGCAGTTTGATGAACGCGAGTCCACCGCACCAGAACCTTTCAGCCGCGACGATCTGATCCTGGCACTTCTGGCCATCGGCGTGCGCGATCCGGGACCAGCGGCTGACGAGGAACCCGAAAGTCTCACGGTCCGAGAACCCGAACGAAGCCGTGGGTGGGAGCGCAAGGAGCGGCGTTCGCAGCCCACACTGGAAAACGCGGTACGTTACCGTGTGGAAGTCGGTCACAAGGATCGCGTGAAACCCGGGGCAATCGTCGGCGCGATTACCGGTGAAGGTGGGATTTCCGGTTCCGATCTGGGGCATATTGACATCTTCCCCACCTTCTCGCTGGTCGAAATCGGTGTTCCCCTCTCCCCCGAAGCACGGCGCCGCATCGCGCAGGCGCGCGTTTCCGGGCGTGAGTTGCGCATCACCGAGGATACCGGTCCGCGTCATTCGGATACGCGCCACGGTGATGATGCGGGACGTAGCGACCGGCGCGAAGGCGGTAGAGACCGCGGTAACCGCCGCCGCGAAGACCGTACCGGATTCCGCTCCCGTGGCGGCGACCAGGCGGGCCGGGGGCGCACACGCTTCGGAGATAAGGATCGTCGCTATGAGAGAGGCGGATATTCGCGCACGGATCGCTCTCGTGCCGGCGGTAACGGTCGCTCTACGCGTGGTTCCTCCTACCGCGATGATCGAGTCGGCTATGGGCGCCGCAGTTCCTCCGCCGGGCGCGGTTACGGCAAGCGGTCCGGAGGTAACCGCAACAATCAGCGTGACTACTAACGAATAGCAAGAGGGCCGGGCAAGAAACTGCCCGGCCCTCTTCCTTACGCAGCGCGACTTACGCCCTCAATTCGGCGTTGAAACGCTTTTCCGCCTGTTTGATAACGCGTTTACGCACGCGTGCGGTCTCCTCGGCGCTAAGCGTATGGTCCGCGCGAAGTCGAAGCGCAAAGGCCAACGACTTCTTGCCGTCCGGGACCTGTTCGCCGGTGTAGACGTCAAAGAGTCGTACGTCCTCCAGATACTCTCCGGCCGCAGCGCGGATCGTCGCCTCAAGTTCGGCGGCGGTGACGCCCTCATCAACGACAAGAGCAATATCCTCCTTCGCCACAGGATTCGTAAAGATCCGCTCCACCTGTACCTCTGCACTGCCACGGCCCGCGCACAGCGCATCGGCATCCAGCTCAAAGGCAATGGACCGTGTCGGCAGCTCAAATGCCTTGCATGCAGCGGGTGCGAGTTCTCCCGCCCATCCGATCACAGCGTCGGAATTCGCATCGCCACTGAGAGTCAATTTGGCGCATCGTCCGGGATGCCAAGGAGCACGCTCGTCGGCGCTCACGGCCAACTCCACACCAATGGTGCGGGCAGCGGTCTTGACCGCTTCGATTGCATCACGCCAGTCCCAAACAATCGCCTGTAACCCCGTCTTTTCTTCGGTGGCCGGCCCACAGGCCACACCCGCAATATGATGCGGCTGGCGGGGAATCGCCTCCAACAGCGTAGCGATTTGCGCATCGCTCGGCCGTTCGCCGACGCCGGGCTGCTCGGCCTGCCCCAAGTCAAGCGGATGAGTCACAACTCCGTCCTCGCACACGGCAACTACCGGATTGCTGCGAGAAACATTGAGCCGGGCCGTGTCCAGCAAAGAGTCCAGCAAGGATGTGCGCATATACGGCGCCTCTTCCTGTAACGGATTCTTCAACCGTATGGCAAGGCGCCTGGTATCGTCCTCGGAAATGCCCTGTTTGTCGATGCTAGCGGTAGAAATGAAGGGATATGAGAGACTCTGTACCCACCCCTGCTCGGCCAGTGCGCGCATAATATCGCGGCGTTGGCGTTGCTTTGTGGTCAGACCCCGGCCGACAACGGCTTGTGGCAACAGGCTGTCAATATTGTCGTAGCCGATAATGCGTGCCACTTCTTCCACATAGTCTGCCGGAGCAACAAGGTCCGGCCGCCAGCTCGGTGGCGTAACGGTAACGACGCCCGGCGAAGCTCCTGCGGCGACGGTACAGCCGATGTCGGCGAGGATCGTGACGATACGCTCGGCGTCGACTCGTAAGCCGGTGAGGCGCTCGACCTCGGACAGGGGAAATTCGATCACCTCCGGCAGTGTGATCTCACAGTAGTCGGTGACCTCGGTGCCCGCCACGCCGCCGCCGTACTGCACAAGAATGTCAACCACGGCCTGCGCGGCCACAGGTGCCACCAGTGGATCGACCTCCCGTTCAAAGCGCTTCGAAGCCTCACTGGGAAGCTTATGACGCCGGGCAGTGCGGGCAACGGACACGGCGTCAAAATGGGCCGCCTCAATGAGCACATTGGTCGTTGCGGAAGCAATTTCCGTATCAGCGCCGCCCATGGTTCCCGCCAGGCCGAGCACCCGCGCACCATGCCCTCCGGAACAATCGGTTATGAGTAGATCCTCCGGGTCGAGCGCGCGGTCCACATCGTCGAGGGTGACCAGGTGCTCGTCGTCCCGTGCACGCCGCACCACAAGCGGGCCTACGACCGTGTCAAGGTCATACGCGTGCAACGGTTGACCGAGATCCAACATGACGTAGTTCGTCGCATCAACGATCAGTGAGATCGGACGCATCCCCGCCTGCGTCAGCCGGTCCCGCATCCACTTCGGGGATTGGGCCTGCGGGTCGACACCGCGCACCACCCGTGTGACAAAACGATCACATCCAGGCCGACCATGGATCGGTGCGTCATCTTCCACCACAACCGGGAAACCGTCGGGGTTGGCAGCAGGAAGCGGTGTCGGCAGATTCTCCGCCAGGCCCGGATCAGTGAAGACTGCACCCGTGGCGTGGTGGTACTCGCGTGCCACCCCGCGCATGGAAAAGCAATAGCCGCGGTCGGGTGTGATGTTGATTTCGAGCGTTTCGCCCGCGACGCCGAGCAACGGCAGAGCGTCGCTGCCAGGCTCGGGCAATGCCGCAATCGCGGCGGCGTCGTCGGCCTTCGCCAGTACGATGATCCCAGCGTGATCCTCGCCAATGCCCAGCTCACGGGCCGAACAGATCATCCCGTCCGAAATATGCCCGTAGGTCTTGCGAGCGGAGATCTTAAACCCACCGGGTAAAACCGCACCCGGCAGCGATACCACCACGTAGTCCCCGGCATCAAAGTTGTGCGCACCACAGATTATGCCCCGTGAGGGCAGCTCACTCGGCTCCTTCCCGGTGCCGGGGCTGTCGTTATGAACTCCCACATCGACACGGCAGTAGTTGATCACTTTGCCGTTCGACTGTTCCTTCGCCTGCCGGGTTAGCACGCGCCCGACGACGACGGGACCAGTAACCTCCGCCGGGTGAATGGCTTCTTCCTCCAAACCGACGCGCACCAGTGAGGCGGCGAGCTGCTGCGGCGTCAGATCTTCCGGCAGCTCAACATGAGCGCCAAGCCAACCAATCGGAATAAGCGGCATCTCAGTTTCCCCTTCCCGTCGTGCCGAACTGAAGTGAGAATCGCACGTCGCCTTCAACCATGTCGCGCATATCGGCGATGCCGTGGCGCAGCATCAGTGTTCGTTCAATACCCATACCAAAGGCAAAGCCCGAGTAGACATCGGGGTCGACGCCGACGTTACGGAGCACATTCGGGTTGACCATGCCGCAACCGCCCCATTCGATCCAACCGGCGCCACCCCTTTTCTGCGGGAACCACAGATCCAACTCCGCCGATGGTTCGGTGAAGGGAAAGAAAGACGGCCGCAGGCGCGTGCGAGCATCCGGGCCGAACATCGTCCGAACAAAATGGTCCAGGGTGCCCTTCAGATGGGCCATGGTCAGCCCTTTATCGACGGCAAGACCTTCGACCTGGTGGAAGACAGGTGTGTGCGTGGCATCCAGTGCATCGGTGCGAAACACCTTGCCCGGGCACGCGATATAGAGCGGAACACCGCGTTCCAGCAGCGCGTGTGCCTGGACGGGAGATGTGTGAGTACGCAGGATGAGCCCGCTCGCTTCCTGCGCGGACGGCCTAGAGGAATCTCCCGCTTCCGCGCCGATGCGGGCGACTCCATCAACGTAAAAGGTATCCTGCATCTGCCGCGCCGGATGATCCGGGCCAAAGTTCAGAGCATCAAAGTTGAACCACTCATGTTCCATCTCCGGCCCTTCGGCGATCTCCCATCCCATACCGACGAAGAAGTCAGCGATATCCTCCATCAGCACAGTCAACGGATGCCGTGCTCCGCGCGGAGCACGGCCTGTCGGTAGCGTGACATCAACACGTTCTTCCGCAATCGCGCGTGCAGCTGCTTCATCCTCAAGCCGCTGCGTCGCCTGCGCTAAAGCCTCCTGCACTGCCTTCCGCGCCGCTCCCATCAGCCGACCCGCCACCGGCCGATCAGCCTTATCCAAGTTGCGGATCAGCATGTTTGCGTGGGTGATTGGCGCATTGTCGCCACTGTGGGCAAGCCGAGCCGACTTCAGTTCCTCCAGCGTCGTCGCAGTGGCGAAGGCTTTCCGCGCCTCCTCCACAGCGCGCGTAATGCCCTCCTCGTCTAGGGGGCTGAGCTCGATATCAGACATACATGCCTTTCCCTTGGGTCCGTGCCAAGTGTAGTCAATTGCCACAAGCCGCGCCCGACTGTCCGCATCGCGTGTAATACGCTGCTCGCACCATGCTAGTGCCGAGTCCTGCCATAGGCAGTTCCCGGCCTGTGAGATCAGTAGGCGTCTACAGCTCCCAACCACGCCACAGCCGGCAGGTCCGTGCAACCACGCAAACCCGACTGGGCAACACGACCGTCAGCCGCCTGCCCGAGCGCCTGGGCTGCAACTAGGCTAGTGCCATGCGAACCGTCTTCTGTGGTCTGACGACCATCGACCTCATCCAAAATGTTGAGCATGTACCAGCGGCCAACGAGAAGGTCGTGGCAAACGGTGCCCTTCTCGATGTGGGAGGGCCGGCAGCGAATGCAGCCCGTATAGCCGCCATTCTGGGTGCGGAGCCCACACTCATCTCACCCATAGGCACTGGTGTCTTCGGCACGATGGCTTTGAGTTGGCTCAACGACTGCGGTGTCCACACTATCGACCTGGCAAGCGATGGGGACCCGGCGATATCCGCCGTCGCCATCGATGCCTGCGGCGACCGTACGGTTATATCAACGAATAGCAGTGGACGCAGCCATACTTTCCCATCTGCCGATGTTCTTGATAACGCTGCGGCTCTGCTTATCGACGGACACCTTCCCGATGTACAACTGCCCCTGGCGCGCACTGCGCAGCAGCTCGGTATTCCGGTGGTTTTCGACGGCGGATCATACAAAGACGGAACCGTTGCTCTTCTCCCCTATGTCTCACACGGAATTTTCTCCGCCGACTTCGTCCTGCCCGGAGCCGAGGATCAACTCCTGGAAATGCTCGCCTGGCGCGGAATGACTCTGGCGGCACGCTCGAACGGGAACGAACCGGTGGAAGCCATTGTCGGTGGGAAGTATTATTCACTGTCCGTACCGCACGTACCCGCGACGCAGGTCGTCGACACGCTAGGTGCGGGCGATGCGTTGCACGGGGCATTCACAGCCGCCCTTGCCGCGGGGCAAAGCGAACTGCAGGCGCTATCCGGTGCCATCGACATTGCCAGCCGCTCGGTCCGCGGTCTGGGTGCCATTGGCTGGGCGCTCACCAATGAGTCACGCGGCTCGCATACGTCGTCGGTCGGCACTCCCCGCACGGTCACGCCAGAATAGGCGCGCAGATCGCGCCCGGTGCCCCGCACACCGCGGTACGCCAAGCGGACCGCGGTGTCGTTACGCTCACACACACGCCTTCTGCGCCCGGCCGACGCTGACGACTGTGCCCTTGCGCCGACAGCTGACTCCGCCTCAGCCTGCACTTATCCCCGTCCGCCATCGACGTTCGCGGGGTAGTATGCGTATATAGGACGGAGATCGTGACCGCCGCTGCGATGGAATTGGCACCGTGGAGGCACAACTAAGGAGGCGCCGTAACGATGGCTGACAACGACTCTCTTGCCAACAAGGCGAAGCAATTTGCAAACACCGCGACCAACAAGGCGAAGCAACTCGCCGACACTACCGCGCAAACTGCCAGGAGTGTCGCCACAACGGTACAGCAGAAGCTCGACGAGCCTGAAAACAAAGAACGGATCGCCAAGGCTAAGAAGGCCGCCTGTCAAGCTGGGCAGCAGTTGAAAAGCACCGCGTCAACCGTCGGCTCCAGGGCCCGCGACACCTTCGTCAATGTAAAAGGCAAGGTCGCCGAACGTCTCTCCAGCGGGAATTAGGAGACCGTATTGCCCTACCCGGCATGAGCAGTACGAGGAATACGTCTTGTAGTAAGTCTCTGATTCCGCAGGGAACACACCACCCAGTCTGCCGCCTCGCGCTGGTCGCATCACAGACAGTCAGGGCCAGTTGTGCGCCCAGCGCGAGGGATCAAGGCGCTCCTTTCTAGATTGCGCGACGCGCTTCTCGCTAATAAGTCGTCCCGCTCGCGGTCAAGCGTAGATGAACACTTGCGCTACAAGGAGCACCCCGCCGAACAAAAGCACGAAGACGACCATCGGCCAGACGAAGCGCAGCCAATGGGAGAATTTCATGTCGAGCATCTGCAAAGTCGCCATAACCAGCCCGGTCGGTGCCAGGAACAACATCGCGTACTGACCCCACTGATAAGCACACACCACGATGAATCGATCAATGTCCACGGTGTCGGCCAGAGGCGCGAAGATAGGCATCGATAGTACCGCCAATCCCGAGGATGAGGGAACGACAAAACCGAGCACAAAGAACACCAGCATCATCATGATGATGAACAACGGTCCACTCATATCTTCGACCAGGTTCGAAGCGGAATGGAGCAGGGTGTCGGAGATTCTCCCTTCATTCATCACCAAGTTGATGCCTCGGGCTAGACCAATGATTAAAGACACTGCAACAAGACTCGATGCTCCGTCACAGAAAGCGTCAACAAGTTCCTTTTCTCGCAGTCTGCCCCTACCCGTCATCGCTAGCAGCATGCAGATAATCGTGATGGCGAGGAATGACGCCGCCATGGTGGGAAACCACCATCCTTGTGACATGACCCCCACACCATTATGAAAAAGGCCGATACAAACAAGAGGAGGATAACCTTCTTCTGCCAGGTGAAACCAGTCGCATCATTGATGTCCCCACTAAGTTTCCATCTCCGGTTGAAAGCATCTCTGTCCTCGTAGGTGTAGGAGAAGGCCGGATCCTTCTTCAACCTCCGGGCGTACCAGTACAGGTACGCCACGACGACGGCGCAGCCTACTACACAGCCGCCAGCGCGCCACTCGATGCCTTGAGTAAAGGGAATACCAGCGGCATTCGAGGCAATCACCACGGAGAACGGGTTGATGGTGGAGAAAGTAGTTCCCATTGAGCCTGCCAAGAAGATAGCACCGACACAGATAATCGAGTCGTATCCCATAGCGAGGAAAATAGGTACCAGGATCGGATAGAAGGCAACCGCCTCTTCTTCCAATCCACAGGAGGTCCCACCCAGAACCATGAGGATGGACACGAAGAACACGAGCAGGAACTCCCGCCCTTGGTACGTTTTGTTAAGGCGATGAGTCCCGATTCAAAGGCTCCAGTGGCCCGCACTACCCCGATAAGGCCACCGAGCACAAGAATGAAGACAATAATGTCTGCGGCCTCGATCGTTCCGTGGACCATCGAACTCGTGATGTCTCCGATACCTGCAGGTTTCTGTTCAAGACTCTCGTAACTGCCCGGTACCGAGACCGCGCGGTTCAGTGCTCCAGAGGTAAACTGCGAGATGTCGATGGTTACACCGAGTTGATCCAAGCTCTCCTGAGTTGCAGGTAACGTAGTCACCTCGTCATGTGGATCCGTGACGGTGAGAGTATCGCTATCCGCATCGTATGCGAGTTTCGAATATGATCCGGCCGGAATGAACCAGGTAGCGGCCACGGCGAGAATCGTTAGAGCAAAAAGGATGGTGAAAGCCGAAGGGAATGTGAGCTTGCGTTTCCGGACAGTCGGCGCTTCTTCAGTTGTTTGCGTTGACACTGGTCTTCCCTTTCCATGTGTGAAAGCTGCTCGTCATACAGAAACGCCACAACGTACGAACCGGTTGGCGGGCGCTTCAGACGGTATGTGGAAGGCTAAGGAGCCACCTCTTCGCGTATCGCGATCTGGAGACTCCATCGCCCGATGCCACCCATATGTTTCGGGAGCAGAGAGGATAACTCGGCGGAGCCATCGCGACCCTGCTCCGCCGAGTGCCCTTATGAACGTTCGTTTGGAGCGGAGCCATCCGCGACGATGAGGGTACCGGTTTCGCCGAGCAAGGCCTCACTCGCTCGTCGTAGAGACGTAATTAGAGCCCGCGCCTGCGGACGGTTCTCTACGAAGTTGATACACGCCTCAACCTTTGGCAGCATCGACCCTTCGGCGAACTGTCCCGCAGCTGCATACCTGCGGGCTTCGGAGACCGTCATTACGTCGATTTCCCGGCACTCTGGCGTGTTGTAGTCAAGACACACACGGTCAACGGCGGTGAGGATAACGAGCATATCTGCATCAACATCCCCAGCGAGAATCGCTGCCGAACGGTCCTTGTCAATCACTGCGGCCACGCCGCGTAATCCGGTTTCACCGTCTATAACCGGTATCCCTCCCCTCCGGAAGCAACGACGACATTCCCTGTCGCAACTAGTGCCTTGACGAGCGGTGTCTCGACAATCCGGATTGGCTGCGGCGAGGCAACTACCCAACGCCATCCGCGTCCGGCATCCTCAACGTAGGTATTGCCGGTTTCCCGCATGAGCACACGTGCCTGTTCCTCGGAAAAGAAGGCTCCGACGGGCTTCGTCGGATTGGCGAAGGCAGGGTCTTGCGCGTCAACAACCGTTTGAGTCACCAGCGCGACACACTGAACCTGCTTGCCGCGTCGTTTCAGCTCTTCGTCCACTGCCTGCTGAAGGTGGTAGCCGATGTAGCCTTGCGACATCGCGCCACACTCAGCGAACGGGATGTAAGGCGTTCCGCCATCATGAGCAGCCGACACGTCGGTAGCAACTTTGATCATGCCGACCTGTGGCCCATTCCCATGTGTGACGATAACCTCGTTGTCGGCAGCTATGAAATCCGCAATCGCCCGTGCAGCGTCACGAATCAACGCCAATTGTTCTTCCGGAGTTCTGCCCAACGCATTGCCTCCAAGGGCGACAACCATTGTCTGTTGTTTTGACATGCTTGCACCTCTAAGACAACGTCGCGTACATGACGGCTTTGATCGTATGCATGCGGTTTTCTGCCTGGTCGAAAACCCGCGACTGTTTAGACTCGAACACCGCGTCCTCTACTTCCATCTCCCCAAGCCAAACTTCTCCGCCACTTGGGCACCAATGGTTGTTTTGGTGTCATGGAATGATGGGAGGCAGTGTAAGAAGATGCCGCTCGGATGAGCCATACTCATCACCCGTTCGGTCACACGATAAGGCTCAAGCAGACGGATACGTTCTGCCCACAGTTCATCGTCCTCCCCCATGGATAGCCATATATCCGTGTAGACAACGTGGGCATCAACGCAGGAAGCATCTATATCCTCGCTAAGAGTGATAGTTCCGCCAGTATCGCTGGCAATCTCGCGGCATTGCCTCACAAGCTCATCCTCGGGCATCTGCTGGTTCGGTCCGCAGGCCACGAAGTGCAAGCCCAGCTTTGCGCATGCCACCATAAGAGAGTTCGCAACATTGTTTCGCGCATCTCCAAGGAAGACGAGTTTTAGGCCGCGAATTCCCTGAGGAAAGTTCTCATGGACCGTCAACATGTCCGCAATCATTTGGGTGGGGTGAAACTCAGTGGTTAATCCATTCCACACGGGCACACCTGCGTTGACCGCGAGGTCCTCCACAATGTCCTGCCCAAAACCTCGATACTCGATACCGTCATACATGCGTCCGAGGACGCGTGCAGTATCCTCTATTGATTCCTTCATTCCCATCTGTGAGCTCCCCGGATCAAGGTAGGTCACTCCCATCCCGAGATCCATTGCTGCCACTTCAAAGGCACAACGCGTGCGCGTTGATGTCTTTTCAAAGAGAAGAACAATATTCTTCCCCGCCAGATATCTGTGCGGAGTTCCAGTACGTTTCAAATCTTTGAAACCTCTTGCCAGGTCGATGAGGTACTGGATCTCGTCGGGTCCGAAGTCAAGGAGCTTGAGAAAACTGCGTCCACTGAGACTTATCGGCATTGCAATCCCCTCCATTGGGTGTTGTTGTACTAGCAGATAGGGCCACCGTGATCTGGTCGTAGGTCGCCCGATGTGACACGTACTGTCACTAGCTCCACTCTCATTGTGAGTTCTGCCACGTTTCAAGGTCTAGCCGCGGCCAGTGTTTTCTCCACTAGGGTCTAATGCCACTACATCCGCCCTACACCCAGGAATAGAAGTGCGCGATTTGAACGATTCTTCCCACCGCTCGTCCCACGTCCTCCAATCTGTACCGACGCTGAGTCAGCAAGGGCCAAATGGTCCACATCTTGGCGCCCTTCACCCTTCCTGCTCGCGGTATGATAAGGCGAAGCAATACGAGAACCTCCGTATCTAGTGATCGGATACGAATCGTGACCCGGGTTGGGTTATCGTCGGATCATTAGTACGCGCGGTTCACGTACCGCATCCCACTTGATCCGAGTGGGCACCGTCGCTCGTCTCGCGCCCAGAAGAGTTACCGCCGTGATCGCTCTGTACTACTACACGCTCGCAGTGTTACTCATCTCAATAGCTGCTGCGGCTGGGTGCCTCGCGGCCTTTGTGGTCACACATCGCCAGACCTATGGTTGGGCAGCCGCTGCCTTCGCTCTCTACTTCTTAGACGTCGCGCTCGTATTCCGCACGGATTTTGTCCTCCCCCATCGCAAGGTCAGCTGTATCTACGAAATCAACAGTCCGGTTGAGTCAGTAGCTCTGGGGTCTTGTCTGCTTACCTTCTTTTGGCTTGTAGTTGCCAACTTCCTCGGCAAAGACCACAGAATTGCCATCGCGCCGCCGCTCGTGTTTGCATGTGGAAGTCTCGCCGCACTCTTACTCGTACCCGGTGGACGATGGATGGAGTTCACTTTTTTCAGCATGCGCACTCTGTCGATCATCGCATTACTCACGTATCTCGCTCTTTGCTACGCAGTATCTGAAGATCCTGCGGAACGCGCACACATGCGTCAGCACTGCCGCCTATATCTTGCAGTCTGGATTTGTGTAGTCGGGACTATTGTCTGGAACGTGTACTTCCAACTAATCCACGACTGGGAAAGTGGCTCTCCACTTCCGTTTCTTCCCGAACGAAACTTCGCTGAGAACGCTCTCTTACTCTGTTGTGCCGCACATGCATGGCGCCGGGTCTACCGTGCCCTACATCTTCGGTACGAGCAGCCGCCCCGCTACGCGCAAAATGATCGGCGCAGTACCTTCATCTGCGAAAGTGCCACTTCCTTCGGCAGCCATTACAACCTTTCACCGCGGGAGATTGAAGTGCTCTGCCTCATTCTCTTGGGGCACGATAACCGCACAATCGCGGACACTCTCTTCCTAGCGCTTAGCACTGTGAAGGTCCACGTTCATAACATTCTACGCAAGTCTGGCTGCAGCAACCGCGCTGATCTCACGCGCCGCTTCTGGCATTCCAGCTGAAATCTCCCAGTTCCGGTTCCGCGAATTCCCGCCGAGCCACTCTGCACAAACGACTGGCATATTCCCATTCCTTCCAATCCCGTCACGCAGTCGCTAGTACGCGCAACACGGACAGCCCACAGTCAGGACCAAGTGCACCTGAGCAAAGTTGCCCCATCCCACCTTCCCTGCACATGAACCTACCCCCGTTGATACTGCAAGGGCCAGACTGTTGCGTCGCGGTCAAGTTCCGCATGCCAGCGGTTTGCAACAT
Source organism: Actinobaculum sp. 313 (assembly GCF_003073475.1). Taxonomy (GTDB): domain Bacteria; phylum Actinomycetota; class Actinomycetes; order Actinomycetales; family Actinomycetaceae; genus Asp313. The sequence goes on along the minus strand of NZ_CP029033.1, from coordinate 1,314,557 downwards.
AGGGATCGTGCAATGCCACTCGGCCCACTTCAACCGCGTCGGCCTGCCCGGTGACGAGAATCTGCTCGGCCTGCCCCGCGCTACCAATAAGACCGACAGCACTGGTTGGCACTCGCGCCTCGCAGCGGATTCTCTGCGCGAATGGAACCTGATATCCCGGCGTGACCTGCGGCGGCGCGAACGGTACGTTTCCTGCACTGGAAATGTCCCAGAAGTCAACCCCATGCTCCGCGCCCGTGCATGCGAGCTCAACTGACTCTGCGAGCGTCCAGCCCGGGTGTCCTACTTCGTCCGATTCTTGGCCGAATTCGAGCCAGTCACTGGCAGAGAGCCGCACGATCAGCGGTGTATCGGCAGTGACAGCTCGCACAGCGTCAATCACCGCCAATAAGAAGCGGGTGCGGTTCTCAAAGCTTCCACCCCACCGGTCCTCCCGCCGGTTCGACATCGGAGAGAGGAATTGATGGATGAGGTAGCCGTGCGCAGCATGCAGCTCAATAACGTCAAATCCGGCCGCAACAGCCAGCTGCGCCGAGCGCCCAAACTGCGCGATGAGGTCCTCAATCTGTGCCTCTGATAATTCCTGTGGTCGCGGGCCATGCGTGGAAAAAGGCACCGCTGATGGCGCAACAGTCTGCCACGCCAGTAGCGAATCCTCCGGCAAGGATCGTTCCCATCCAGGCGGACCCGAGGCTTTTCGTCCGGCATGATTGAGCTGGATCGCAGGGGTAGCGCCACCCACCCGGATTGTGTCTGCCAGCCGAGCAAAGGCTGCAACGTCCGCCTCATCTCCGAGTGAGAGGCAGTACGGCGAAATCCTCCCCTGCCGGTTGACCGCAGTCGCCTCGACGATAATCATGCCGAAACCGCCTACTGATCGTGCGGCGTAGTGCTGCAGGTGCCATGCGTTGGGCCGTGCAGCATCACCGCCTTCAGGGTCGGCGCTGTACTGACACATAGGCGGCAACCACAGTCTGTTGCGGATGGTGATACCCCGCAATGTGATGGGCTCAAAGAGTCTTGCCACGTTCTTCTCCTGTATGTATGTGCTTCCCACTGCCGACGGAATCCTTCACCACCGACGGCTCCGTGCCGGTTCTGCTCCTGCTCGGCGGGTCTGTTTCTATCCTCGCCACGGCTTCCAATCCGCCACGGTATCCATATCCACGCGGGGTAAGTCGAGCCGCTCACTAATCGCGTCCATGAACATTTGCGACCAGCGCTGGTACCACGGTGTATTCGGGTGGAACATGTCTGCCGCGTGGTACTTCGTCATGTATTCCCACACGGAGAAGCTGTTGGAGAGAGCCTCCAATTCAATGACGCTACACCCGTGTGCCTTCGCCGCACGCGTTAACTCCGCCGAGAGCAGCGATGCGCGCTCTTGCGTCCGCAACGGTTTGAACGTTGGGATATCAGCAATGAAACTCGGTTGGGGCAGCGCGCGTGCAATCTGATCCATAGCATTGCCGAAATCCTCCGGTGTCAACCCGGCGACGCCGACATCGTTACCACCGATATCGAGGGTGACGATATCCGGACGCAGCGCAGCGGAACCTATTGTCAACCCGGCTAGTTGCGGCAACTGCGTTCCCAACACGGAGGCTGCGGTCCCACCCGATAGCGAGATATTCAGCAGGGCGACCGGGCGCCCGGTCGCCCGCTGCAAACCCGCCGCGATACGCGGCACATAGCCGTCTTCGAGCCGATCTGCGCCCAAGCCCTGCGCTGCCGAATCGCCCAGCGCCACGTAGATCAGCGGTAGCTCCTTGTCCGCCCGAGCAGCGGCGTCGAGAAGCCGGAGCGTTGTGATGAGGTGGTTCTCCCAATACCGCCGGAACACCGGGTTCTGTTTGGCAACCGCTTTCGCGTTGCGATAGATACCCGCTGCGGCAACGGAGACGCCTACACCTGTCAGATTCCGTACGGTAGTGTTCACATCTTTAAGCTACTCCTCAGTAGCTTCGCACGCATAGGACAAGCGTAACAGCGCGGCGTACCTCGCTCCGCGTGCAGGAGTGTCGCTTACCGAGCAGTTACACGCCGTAGCAGCGCCGCGTGCGTAGATCGAAACGCCCTCCTCCCACCTGTAACGTGGCCCCGGAGCGTGGCAGTGACCGGGGCCGATCATGGTCGGACTCCCGGTCACCCCAATCGCGTGCCTGATGCGGCGGCTTAGATCTCCTCCGGCACCATGGAAATCGCACCGCAGGGGCACTCCTCGGCACACACGCCGCAACCCTTGCAGTAGTCGTACTTGAACTCGTACTCCCCGGGCTTGATCTTGGTGATCGCATTGTCCGGGCACACGCCGAAGCAGTTGTCACAGCCGAAGCAGTTGCCGCAGCTCATGCAACGCCGCGCTTCAAACAGGGCGGAGGACTCGTCCAATCCCTCCACAACCTCGTCGAAGGTTGAGGAACGCCGTGCCCCGGCTAGTTTGGCGCGAACCTGATGCGGCGCATCCGTGTAGTACCACGTCTCCATCCGGTCCAGGGTCGCATCGCCGTGCTTTGGCGCCGGTTCATACTCCGCCCCGCGCAGATAGGCATCGATATTGCGGGCCGCCTTCTTCCCGTGGCCAATAGCGACGGTGACATTCTTCTGCGATGGCACCATGTCGCCACCGGCGAAGAGGCCCTTATGGCCGGTCATCATATGCTTGTCCACGGAAACAACACCGCGTTCGACCTCAATCCCCGACACGCCAGTGAGCAGACCGAGATCGGACTCCTGCCCGAGGGCCATTACCACCGAGTCCGCTTCCAGCTTCGTGAATTCGCCGGTCGGCTGCGGGAAACCGTTCTCGTCCAATTCCATCTTCTCGATGAGTAGCTCACCCTCGTCGATATGCTTGATGGTGGCCAGCCACCGCATCGTGATGCCTTCCTCTTCCGCCTCGACGACCTCGGAGTCATGGGCAGGCATGCGGTCGCGAGTGCGCCGATAGACAATCACCGAGTCACTCGCGCCGAGCCTCTTCGCGGAACGTGCGGCGTCGATCGCCGTGTTTCCGCCGCCGTAGACAACCACCCGCCGTCCAAGCAGTGGCTTGGCGGCGTCCTCTGCCGCTTCGCCCTCGACCTCGATATCGCGCAGCATGGTCACGGCGTCCATCACCTTGGCCGCAGTCCCGGCCGGAATCTCCGTGTGTCGACTCACCTGCGCGCCGACCGCCAAAAAGACAGCGTCGAAATCCTTGAGCGCAGCGTTGAGTGAATCAACTGAGGTGCCCATTTCGAAGGTGACGCCCATGTTCTCAATCCGGGCGATCTCCGCGTCAAGAATGTCACGCGGCAGGCGATATGCCGGGATGCCGTAACGCATCATGCCGCCGGGCTTCTCTCCGGCGTCACGAACCGTCACCCTGTGCCCGAGCCGTGCCAGATGATAGGCCGCCGAAAGCCCGGACGGCCCTGCTCCGACAACCAGCACCGTCTTGCCACTCGGTTCATTAACCGGCTCGACGGTCCAGCCCTGTGTTATCGCGGTATCACCGAGGAAACGTTCAACGGCGTTGATGCCAACGGCTTCGTCGACCTGCGCACGGTTGCAGGCAGTCTGACACTCGTGGTAGCACACTCGGCCCATAACGGCGGGCAATGGATTATTCACCATTATTTCACGCCAGGCGGCTTCATAATCGCCCTCTTCTGCGCGTGAGAGCCACTGCTGGATGTTTTCCCCGGCCGGGCACGCCTTGTTGCACGGCGGTAGAAGATCCACATAAACCGGTCGCTCGGTACGCCACGAGCCGGTCAGGTTCGTGTCCGATGTTCCCTTTCCTAGGGTGATGGCGAACGGGAGCGGCTTTCCGTGGGTTTCAGTCGTCATTGCTCAGCCCTCCTCTTCCGGCGTCTTGACGAATTCGTCCAACTGATCGTCATCAATGAGGTCGTATCGGCGAATATTGCGATCCGCCAACTCCTGCAGCCGGGCAATAACCGCGCGATCCGCATTCTTCTTGAACAGATGCGCGAAGCGCCGCTGCGGGCGCAGGTACTCCTCCACCGGAACCGGTCTGCGGATCTTCGCGGAGGAGACGAGCTCACCGTACTCCGCTTCAAAAACGGGGAACAGGCCAGATTGCGTCGCCAAACGCGCGATCTTAACCGTGATATTCGAGGCGGTACCCCAGCCCAGCGGGCAGGGAACGAGCACATGAATATAGCGCGCACCGCGGTACTGCATAGCCTTGTTCACCTTGTATTCGAGATCGCGCAGATCAGCAACCGTTGCCGTTGCCACATAAGGTATTTCATGTGCCATCGCGATACGTGGCATGAATTTGCCCTGGCCCCAGTCGTTACCCGGCTCGGGACCCACGGGCTGGGTTGTCGCGGTGCGCGCCGTCGGCGGCGTCGCACCGGACCGTTGCACGCCGGTGTTCATATAGGCCTCGTTGTCGTAGCAGATGTAAAGCACATCGTCGTTACGCTCGAACATGCCCGACAGCGCGCCAATTCCGATATCGACGGTACCGCCGTCGCCGCCCTGCGCGATTACACGGATGTCTTCACACCCCTTGGCCTTCAGGGCCGCCTGCACACCGGAAGCCACTGCCGGGGCATTGCCGAACAGGGAATGAATCCACGGCAAATTCCACGCACTGTTCGGGTATGGCGTCGAGAACACTTCCAGGCAACCGGTAGCGTTAACCGCTATGACCTTGTCACCCGTGGCCTTCATTGCAGTGTCAATCGCGTATCGTGCACCGAGCGCCTCGCCGCAGCCCTGGCAGGCGCGATGACCCGATGTCAGCGAATTCGCACGGTCTTTCTCCGACTGAAAGGAACGTAGCTCCTCCGGTACCAGTCTGTTGCCGACGGCGAAGGAACCGACCTGATAGAACTTGACGTGTTCACGTGCCGGAATCTGTGTTTCGGGCACGTCTGCCGCCCCGGGGTTCCCACGGATATAGCGCTTTTCAGTGAGCTCCGGAGGAACGCTGGCAGCCGTTGTATCGTTACTCATTGCGCACCTTCCATCATCTTTCGTGTTACGTCACGCACGATATTCTCCGGAGATGCACCCGAGCGGCGGTTGGCCTCCTGGCGCTCCAGTTCGCGCTTGACAATATCGGTTTGCAGGTCAAGGAAGGTCAGCCGTTCGACGGCGTCTTTCTCGGCCTTGTCGAAGTAGTCGTTCAACGACGGCTGGGTGACATCGCGTCCACCAAGCCCGGCGATTAGTTCGTAGATCCGAATGTCGCTGCCTTCCAATGCGCCACGTACGTGTGCGGCAACAATGCCTCCAATCCCGCTGGAGAACGCTTTCTCGACGACGAGAACACGCTTGGCTCCGTCCAGCGCATCGTGAACGGCCGCCGTCGGGAAGGGACGGAAGGCAACCAGCGAAACGACGCCGATCTTATCGCCCCGTTCGCGCCGCGCGTCCACGACATCGCGGATCGTGCCGGTGATCGAGCCCAGGCACAGGACGATGGTTTCCGCGTCCTCCGTCCGATAGGAGTGAAGCAGACCGCCGGAATCGCGTCCGAAGATCTGCTGGAACTCACTCTGAATCTCCGGAATACGGTCCAGTGCCTCCAACTGCTTGATATGCCCGAGGTATTTCACCTCGGTGAAGGCCTCCGGGCCTACCATCGCACCAATGGAGATCGGATCACTGGGATCAAGCAACTGTCGCGGTTCAAAAGGCGGCAGGAAGCGCGCGATCTGATCTTCTTCGGGAAGGTTCACCTGTTCAACGGCATGCGTGAGGATGAAACCGTCCATGCACACCATAATCGGAAGAGAGAGTTCCTCGGCGAGCTTGAAGGCCTGGACGTGCAGGTCTGCGGCTTCTTGATTATCCATCGCGTAGAGCTGCAGCCAGCCGGAGTCGCGCTGCGACATGGTATCCGACTGGTCGTTCCAGATGTTGATCGGACCGCCGATCGCACGGTTGGCGACCGTCATCACGATGGGCAGGCCGAGGCCGGAGGCATTGTAAACGGCCTCCACCATGAACAGCAGGCCCTGCGACGCCGTCGCGGTGTAGGTGCGAGCCCCCGCTGCGGAGGCTCCGATGCAGGCGGACATTGCCGCGAACTCGGACTCGACATTGACGTATTCGCATCCACTCAGCTCGCCTGTTTTGACCATACGCGAGACTTCTTCAACGATATGCGTCTGAGGTGAGATGGGGTAGGCCGATACGACCTCTGGATGGCAACGCGCCACGGTATGCGCGATTGCCTTCGATCCCTCGATTTGCTCAAGCATGAACAGCCTCTCCCTTCTTCTCCAGGACGAGTTCATAAGCCGCGGTTGCGGCGGCAACGTTCTTCTCGCCCACGCTTCCCGGGAACCGATTGCGGATCGCCGCGGCAACCGAATCAAGCGTGATCAGCCCGGTAAGCGCGGCCATGGCGCCCAGTAGGACGGCGTTCGGCACCGTTCGTCCGGTGTGCTCGCGCGCAATATCCGTGGCCGGAATAGACATGACGTGCCCCACCGGCCGTGACCGCGCCACGTCGGCGAAACCAAGTTCCTCCGGCGACTTCGCCGAATTCACCAGGGCGTATCCCTCCGGCGTCAAGCCGGCAAAAACATCGAGGATCGGCAGGAGGGTGGGATCCTGCACGATAATGACATCTGGATTCAGCACCGGTTCACGCGTGCGTATCTCCTCATCGCGGATACGGCTGTAGGCGACCACCGGCGCGCCAGTGCGCTCGGATCCGAAGGACGGAAACGCTTGCGCGTGATGGCCCTCCGCGAAAGCTGCCATTGCCACCATGTCGGAGGCGGTCACCACACCCTGTCCGCCCCGACCGTGGATTCGTATTTCGACCATATCTTCACCATAGGCCGAACATCCCAAATCGCAATCAGTTACCTTCGACCTTGCGCCGAGCAGGGATTTTCACAAAAAAAGACGTGCGTTTAATTTGCTCAAAACTGGGACCTAAGGCCTAGGGGTGTGATTCCTGTTCATCCGGCATTCTGGGCGAATAGACTCGTATACGCGCAGATGGCACCTGCCATCGATACATTCAACGATTCCGCCTGTCCTTGCAGGGGAATTGAAACACGGGCATCCACCATTTCCGTCGACTGCCCGGCGAAGCCGTGCGCTTCATTCCCTAAAATCCACATGGTCGGACGCGTTAAATCGGGACCATCGAACCATGTGCCGAGCACCTGCTTCTCCCAGGCCGCATTGACCAGTGCTTGCAGCTCCCATTCGCCCGCTCCATCTGCCGCTAAGCACTGCAATCCCGCGTCGTGCGCGAGACGCACCATGTCGGCGAACTCCAGGCCTGTCACACACGGCACATGAAACACCGATCCCGCCGTCGAACGGATCGCCTTGGGGGAATAAAGTTCGGCGCTCCCCTTTCCTATCAGAACCGCAGCCGCCCCAACCGCATCGGCCGTGCGCACGATTGTCCCCAGATTACCCGGATCAGAGAGCTCGGCAACCGCGATAACAAGCTGCGCTCCGCGCATCAGGGTGCTCGCTTCCCGCCGCTGTGGTATGCGGGCAACGGCGACCAATCCTTGACCGTCGCCGGACAGGTCTCGCATAGCGGCGGCATCAAGCACATGCGTCCAGACCCCTTTGGCCGCGATCAGCGCGCGAATATCGGGATGGCGCTCCAATGCCTCGTTGGTCGCGTACACATCACGCACTGTCTGCACCTGCCAGCTCAGAAGCTCACGGACCGCCTGCGGCCCCTCAACAAGCGCCTGCCCATGCTTTTCCCGCTGTTCACGCCGATGCAAGCGCTGTGCGCGCTGCAACTGAGTTCGCGACGCTTCCTTAATACGCGGCGTGTTCACAGCCGCCCCCTTTCAATGACCAACGAACGGCACGTGCGTGCCGAACAGATCAACGTCTACGGCGTCGATGCCTCGCGCACACGCAATAGCGATGACAGCAAAACGGGAGGACCCACGCGAGTCCTCCCGTCATACGACATCGTGTTACGCCGACTTCGGTGCGTTGACATCGGTGGGCAACGCCTGCCGCGCCTTTTCCACAACCGCCTTGAAAGCCACCGGATCGTTCACCGCCATCTCAGCCAGTTGGCGCCGATCAACCTCGATACCCGCCAGGCTCAAGCCCTGGATGAAGCGGTTGTATGTCATGCCCTCCGCGCGCACACCGGCATTGATACGCGTGATCCACAGCTTGCGGAATTCGCTCTTGCGGGCCTTGCGATCACGGTAGTTATACACCATGGAGTGCGTGACCTGCTCCTTGGCCTTGCGATACAAGCGGGAACGCTGGCCCCGGTACCCCGACGCCCTGTCCAGGGTGGTGCGACGCTTCTTATGCGCGTTGACTGCGCGCTTGACTCGTGCCATGTCTAAATCTCCTTCCGCCTCAGCGGCCCAGCAGGGTGTTGACTTGCTTCAGGTTCGCGTTAGCGACCGCCTGGTCCTTTGACAGGCGACGGGTTCGGCGCGACGACTTGTGCTCCAACAGATGCCGCTTATTGGCCTGCTGGCGCATAAGCTTCCCACTTCCCGTCACGCGGAAACGCTTCTTCGCACCGGAGTGCGTCTTATTCTTCGGCATATCAGCCCCTCGATCAGGCCGCACATAGCGGTGCGGCGTCTATTTGGCAACAAAAAGAAGTATCAGGCGCCGGGTGCGGATGGCTTCGGCTTGGCAGCGGGCGCCGCCTTGGCCTCGGCGTCCTGCGCCGCCGGAGACTCACTGGCCTCCGCGGCCTTTTCCTGCTGGCGCTGTGCTCGCTCGGCGTCGCGTGCACGCCGGTTCTCACGTTGCGCCTCCCGACGACGCCGCTGGTCCGACTTCGCCTCGGACTTCTTTCGTAACGGTGCGAGCACCATTGACATGTATCGGCCGTCGGCGCGCGGAGCTGCCTCAACGGTAGAAATCTCCGCCAGCTCGTCCGCCATGCCTCGCAGCAGCTTAACACCCAACTCCGGGCGCGACTGTTCCCGCCCTTTGAAGCGCAGGTCGAATTTCACCTTGTCGCCGCCCGCAAGAAATCGCTCCGCCTGGCTCTTTTTTGTGCGGTAGTCATTCTCGTCAATCTTCAGGCCGATGCGAATCGACTTGATCACCGTATTTGACTGATTCCGGCGCGCTTCACGTGCCTTCTGCGCAGCCTCATACTTGAACTTTCCGTAGTCCATGAGCTTGGCAACGGGCGGGTTGGAGTTCGGTGCCACCTCAACGAGATCCAATCCGGCTTCCTGCGCGAGACGAAGAGCATCATCCACCCGGACGACGCCGACTTGCTCACCGCCGGGGCCGACAAGGCGCACCTTGTCGACGCGGATTCTCTCATTGACCCGTGGTTCGTTGTTGATAACTGCTCCTCAGTTCCTGGACTTTGATGCGCGCAGAACACCCCAGGAACCGGCTGCCAAGAGCTGCCTACCATGTAACCCGGTACCCAGAGGGCCACCCAGGTGGGAGTACTCCACTTGCATTCCGGCCGCTTGGCCGGTTGGTCGCCAAATACTATACCAGCTTGACGGCGGCGACGACCGGCCACCAGGCCTCAAATAGGCCTTTTTTCGTGTCGCTTTGCACACACTGGCCACCCGGCCACACAGTGTCTCGAGGGTCCGCAGCCCTCGACATCGTCGCGTTTCACCCCGCATTCGCCTGCCTGGGCCCTGGTAGCAGCGAAAGCAACAGCCGCCTGCACAGTTTCGACGCGGGGCCTCAAATGTCACGCACGGGTACGACTTCAACGGCATCGAGGCGGGCGCGAAGATACTCGTCATGGGCGATAGCCTGACTTGCCCGCACCACGGCATCTGCGGCTGCGGCACGTTCGGCTCGCTGCGCCATATGCAGCAGTACCAATGTGACTCCTCCGCGACGCATGGAAATACTGAGTCCACGTACAAGCTCGCAATCACGCACCGACTGGCCAATTCGCGTCGCGATGTCGGTATCGTTCCATGGCGCTAACCAGGGTTCTGCGGCGGAAATAGCGGCCAAGGCGCTCCGACCGACGAATTCCTGTTCATCACCAGGATTCACTACCAGCATGCCACCTGTGGCAAGAGCCCGCGCCGCGGCGGTCTTCCCACCCAAAGGCAGCGGCCGCGCTGCGGAATCAAATGCCCCCACCTGATCGGCCGAGGAGAACACCGCGAACGCGGGTCGCCCACCCGGACCGTCTACTCGCAGGTTCGATGTGACATTACTAATTTCGCCGCTCGGCCCGGACTCTTCGCCTCCCGCAACGTGCCTACCAATAGCCGCCACGGTAGCGTGCCCGGGGTGTGGATGCGCCTGCACCGCGAGGAGAACGCGGCCCGTGGTCAGCGCCGCTACCACTGCCTCGTGCCGCCGCATGGGGTTTGCGATTGCGAGAGCCTGGGTAAACACGGCCTGTTCGGTGCCGTCGTCTTCCGCGAAGGCATTCGGCTGCAGCAGTCGCTGCGGATCCATCAGTTCTGCTCCCCCGCCACGGCAATCGCCTCGGAGAGTGTGAAGGCTCCCGCATACAGCGCCTTGCCCACAATGGCGCTATCGACTCCCAAAGGAACCAACTCGCGCAGCGCCCGTAAATCATCCAATGACGAGACTCCTCCGGAGGCTACCACCGGTGCGCTGGTACGGCCCGCCACGGCGGCGAGAAGGCCGGTATTAGGTCCGCTCAACATGCCATCGCGCGCCACATCGGTTACAACGTACCGCGAGCAGCCGGCGCCGTCGAGCCGTTCCAGCACCTCCCACAGATTGCCCCCCTCCTTGGTCCAGCCGCGCGCAGCAAGAGTTTCTCCGCGCACGTCCAGGCCCACGGCTATCCGTGCGCCGTACTTCCCGATCACACCGGCGGTCCATTCCGGATCCTCCAAGGCTGCGGTTCCCAGGTTGACGCGGGCGGCACCCGCAGCCAGCGCGCGCTCAAGCGACGCATCGTCACGGATACCACCGGAGAGCTCCACCTGGCACGGCGTGCTTGCCACTATATCGGCGAGTAGCTCGTGGTTCGATCCACGCCCAAAAGCGGCGTCGAGGTCGACTAGATGTATCCAGGTTGCTCCCTCGGCGAGAAAAGTCGCCACCGCTTCGGCTGGGTCCCCGTAGCTCTGCTCGGTACCGGCCTCGCCTTGCACCAGTCGAACTGCCTGTCCGCCGACAACATCAACCGCGGGCAAAAGTTGGAGACTATCAATCATGTCGTTAACTCCTCATCGCTTCTCGGCGCATTCACCGCATGCATTCAGTGCGTCTGATCCATGAATCGGTTCGGTCCACCGCTGCTGGTGCCGCAGGCGAACCACCACCGCACCAGAACATCACAAGGTTCCCAGCCAATTCCGCAACAACACCGCGCCCGCCTCACTCGACTTCTCCGGGTGAAACTGTGTAGCGCAAAGCGGGCCATCTTCCACCGCCGCAACGAAGCGGGCGCCATGTTCCGCCCAGGTGACGTTCGGTCTGGCAAGGGCATCGCTCATCTGCGCTCCGGGATCTTCCTGGACCGCGTATGAATGAACGAAATAGAAGCGCTGATCCTCCACCCCGGAGAAGAGGCGGGACCCTTCTGCCACATCCACCGGTGACCAGCCCATATGGGGAACGATTCGTGCCGGAAGGCGGTCCACTGACCCGGGCCACTGGCCCAAACCTTCGTGTTCACCGCGTTCCGTGCTGCGCGTGAACATCACCTGCAGTCCCACGCATATTCCGAGAACGCCCCGTCCTCCCGCTACACGCCGCTCAATAAGGCGGTGCGCGCCAACGCCACGCAGTTTCTCCATCACTGCGGCGAAGGCGCCCACACCGGGAACGATGAGGCCGTCTGCGGCCATCACCACATCGGGGTCCGCCGTGAGTTCGACATCAGCGCCCACGTGTTCCACCGCGCGAACAACGGAACGCACATTGCCCGTGCCCGCAGCAAGAACAGCAATCTTCTTCACGCCGGACATTCTAGCGGCCCACAGCCGTCAGCCGAATGCCTGCCCGCAGCGACACTCTTAGTCATCCTCTTCTCGCTCCGTTTGCGGGTTGTTCGCCTCGGCAGGCTCACTTGCTTCCTGCGGTCCATCTCCGCTCGAATCGATGCTATCGGAGTCATCCGATTGCTCTTCTCGTCCCTTTTTTCCGCCACTGGCGCTGCGACGCCGCGCCGCCAGCTTTGTCAGCATGGTTGGTGTGACGTCGCGGGCGAAAATACCGCCGTGATCTTCCGGTTTCTCCTGTCCGAGGATGATCTTCTCCAGCAGTGGTTCGGCGGAGTTGAGCAACAATCCGGCCGAAATCTCCTCCCCCGGTTCGCCCGCCTGGTAGCGCCAAGCGCGCACGGTTCCCGCTACGCCGGCGTCGAAGCCATCGCCGTCGTCCAGATTCACGTCAAGCAGCACGACGCCGTACTTGGAGAGACGAGAGAAAAAGGCGGCTACTGCCGGCGCATTATCGGCGGGCTCACCCGAGGCCGCCAACTCCTCCAGGTCCGCGTCGTCGGGTCCGAGAATATTGCGGATGTCCCACTCGTCGTACTGCGGCACAGGCAATTCGCGTACCACCAGCGCACCGGAGGAGGTCGGAACCACCGCAACATCGAGGTGTTGCAACGAGGCGATGCCCGCCACCACCTCTGCCTGGTCGAACGGCGTCAAGATGACATAGCGCTTGATCTTGGTGCCCACCGGTATTCGTCCTTTCTTGCATTGCGGATCCTGGATCCGCCTTAGAGCGCACCCTTCGTGGAGGGAATGCCCGATACGCGTGGATCGTATTCGACCGCGCCTCGCAACGCCCGCGCAAATGCCTTGAATTGTGCTTCTACGATGTGGTGCGGGTCGCGGCCGCGCAGCACGTCAAGGTGCAGGCAGATGCCAGAGTGAAAGGCAATGGCCTCGAACACGTGGCGAGTCATCGCCCCCGTGAAGTGCCCGCCAATCAAGTGATACTGCTGGCCTTCCGGTTCGCCGTCGTGAACCAGGTACGGTCGCCCGGAGATATCCACAACGGCGCGAGCGAGCGCCTCGTCAAGTGGCACCAGGGCGTCGCCGAAGCGCCGAATTCCTCGTTTGTCGCCCAACGCCTGCCGCAGTGCCTCACCTAAACAAATGGCGGTATCTTCAACCGTGTGGTGCACATCCACCGCGATGTCACCCTCCGCATGTACCGAGAGATCAATAAGGGAGTGCCGTGACAGCGCCGTGAGCATATGGTCGTAGAACGGCACTCCGGTTGTGATGTCGGACTCCCCGTGCCCATCGAGGTTCAGCTCGAGCCGGATCCTGCTTTCCGAGGTCTCCCGCTCAATGCGGCCAACTCGTTGTTCTCCCATTACATTGCCTCTCCCAGCGCCACCAGGAAGGCAGCGTTCTCTTCCGGCGTGCCAATACTGACACGCAGCCACCCTTCCGGGCCGACTTCGCGGATCAGCACACCGCGTTCAAGTAGAGCTTGCCACACAGCATGCCGATCAGGGAAGGTTCCAAACAGAAGATAGTTGGCATCCGACGGCGCAACACGCAGTCCGCGAACGCGCAACTCCTGTGCCAAGGCATCGCGAGCCACGCGTATTTCCGCCACCTGTCGGCGCAGTGGGGCCCGATGCGCCAACGCGGCGCGCGCCACGGCCTGTGTCACCGCCGACAGGTGGTAGGGCAGGCGCACCACGGTCACCGCGTCAACCACCTCCTGGCTAGCAGCTAGATATCCCAGACGCAGCCCCGCCGCACCAAACGCCTTCGACATCGTCCGCGTCACCACCATATGCGGATACTGCGCCAGCAATTCCATCGCCGAAGGGGCCCCGTCTCGCCGAAACTCGGCGTAGGCCTCGTCAACCACGACAAGGCTGGACGCTTGCTCGGAACCGCCGTCGTCCGGGCCACTAGCCACTGCGGCGTCGAGGATCCCCTCCAATTCGCTACGGCTCAATGCCGTGCCCGTCGGATTATTCGGGCTGGCCAGAAGTATCACTGCGGGTCGTTCCCTCGTAATGGTCTGCCGGGCAGAATTCACATCAATGGTGAAATCCTCCCGCCGCGGTCCCACAACCCACCGCGAGAAGGTATCCCGTGCGTACTCCGGGTACATGGAGTACGTCGGCGCAAAAGAAAGAACACAACGCCCCGGTCCGGCGAAGGCCTGCAGCAGGTGCAGCATAACCTCGTTGGAGCCGTTCGCCGCCCAGATCTGCGCCGCCGACACACGAACACCGGACTCCTCCGCCAGATAATCCGCCAGGTCCTGCCGCAACGCCATGAAGTCACGATCCGGGTAGCGATTCAGACGTAACGCCGCGTCGCGGGCAGCAGCGGCAATGTCAGCGAGAAGCTCCGCGTCGGGCGGATACGGGTTTTCATTGACGTTCAGCGTCACCGGGACGTCGAGTTGCGGCGCACCGTAAGGAGCCTCATCGGCAAATTCCGCACGGATAGGAAGTCGTGTCACAATCCAAGACTACGGATATTTTGAGGCCGGGCGGCGAAACGTCCAGCGTGCAAACTCGCGCTTGCCGGACGTTCCGCCACTGTCGGAACACAGCCGTCCTTATTCAGCCGGCACCACCGCCACTACCGCTGCCCCGCCATGCAGAACACCGGAACTGACTGAACCGAGCATCGCCAGAGCGTTGCGGCCATGATTGCCCACGACCAGCAGGCTGGCGTCTTCGGACGCGGCCAAGAGGGCATCTACCGCATGGCCGGAGACAATGTCCAGCGTGGCATGTACATCCGGGTAGTCAGCATCAAAGCTATTGAAGGCTTCCTTGCCGCTAGACTCCAAGCTCGCAACACCGCTGCGGATCGCTTCGCGCAGTGCACCTTCCGGTACCCGATTGACATTCGCCGCTGCGTGTTGCCGGGCCTGAATCACACGCAGTGCCACGCCGCGGGCCCGAGCTTGGCGGTATGCGAAATCGATCGCCGCGGGGGAACCCTCATCCGGGTCCATGCCCACGACGACCGGACCGTTTTCGTTGACCGGGGCGTGGCGTACTACCACAACGGGACATTTCCCGTAAGCCGCCACCTTATTCGATACGGATCCGAGGAGAAAGCGCCGAATGGCACCCAGCCCGCGGGCGCCGACATATAGAATATCCGCGCTTTCCGTTTCCTTTACGAGTGCAACCGCAGGGTCTTGAACCAATACCTCGCCGCTGATCTCCAGATCCGGATAGTGTTCGCGTAGCCCATCTATCTCACGATCAATGATTTCCTGGCATGCCTCAAGAACATTCTCCGGGGCGTAGGATCGAGGCCAGCAAAACCGTAGAGTGGAGCGAAAGAGTAAACGAGCCGTAACGGCAGACCACGCCGCCGTGCGTCCGCCGCAGCTGCCGCTTCCGCCACTGCCGCGTGCGCCGAGCCGTCCGTTCCGACGACAACGGGATAGACATCAGCCATAACGACCTCACACAACGGGCCATCCGTGCTTGCGCATCGCAAGGCGTCACCGTTGGCCCCTCGCGTCACATTTTACGCGCATGCCGCCGTCGGCGCTGCCGTAAAACCTACCTTTCAGGGCTATATCCAGCTGGTTAGGAGGCCCAGCCTTACTGGATTCAGTCAAGATGTAGGCATACGCTACAGCTATGACCGCCCTATCGGTACGGCGCAGAAGACGGCGGGGCGCGGTCCCGGCGGAACAAGCCGCGCTACCTGCGCAGGAGGAGTCGCCGTCGAGCACGGTTGCCAGCCGTCTGAATTGGCTGCGCGCCGGCGTCCTGGGAGCAAATGATGGGATTGTCTCGACCGCCGGCATCGTTGTCGGTGTTTCGGGTGCCGCTCTCACCGGATCGGCGTTACTGGCCTCCGGCCTGGCAGGTGTCATAGCCGGTGCCCTATCCATGGCAGCGGGCGAATATGTCTCCGTCTCCACACAACGCGATACCGAGCGGTCCGAACTGGCCAAAGAGAGCGCAGAATTGGCCGCCGATCCCGAAGGAGAACTGAACGAGCTGGCCGGTTTAATCGAGGAACAGGGTGTCGACGAGCGCCTGGCTCATGAAATGGCGGAACAACTGACGCGGCGTGACGCCCTGGCCGCCCACGCACGCCTTGAACTCGGCATTGACCCGAACAGTCTCGCCAATCCCTGGCACGCCGCCTTCGCCTCGATGTTCTCCTTCATCCTAGGCGCACTTATCCCGTTCGTCGCGATCCTCGCCGCGCCAACCCGCATCGCAGTGCCCGTCACCGTGGTCGCCGTCACCTGCGCCCTCGCGATAACCGGATCGGTCTCGGCTCATCTGGGAGGCTCACCGAAACGCCCGGCGGTGCTGCGTAACATATGCGGCGGTCTGCTCGCGATGGGCGTCACCTACTCAATCGGAGCGCTTGTGGCGGCCTGCTTTTGACCGGTGACTGCGAATGAATTGGCGACTGCGGGCTAGTCGGCGCTATCGCCCGGAAGACGCGCCGCGAGAGCCTCGGCGTGTGCCGGAAGGTCTTCGTCGTGTGCCAGCGCTTGCAACGGTCCGTACAGGGCTGTCATAGCCTCGCGGGAGTACTCGATCTCCTGCACCGATTTGAGGAAGGCGTGCACGTTGAGTCCCGCGGAGAAACGAGCGGTACCGCCCGTTGGTAGAACATGGTTCGACCCGGCCATATAGTCGCCCAGCGGAACCGGGTTGTAAGGACCGACAAAAATCGCGCCCGCATTGTGAATACGCGCCGCATCGTCTGCTGCCTGAGCAGTGTGAATCTCCAGATGTTCGGCCGCATACGCATTCGCGACGGCGATAGCGGCGTCCACATCGTCGACCAGCACAATCCCCGACTGCGGACCGCGCAGGGCTGTTTCTACCCGCTGCGTATGCTTCGTCGCGGCCGCCCTCGCCTCGCACCTGCTATCAACGGCTGCTGCCAGTTCTGGCGAATCCGTAATAAGAACCGATGCCGCTGCCGGATCATGTTCCGCCTGCGATACGAGGTCGGCCGCGACATAGTCGGGGTTCGCAGTCCTATCGGCGACGATGGCGATTTCGGTGGTTCCCGCCTCAGCGTCAATTCCTACGACGCCGCGCACCGCACGTTTCGCTGCCGCCACGTAGATATTGCCGGGTCCCGTAATCACATCGACGCCTTCGCATAACCCGTTCACCCCGTAGGCGAACATGGCGATCGCCTGAGCACCACCAACGGCGTATACCTCATCGATACCCAGAAGTCGGCATGCGGCCAGAATCGTTGGATGTGGTAAGCCTCCATGGTCCGCCTGTGGCGGAGAGGCAAGAGCAATCTGACCGACACCGGCCACCTGTGCCGCAACTGCATTCATAATCACGGAAGATGGATAGACGGCCAAGCCACCGGGAACGTATAGTCCGACTCTTCTCATCGGCACCCACCGTTGCCGCACGACGCCGCCTGAGACGATCTCCGTTTCGCGTTCAACGGGAAGCTGGGCAGCGTGCCCGGCCCGGTTGTGCGCAATCGAGATTTCCAAGGCCTGGCGTAACTGCGGCGAAAGGTTCGCGAGGTCGGCCTCCAGGGCCGCTTGGGGTACCCGCAGGTTCTCCGGTCGCACGCCGTCAAAACGCTCCGCCAATTCAAGCAGTGCCACCTGACCGCGTGCGCGCACGTCGTCGATCAGCGGATGCACGGCCTCCAGCGCCTTGTCGACGTCTACCTCCGCCCGCGGAAGACGAGAGGCGAGGTCCTGACTGTCCGGGCGTGAGCCACGCAAGTCGATTGTCTGCAGCATGGTGACGATTCTAAAATGTCCGACACTCACACCGCAGCGCGGTCCACGCCTATTGAACTTTATCGACTGCTCCCCCGAAGCGCCGATCCCGCTCGGCGTAGGCCTGGCAGGCACGCCACAACTCGCGGCGATCAAAGTCCGGCCACGCCAGATCGGAGAAATAGAGTTCGGCATAGGCCGATTCCCACATCAGGAAGTTCGATATGCGCTGTTCCCCGCCGGTGCGGATGAACAGATCGACGTCTCGCATATGCGGCGCGTACAAATGGCGGGCGATAGTGCGCTCGGTGATTCGCTCCGGATGCAGTCGCCCCACTGCGGCCTCTGCCGCAATGGCACGCGCCGCATCGGTGATTTCCGCCCGTCCGCCGTAGTTGATGCACATATTCAACGTCAGAACATCGTTTGCGGCGGTCATTTCTTCTGCGATCCGCAGTTCGGAAAGTACCGACTTCCATAGGCGGGGTGTTCGGCCCACCCAGCGCACGCGCACGCCCCACGAGTTCAGCTCGTCGCGCTGCGCGCGAAGCACCTGCCGGGTGAACCCCATGATGAAGCGTACTTCGGATGGTGACCGTTTCCAGTTTTCGGTGGAAAATGCGTACGCCGACAGTTCCTTGATTCCTATCTCGACGGCGCCGGCAATCACATCCATAAGCATTGCCTCACCAACGCGATGCCCCTCGGTTCGTGGCAGACCGCGCGCGTTCGCCCATCGTCCGTTGCCGTCCATAACGACGGCGACGTGTTCCGGAAGCACCGGCAACTGCGGCGGGCGCGCTCCGGAGGGATGCGGTGGCGGCGAGATCATGATGCCGGTTCAACCAGCCGTAGCGACCGCACCTGCCGTTCAATATGCCACTGCAGGTAAGCGGAAATCAGGCTAGTGGACTCGCGCCGCGTCGGCTGGTCGGCAGCCTCTGCCACGGGCCAGTCACCCGATAGCAAAGCCCCGAGCAGTTCGACCGTGGCGGGCGATGGATGCGCGGAACCACGCGGTGCACAGTTGTCACATACCATTCCGCCCGATGCCACGTGGAAGGAGCGCAGTCCTTCGTCTCTTCCACAACGGGCACAATCCCAGATTGCCACTGCCCAGCCGGACAGAGCCATGGCGCGCAGCAAATATGAATCAAGAATCAGGGCGGGATCATGCGCTTTGACCGCCAACGAATGCACCGCGCCTAGAAGCAGCAAATACTGCTCCTCATCCTCCTGCCCTTCTTCCGGCGTAAGCCGCTCCGCCACCTCTGCCATGGCGTTGGCGGCGGTGTATGACTCATAGTCCGGAGCGATAGCACGTCCGAAAGGATTAAGCGTTGCAGCTTCGGTGATAACATCGAGACTACGCCCTTGGTACAACTGCACGTCAACCATGGAGAACGGCTCTAGACGCGCCCCGAAACGAGACTTAGTGCGGCGTACGCCCTTCGCCACGCCGCGCACGCGCCCATGGGCACGTGTCAGCAGGGTGATAATGCGATCTGCTTCCCCCAAATCATGGGTGCGTAGCACAAGCGCCTCATCCCGGTACAGTCTCACCGCATTATTCTCTCACACCGGTCAGCGCAGAGCGCGATTGACGGCCGAGATAACGGCTTTGAAACTAGCGCGCATGGTGGATGGGTCAACTCCACAGCCCCACAGGACCTGACCGTTGACCTCGCACTCCACGTAAGCCGCCGCCGTTGCGTCGCCGCCCTCCGATAATGCATGCTCGGCGTAGTCGAGCACCCGCACCTCGATGCCCAACTGCGACAGCGCGCTGACGAAGGCATCAATGGGGCCGTTGCCGCGTGACGCCAGCGTGTGCTCCTCATCGCCGTCTGCGATGGTGGCTGTGAGCACGGATTGTTCACCCTCGTCCCCGGCCGTCACCGTCGTCGCCAGCAGCCGGAAACGCCCCCACGGTTTCAAGCCCTGTGCGGAGGTAAAGGGAAGGTACTCATCGGCGAAGATCTGCCACAAGTCGTCGGCCGTCACCTCTCCGCCGTACTGGTCGGTATAACGCTGCACGATTCGGGACAGCTCAATCTGCATGCGGCGCGGCAGATCGAAATGCCGTGTCGTTGACATGAGATAGGCGACGCCGCCCTTGCCGGACTGCGAATTGACCCGCACCACCGCCTCATAGGTGCGACCGACATCTTTCGGGTCAATCGGCAGATAGGGAACCTCCCACGGCACCGCCAGCTCATCTCCGCCCGCGTCCGCAACCCGCTCCTGCCGGTCGGCGAATCCCTTCTTAATCGCATCCTGATGCGAACCAGAGAACGAGGTATACACCAGGTCGCCCCCATAGGGCGTGCGCGGCGGCACATCCATGGAAGTGCAGTGCTCGACGGTACGCCGCACGCGGTCGATATCGGATAGGTCCAGTTGCGGATCAACACCCTGGCTGAAAAGGTTCAAGGCCATTGTCACCAGGTCCACATTGCCGGTACGCTCGCCCTGCCCGAACAGGCACCCCTCGATGCGGTCAGCACCTGCCAGCATGGCCAACTCCGCCGTCGCAATCCCCGTACCACGGTCGTTATGGTTATGCGCCGACAGTGCGATGTACTCACGCCGCGATAGATTTCGACTCATGTACTCGATCTGGTCGGCGTAAACATTCGGGGTACAGCGCTCCACCGTCGTCGGCAGATTCAGTACGATCTCCCGATCAGCCGCGGGCTGCCACACATCCATCACCGCCTCGCATACCTCCAGGGCGAAATCGAGTTCGGTATCAACGAAGATTTCCGGCGAATACTCGAATCCGGCAACCATGTCGTCGCCGAGTACCTTCTCCATATAGGCAACGATTTCCTGTGTTCCGCACACGGCAAGCTGCTTCGTGGCCTCCCGGTCATTATGAAAAACGACGCGGCGGAACACGGGCGACGTCGCATTGTAGAGATGCACGGTCGCCCGCGGCAGCCCTTGCAAGGCGTCAATCGTCTTATGAATGATCTCCGGGCGGGACTGTGTCAACACCGAGATCGTGACATCCTCTGGTACCGCGCTCTCCTCCACGAGCCAGCGGCAGAAGTCCAGATCCGCCTGGGATGCAGCGGGAAAGCCTACCTCAATCTCTTTAAATCCCATCTTCACCAGCAGCTCGAACATCATCCGCTTGCGCGCGGGATCCATCGGCTCGATAAGCGCCTGGTTGCCGTCACGCAGATCCGTTGACAGCCAGCGCGGCGCCTTCGTGATCCTTTTGTCCGGCCACTGCCTATCCGGTAGACACACCGGGTTAACATCGAGGAAGCTGCGGTACTTCCCAATGGGCATTGTGGTCGCCGTCTGCTGATTATGGAATCCTTCGGTCTTCATCTCTGCTCCTGAAGCAAGTGGTGGGCGACCGGCAAGGTGATACCCGCGGCGGGGTGCCGGTCTAGCGGATCCCGTCGCGGCTGGGAAGCAGGAGCAATGCCGCGCTCATGGTTTTACCTTAGAGCCTCGAGGGCGGATGTCCAGTCGCAACGCCAGAATGTGGACGTCCGCGCTGAAGCGCCAACTCGCTTGACGCGCCAGGAGTCTCTCCCCCGGCACGATCTCCAGCACGGTTGGCGATGTCGTCGGCTCGTCACACACCCGGAATCTCAAGGTCGGTCGGTTGGAGTCCGAGCTGCACTTGCACCTGCTGCAGGCCGCGTCCAAACGCGGCCGCGGAGGCGGTACGTCGGTGCGGGTTACGCGCCATTGCCTCCCGTAAGACGCGCTGCAGGGTCGAATACGCCGGTTCGGGCATGTCGAGCTCTATATCGGTCGGCTCCGAGCTCAGAACTCGTTCAATATATTCACGCCGCGTCAGTTGCCCCTCCACACGGAATGGCGCATGGCCCACCAATGCCGTGTACACGGTTGCAGCCAGCGAGTAGACATCCGCTTCAATCCCCGCATCCTGATTGTTAAGTACCTCCGGAGCCGCCCACGGCAGCGATGCCCCCATTACCTCCCGACTGGAGGCCCCACCAGGGTCGCAATACCGAAGTCCCCCAGCAACGGGCGCCCGAAGGCCGAGTACAGTACGTTCGCTGGTTTTAGGTCATGGTGGGCAATACCGATCACATGTGCGGTGTGCACCGCACCGGCTATCTGCACTCCCATCTTGATCGCGTCCGCCGCTTCCAACGGACCGGTGGCGAGCCGTTCCGCCAATGACGGCAGTGGACAGTACTGCATCACAACATACGGCTGCCCGGAGCGGGCAATATCAGCATCGTGAATCGAGACCACCGAGGGATGACCGGACAGTTGCGCCATCAGATCCACCTCGTCGCGGAACTGTGATGTTCCACCCTCACCAAGGGAACGGCGCGAGAGCACCTTGATCGCGACCATCCGCTTCGGCAATTGCTCCTCGTACAGATAGACATCCGAGAAGCCTCCGGATCCCAGGTAGGACACAAACCGAAAATCATCTATTTCCGGCGGGGCGGAGTGGGAACGGCGTCCGTGTCGGCCACCGCGCAGTGAATCGACGCCGAGAGCCTCAAGACCCCAACTCCCGGTGATACGTGGATCCAGATTCGCGTCTTGTTCCGATGCATCCGGTGCCCCACTGACATCCGCCGCGTCCAGGGTCGGAGGCGACGCGAGGCCGACAGCCTCCTGTGGAGTCAGCACGTCGACCACAATTGCGGCTTGTTCGGGAGACGGGAAGGGAGACGGCTGGGCAACCAGTGTCGCAGCTGCCCGCTCGGCACGTGGCAGCTGCGAGATGACCGCGTGCATACGCGTCAGAGTCATGGCCGCCAACAATGTCTTGGAAGCAAGTACGAAACGCTGTCCGGCACGAATCGGCATGGTCCACAGGTAGCCTGGAAGGTCATAGCCCACATCGTCACGTTCCGGCACCCGGGCCACGCCGTCGTCGCTGTTCTCCAGGAGGCCGACCCCGCCCGAACTGACCGCGATCCACATCGGCACCTCGTTGATCTTCGTTGCGATGAGACCTGCGATTTCCGGCTCGATGATGCTCTCCTGGTCGACGCCATAAATGGTCGCCTCAGCCGTGCGCCGTTGGATACCGCGCAGCACATCCCGCCATACGTCATGCACCGCCTGCACGCTGGGACCTCCCGGATGTGCGTAGCGTAAAGCCTGAAAGGCGTCGATCATCATCCAAGTGGCTTCACGGGCGAGCGGGGTCTCATTGTCCGGGTCGGCCAGCAGGAAGACGGGTAAATCGGCGATCATTCCCTCGCCGCTTGCCGCCCTATCGGAAGTCGCCGCGCCTCCCCATCTCACAACGACATCTGCCCATTCGCGCGAATTATCCATTTTGCTGTTATCCCGTGTCACTGTGCGTCATCGTACGACGACGGGTCCTCCAGCTTGTAAAGGTCGTCGGCGCAGACGAGCCGAGTCGCCACCGCGTGCTCAACAAGGCGGGCACGCCGATTAACAGCGAGCTTGTCCGGGCCTCCATGCAAGCCTCGCACGCCGTGCCGGGTGAGCTTGTCACAGACATGATCGAGTTTGCGGTTGAAACGCGTCAATGGCCACCCCAACCGATCCGCTGCCGCCTGTGAGGATGGGATCGACGCCGTTGTACCACGCCCGTTCAGCAGGGGTTCGGCCAGGGCCAGAACGAGAAGCTGCTGCGATGGCGTCAGTGACACCGGACCGATAGTTGTTTCGCCTGAGTCTGAGGTCTCCGCCACGGCGGAGGGAGCATACGTCGGCTGATCATTGACCAGGCGCATCTCATAGGTCGTAGGACCGGCGGTGAACAGGAGCGTTGTCTCCGCGTACACAAGCGGGAGACGCCCGCCCGCCTGCAGGAAGGCCTGCGTCACTCCGTCCTTATCTGCCAGCGTGGCCGATAGGCGGGACCCTATATTGTCGATCCACCACATGCCGTCCTGGAAGGTGATGAGCAGGAAACGCCGGTGCAGGTACTGATTATCGCCCAGTTCCAGCTGTCCCTCCCTGCCGATGAGGAAGGATTCGGCCGGATCAATATGGAACCACTCTCCGCAGAACTCCAACGCCAAACTCATAATGAATCGACACTCCCCAGTGTCACAACCGTGACATTGTCACGCCCTCCGTGCGAGACGGCCACATCGCGTAGTGCGAAGACGAGAGCTTCCAAGGAGTCGCCGGACAGGTCCTCAATAACCGCAGTGATCTGGCTGTCGGTGAGGGTATCGGTCAACCCATCGGAGCATACGAGCAGTACGTCGCCCGGGACCGTTGGCAGATACCCGACTTCCGGCTCTGGATCGTCGTCGGATTCCGGGGCATCGTAAATCCCGATTGCCCGTGTGATCACATGTCGACGCGGATGACGATGTGCCTCCGCCTCCGTGAGTTCACCGCAGTCAACCAGCTCCTGCACCAGCGAATGATCCTTGGTCAGGCGCACCAATTCACCCTGCCGCCACAAATACACACGCGAATCACCGATATGGAACACCAGCCAGTGACCGTCGAGCCGGTTATCCTCCGCAGAGGAGCCGGTCGCAATGGAGGGAACCGTGCCATCGGGTTCCTCCTGGCAATATAAGACACCGGCCAGGGTGGTACCGGCACCCGGCTGTGCACCGATTCGCGTTTCAGTGGTCTCGCTAATATCCCCTTCCACCATCTCGACAATCGACTTCCGGGCGCCGGTGAGTTGCCGACCCAGCAACGCGACCCGCTCGGTATCCGTGGTGAGCTCCGCCCAATCAACTGCGGCCAGCGCCGCGATTACCATCTCGGCGGCTTTGTCACCGACGAGGTGTCCGCCCATCCCGTCCGCGACGGCCACCAGGTTCTGGTGGAGTAGATAGCGGTCCTCGTTACGGCTGCGTACGCGCCCGACGTCGGTGACGCCGGCACTACTCAGGCTCAAGACCATGGGATCAACTCTACGCGATAGCACCATTTCCGACGAGTGCCGCCCAGCAACAGTGACCGGCATATCTTCCTTCCCCAACCCGGTGCGCGGCCGGAAGGAGAAATGTACAAGGCCTGGCGCCGGATCCATGCATACGCTCTGACCTGCGAACCCGGCTAGAACAACGCTGGGAAGGGACCCCAATAGGCCAATGCAACGATAAGAGTTACTTGGCCGATTAAACTCACCGCGATAACCGCCTGACCCAAGGCGTTGATTTGCCCGTGCTCTTTTCGTCTGTCTCCCTTCGCTGCATGCTGCGGAGCGTGCGAGCGATCACGATACCGCGCCTCCCGCCAGGCGTAATGCACACGAACTACGCACCAGGCAGAGGCAAGCGCCAAGAGTTGCACCGCCAGCCATCCGCCCTGCACGATCCACCTGTTCTGTTGGTAGGAGGTAGCCAGCGTCGCCACAGCTACCACATAGGCGACAATCGCTACCCACGCCGTCACAACAGCGATTGATGCAAGATAGACGGTACCGCCGCATCCGCCGGTATCGGCAAGTCGCCGCCCAGCAATGCGGAGCCTGCCGATCAGCCCCAGCAGTGCGCCGACCGCTGTCAGTGCCACACCGACCACTAAGATGATCACAGCCGCCTGGCCGGATGCGAACCAGTGGGTGCGACCAACGTCACCGGCCACATAGTCCTGCTTCGGCTGTGCGCCCGCCACCTGCGGCAGGGCCGCCGCGGTGTCCGGCATGCCATTGATCCAATCTGCGGTGTCTCGCATGGCCTCGGTAAGGAGTGTTCCCGCCACCTTCAGGCCGTGGTCGGCATCCGCGTAATACCTCACCGTCAAGTGGGTGTTATTGGCAACAGCGAGGTCCTCACGCATCTCCAACGGCCCCTGTACCGTCGGCATGGACATATCGCCCGTGCCATACAGCATGAGCACCGGCATCGTCATCTGCTGCTGGTACACAGACACGTCGAAGTCAATGTAATCAAAGACATCGTCGCCGAAATCCTGTCCAATCAGTCTCGGAATCGCATTGATTATCTGGATAGGGGCACCAAGATTGCGCAGATAGTTGTCGGCCGCCAGCGCCCCCTGCTGTCGTATCGGTAAAACAGGAGCCGATACGAGAACAACGAAACTGACGCCCTCAGTCTTGGTCACCGCCACTATAGGGGCAACGAAGCAACCTTCGGAGACGCCATAGAGCCCGGAGCGGTGCGGATCGACCTCATCCAAGGACAGCAAATAGTCGTAGGCGTCCTCGTAATCCCTCGCCAGCGCCTCATAATCGCGATGTGTCGTGGTGTAGTTGTCTATCCGCTTCTCCGGTACCAGTGTGACGATGCCGGTAGAAGCGATCTGTTCACTCTCCAGGACAAAACTTCGGTAAGAGGCCGTGCCCGTCCCGTGCACGAGGACAACGCCCGGTGCGAGCCCTTCTACTCCCACCGGCCTCTTCACCGTTGCCGGCACGGTGGTACCGTCACGCATCGTGACGTCGACGACGCTCGTCTCAACGGTGTAGGTTCCGATCTCGGCAGTCGGCGTGGTTGTGGTGATAGTCGTGTCCGATGTCTCCGGCACAATCATGGCGCGCATGGGTTGCGGGTTCCATCCGGGACCGGCCCAGACTCCCCATATGCCCAGAATCAATACGAACAGTGCCCAGCTCGTCAGGCGAGGATGCCGGTTGGAGAACCGGCGCACGAAGCCGCGTCGTCGGCCAGTGACCCCGCCCGATGGTACGAGGTCATCGGAGTGCCCAGGCTCATCGGGGGCACGCTCGTTCCAGATGGTGCGGTCGAGAGGCTACGCTGTACCGCTTCGGTAGGACCAATCGACTTCTCTACCGTTTCCCTTACTTGTACCGACGTCGAATCGGGGACCGTGGCGCGGCTGCTTTCCGCCTCTTCGGAGGAATTGCGCCTGCCCTCAGCCATTAAAAGCCCAGCCGTCCCAATTTCTTCGGGTCACGTTGCCAATCTTTAGTCACTTTGACGTGCGTTGCAAGGTAGACGCGCGTGCCGAGTAAACGTTCGATGCCGGAGCGGGCATCCCGTCCTATCTGTGCCAAGCGGGCGCCGCGCCTCCCAATGACAATTCCCTTCTGAGAATCGCGCTCTACGTGTAGGTTTGCGTGAATGCGCACCAATGGCCGCTGGTCCGGCGCGCCGGGTGCGGCCGACTCCTCCTGCATCTCCTCAATGGTGACCGCCAATGAGTGTGGCAGCTCGTCCCGCAACTCTTCCAAAGCTGCTTCTCGGATCAGCTCGGCGATAAGCGTCTCCTCCGATTCGTCGGTGACCGCATCGAGCGGATACAGCGGAGGCGATAGGGGCATGCGCATAATGAGGAGTTCGCGCAGAACATTTACCTGCTCACCACTGACGGCACTTACAGGTACGATCTCATCAAAGTCGGCCATCTCATCGACTGCTAGCAGATGCTCCGCCAGTGCCTCGGGCCCCGCCAGGTCGCTTTTCGTTACGGCGGCAACGATGCTCGCGCGGGTTTGCCGTACGAGGTCGAGCAAAAATCGATCTCCCGGTCCAATCTGCTCGTTGGCAGGAAGGCAGAGCACAACCACCTCCACGTCCGCTAATGACTCCCGAACCATGTCATTGAGTCGTTCTCCAAGCAGAGTGCGTGGCCGGTGCAGTCCGGGCGTATCGACGAGGACCACCTGACCGGACGAGTCGTTGACGACGGCGCGTATAACCCGACGCGTCGTCTCTGGTCGGGCAGATGTGATGGCAACTTTCTGGCCGACGAGGGCGTTGGTCAACGTTGACTTTCCGGCATTGGGCCGACCGACAATACAGGCGAAACCGGCGCGGAAATCCTCCGGCCAGTCAGTGATGAGTTCACTCATGCTTTCCCTTCCGCATCCGGCTGCTCGGCAACGATACGCGTTGCAATAATAGTTGCCAGTCTGCGACGCCGTCCCACGAAGCGCTCAGCAGCCAAATGAACATCACCGATGTTCGTCTCGGCACCGGCAATGGGCACGCGCCCGATACTCTTTGCCAATAACCCGCCCGCCGTATCGACGTCGTCGTCTTCCAGGCTAACCCCGAATAGATCACCCAGCTCGTCAATTGGAAGACGCGCCGGCACGCGGTAGACGCCGTCGCCGAGATCCTCGACCTCCGGCTCCGCCTGGTCATGTTCATCGGCGATTTCGCCGACCAACTCCTCCACGAGGTCCTCAATGGTAACGAGTCCCGCAATTCCGCCATACTCGTCAACGACGAGTGCGATATGCACCTGGTCGGCCTGCATTTCCCTCATGAGCTCGTCCACGACCTTCGTCTCGGGAACGAACACCGGCTGTCGCATGACGTCGGCGACAACGAGATCATCAATGTCGTTGCGATGATGAATTCGGCGCATCACGTCTTTCAGATAGACCACACCGCGCACGTCGTCGACGTTCTCACCCACCACCGGAACACGTGAATATCCGGAACGTGTGAAAAGTGAGATCACCTTATCCAATGGCTGATCGGCATGGATCGTCACCATGTCAGTGCGTGGCACCATCACTTCCCGCACCAGGGTGGTTCCGAGATCGAAAACCGATTGCAGCAACTCCCGATCCTCGTCATCGAGCGCCTCTGACTCCGAGACCCGGTCCACCATGCGTGCCAGTTGATCCTCGTGCAACTGCTCCGACTCTTCCGGCGTGGGCTCACGCTCCCGAACGAGTACCGAGAATATGGCGGTGATAAGCGCTGTTCCTAAGGAGAACATCCTGACAACGCGCAACGGTTCGCGCGCCCCGCGAGCAATCGGCGATATGAGAGCAAGGAGGAGGGAGACCAGCACAGTGGTGGCGAGGACAATCGCAATTGCCTCCCATGTAGGCGTAACGAACTCCAAGACGAGGAGTGTCACGCATAAGGCGTATGCGCATGTCAGAATGAAGCGCACCGCCGCTAACCCCGCTGTGGCCGCTGCCCGGTGAGTCACAGCGTACATAATGCGCACCCCCGCCTGCCCCAACGACTGCGACTCGGAGATTTCCGCTCGAGTGACTCGGCCCAGCGCCGTCGTGACTGCCGTACAGACACCCGCACCGCAGGCACTGAGCAGCGCAACGGCGCCTAATAGCACTTCCGCCATGCGCTCAATTCTCCGTGGGCTCGGGAGCTTTGACCGGCGGGTCGCCGGGGCCGCGCCGCTGCGCCAAGAATGTCAAAAGCAGCAGCCGTTGCAGCTCGAACATCTCTTGTTTTGATGCATCATCCGCGTGGTCATAACCGAGCAAATGCAAAATGCCATGCGTCACAAGTAGCAGGATCTCCTCCGCCGTGGAATGGCCGACAGCCAGCGCCTGCCTGGCGGCCACCTGTGGGCACACCACGATATCCCCGAGCACACCCTCACGCGGCTCCTCGTTAACCGGTGCGGGGCGCAGTTCATCCATGGGGAAGGACAACACATCCGTTGGCCCTTCCAGGTCCATCCACTCAATGTGCAGGCGTTCCATGGCGGCCTCATCTACCAGAAGTACATTGAGTTCTGCCTGGGGATGAACCCGCATCTGGTCGAGCACATAGACCGCAAGCCGCGTGATCTCCTCCAGTCCCGGCGCCGGCGTGAATCCAGATTCGTCGTTGACCTCAATGCTCATTCGTACTCCTCGAAATCCGGTGCGGAGACGTGCCGTGATCGCCACGTGGAACGCTCACGATTGGACTCATCCCATCTCGCATAAGCATCAATAATCTCCGCGACCAACCGGTGCCGGACGACGTCTGCCGAACCGAGTTCGACAAATCGGATACCCGGCACATCGCGCAGGATACGCCGGACCAGCACAAGCCCCGATGTTGTGCGACCTGGCAGGTCCACCTGAGTTATATCGCCGGTGACCACCATTTTCGAGCCGAATCCCAACCGCGTGAGGAACATCTTCATTTGCTCCGGGGTGGTGTTCTGCGCCTCGTCCAGAACGATGAAAGAATCATTCAAAGTCCGTCCACGCATGTAGGCAAGTGGTGCGACCTCGATGGTTCCGGCTGCCATCAGCTTGGGAATCGTGTCCGGGTCGAGCATCTCGTACATGGCGTCATAGAGCGGACGCAAGTATGGGTTGATCTTCTCCGACAACGATCCGGGCAGGAAACCGAGTGACTCTCCCGCCTCCACTGCTGGCCGAGTAAGAATAATCCGGGAGACGGCGTGACTCTGCAGCGCCACCACGGCCTTCGCCATTGCCAAATACGTCTTACCTGTTCCCGCCGGTCCGATACCGAAGGTGATCGCGTTCTCATCGATGGCATCGACGTATGCCTTCTGCCCCAATGTCTTTGGGCGAATCGTATGCCCGCGGGCGGAGAGCACATCCGTGGTGAGCAGCTCGGTTGGTTTGGCAATGCCCGCACGTGCTATGGCAACCGCACGTTCCACCGCATCCGCAGTCAGATGCTCTCCGTCGCCAGCGACGTCGATCAACTCCCCCACCAGCGTCTCTGCCAGCGTTACGGCGGCGGGCGGCCCGGCCAGCGTGATCTGATGGTCGCGCACATGGATTGTTGCCGGGGCGATGCCTCGTTCGAGAACGCGCAGAACTTCGTCGCGGTGCCCCAGCAGGTCAATCATCGGTACGTGTTGTGGAACGAGGATGACACGCTCCGCATCATCCCGGGCACCCTGATGGCCGGCCTCTCGCTCAAGCTGTTCATTCACCACGGGCGAATCTGAAGAGTCTTGTCTCATTGTCTCTCATTTATGCGAACGTTTTCCCTAGTCTACGCGCCGTGAATTGTACATGCGTAAATTCCCTGGCCCGCGTGGAGTCACCGGTCCCGAATTGCTTCGCGCCCACCTCAGTCCTCCTCCACACCGTTACTCGAGCTCTCTTCTGCGCCACGGCCACCTCGTCAGCTCAGCGGCTGTCATATTCCGCCAACACTCCGTGCAGCAGTGCGATGGCGTAAGCGCCCGCGCTTGCCGATCTAAGCACGCTGCCGGAAAGCAGAACTGTCTGCGCACCCGCGCTCTGCAGGGCGCTTACTTCGGGGGCCGTAAGTCCACCCTCCGGACCGACAAGGAACCACACGGCACCGTCCCCGTCTGCGCCGCAAGCGGCTTCGTTCCGCAAGCAGCGGTATGCCGCAGCCGATGCCTCTGCCTGCCCGCGCCCGCAGGTTTCCGCGGCGTCACCTCCTGCATCCGCCGGGTGGGGATGCCGGGCACTGCGGCCAGTGGACGCAGCCCACCGCCGTAACACGGCCGTGGCGGAATCCGATGCCTCTTCGTGGCATGTGAGCACCAAGGCACCTCTGGCCACGGCGTTCTCTACTTGGGCCGTGAGTTGCGCCGTCGTATGGACTGGAGCAACATCGGGGAGCCACGAGCGCCGCGACTGTTTCATCGCAGCGCGAGCAGTTGCCTGCCATCGCTCCCTTCCTTTCGCCTCCTTGCCACGCCATGAGGCGATGCAACGCTCGGCATACCACGGAACGACATGAGCCACCCCATATTCGGTACATGTCTCGACGGCCTGCTCGTCACGGCCGCCTTTGGCAAGCGCTTGTACAAGCGTGATCTCGGGCGCCGGGGCCGGTTCGGCCGCCACCTCCTCCACCTCTAGCTGCAGCTGTTTCGATACAGCAACGACGACGCACCGCGCACGCGTCCCTCGCCCGTCAACGAGGTCAAGCCGTTCTGCGCTGCGGGTGCGCCGAACGGTCGCGGCATGTCTGCCCTCTTCGCCGTCCAAACAGATCCTGTCACCGGGCTGCAAGGCCGCAAGCTCCTCACGGATATACACGGGAGCAGTCATCGGCCGGCGAATCGATCCCGCAACTTGGAGAACAACGAGGAACCCTGTTGCACAAATCGCGCGCTCGGCTGTTCTTCACCGCGCAACTGCGCAAGCCGTTCCAACAGGTCACGTTGTGCGTCATCCAACTTGTTCGGTGTGACAACTGCCAGTGAGACCTTCAGGTTGCCGCGTCCGCTGCGGTGGAGACGGCCGACCCCGAGTCCGTTCAACGTGATGGTGTGCCCGGACTGCGCACCAACCGGAATATCGATGTCACGCATTCCGTCAAGTGTGTCGATACTGACGGTTGCGCCAAGTGCCGCCGTGGTCATTGCCACCTGGAGCTCACACAGCAGGTCATCGCCCTCACGCTGGAACACAGGGTGCTGTTTTACCCGTATCTCGGCGAAGAGATCACCGGTCGGCCCGCCTTCCGCTCCGGCGTCGCCCTGGCCCTCCAGACGCAGACGCATGCCGTCCTCCACACCTGCAGGCACCTGAATCGGGATTGTTTTCGTGGCACGAACTCGGCCCTCACCCGCGCATTCCTGGCATGGCGTGGTGATTACAGTGCCGTGGCCGCGGCACGTTGGACAGGGCGACTGCGAAACCATCTGCCCGAGGAAGGAATTCGTCACTCGCTGCACCACACCCGTGCCACCACAATCGTTGCACGTCACCGGTGATGTACCCGGCGCAGTGCAACTGCCGTGGCACACCGGGCACTCCGCCAGTAACGTATGCACGATATCCTTCTGTGCTCCGAAGACGACCTCTTCGAGTTCCAGTTCCAGCATGACGAGAGCGTCCTGCCCGCGGCGTCCTCGCGGCGCTGGGCCGCGCGAAGCACCCATGCCACCGAAAAAGGTGTCGAAAATATCTTGGAAGGCGCCGAATCCTCCACCCGCACCGGCTCCACCATGCAGCGCACTCTCACCACCGATGTCATAGAGGCGACGCTGCTCCTCGTCCGAGAGCACGTCGTAGGCTTCGTTGACGGCTTTGAATTCCTCCGCCTTGTCCGGGCCCGCGACGTCGGGATGCAACTGGCGCGCGAGCTTCCGGTAAGCCTTCTTGATCTCGTCTTGGGTTGCATTACGCGGTACACCCAGGGTGTCGTAATAATCTGCCACAGTTTCTCTTCTTGTGTTCTTTCTACTTGGCTGAGAGTATCTCAGAAAGATAGCGCGCCACGGCATACACCGCAGCCATCGTGCCCGGATAGTCCATGCGGGTAGGTCCGACGACGCCCACCCGAGCCACGGATCGGTCATCGACATCATAGGTGGAGGAAACCACGGAGGCCTCGGCGAGGCCCTCGTGGAAGTTCTCTTTGCCGATGGACACGGACACACCGTCCTGCATCGTGGTAAGCAACCGCATCAGAATAACCTGTTCCTCGAGCGTTTCCAAGACCGGCTCGATGGAGCGGGCGAAGTCCACCGCATGGCGCGACAGATTCGCGGTTCCGGCCAGCGCTACACGTTCCTCACCTTCCGCGCTCAGGGCCTGCCTGACCACTGCGACGAGAATCGCCGCGATGTCCTGCATGTGTTGTGGGCGACCCTCAATAACCGTGTCGGCGGCCTCCGCCAGTTCGGAGAGCTGCTTTCCCGCGCATACGCTGTTGAGCGCCGCCGCAAGTTCTTCGAGTTCTTCCGCCGTCACAACGCTTTCGAATCCAAGTGTGCGCTGCTCAACACGACCGGCGTCGGTGATGATCACGAGAAGGGCGTGCCGTTGCCCGGCGGGAATCAGCTCGATGTGACGTAGCGCGATACGGTGAAGAGACGGGTACTGTACCAGAGCGACTTGATGGGTGATCTGCGCCAGCAACCGGACCGCCCGGAAAACAACATCATCCAGGTCGACGGCACCGTCCAGCAGCTTCTCAATGGCACGGCGCTCCGGCACCGAGAGAGGCTTGATGGCGTCAAGAGAATCGACAAATGCCCGATACCCCTGATCGGTAGGAATCCGGCCTGCCGAGGTGTGAGGTTGCTGCAGAAGGCCGGCCTCCTCCAAGGCGGCCATGTCGTTGCGGATCGTCGCCGGTGACACTCCGAGATGATGCCGGTCCACAAGGGTTCGCGACCCGACCGGCTCCCGCGTAGAAACGTAATCGCGCACAATGGCCTCCAAAACCTTCGTGCGGCGTTCTTCGTTCCCCATGTGGCCTCCTCCCGCCGGGAATCTCGGCACGGTAGCACTCGACGCGCCTGAGTGCCAATTCTACGCCCGGATGCTTCCGGCGCCTACCCTGTGGGAGTGAGTTCTGACCATGATCATCGCTTCGGGCGAAACAGCCATCCCGTCGGCCGCCGTCGACCCATCCCTTCTGATCAAGGCGGTAGTGCCAACGGCACCGCTGTACCGCGTGCAAGCCATGCCTCCAGTACACAAACGCGAACAAGCCGTGCCGACGGTACACAAATGGGCGGCAGGAGACGCCCGCTGGACCGTTACGGCGCCGACGTTCTCACACACGATCCGCATCGCTACGGCAAGTTCGCTCAGCATCCCGCATCGCGGCGTACCGTCTCCGAGCTCGGGCTGGTCATTGAGGACGTGCAAAGCGGTTTCGTGGGTGAGATCGTGAGCGTGGGCAGGGTTGCCGGCGCGTGGAGGTTCGAGCTGGAGGACAGGCACGGGCAACGCCGGTCATTTCCCATGGGGCGGGGGTATTGGATCGATGGTTTCCCCGTCGAACTGGTTCCACCTCCCACCGCCACGCAGCCCGACGGGAGGCGCCGGGTCGCCGGGCATACGCTGACTGCCTCCGGTTCCCTACACGTCGTAGCCCGGGCCCGAATGGCACGCGAATCCAGGATTTGGGTGGAGGGTAAGCACGACGCCGAACTAGTGGCAAAAGTCTGGGGCGAAGATTTGGCCTTAGAGGGCGTCGTCGTCGAAGAACTGGCAGGGGTGGACCACCTGGAAGAGGTTGTGGCCGACTTCTCCCCCAGCGAGCAGCGGCGGGCGGGCGCACTCGTCGACCACTTTCTGCCCGGTACGAAGGAGTATCGAATTGCGCAACGGGTAGCCTACCTGCCGGGAGTTCTGGTGCTCGGACATCCCTATGTGGACGTGTGGCAGGCAGTGACTCCACGGGCCGTCGGTATTGAGCGTTGGCCAGATGTGCCCCGCAGTGAGGATATCAAGCGGGGAACGCTGCGCCGCCTCGGGTGGCCGCATGCATCGCAGGAGGATATCGGGCGGGGCTGGGCACGCATCCTCGCCTCGGTGCGCTCCTACAAGGATCTGGAACCCGGACTGCTGGCACGTATGGAGGAGCTCATCGACTTCGTCACGGCGGTCGGCACCGTGTAGGCGACGCGCGGTGTGGCTCATGGCGCCGTGTGGCAGGAGGGGACCAGTTATTCGCGACGGCTCCGTAGTCCCATTGCACGGATATCGTGAGTGCTGGCACACTCGACGCCGATAATCCGCAGTGGCCCGCAGCGGCCTCGTCGGCCCGCCGTGATTGCGGGAAAGATTTCTGCCATCATATTCCGATAGGAATGAATCGCCAGGGAGCATAATGAGCGCCGCCAGCCACAAGAACGCCGCCAGCCACAAGAACGCCGCCAGCCACAAGAACGAGGATCCTTCGCTTGCCGACGACGAGCGTTACTTCAGACGGCAGGGTCTCCCGCTCCTCATCGAGGACTATTCCGCCACGGAAGATGTTCTCACACGGGCACTGCCCACCCTGACCGTTATTTTCATTGTCCAGATTGCCAAAGGCATTCTCACTTCATGGACCCCGTTAGCCGCTTCGGCCATCGCCTGTGGCACGGCACTACTGGTAGCACTTACCTGGGTTCTGTCCAATATGCGTCGGGGGCGCCGTCCTTTCGCCCTGCCGCGTCGCGTCGGCTGGTGGTCTGCGGCCGTTTTCATCCTTATTCCATCGCTGGTCAAGCTCGTTGCCGATGACGGCCCTGCTCACGCGCTGCGACATCTGGTGTTCAACACGGTGGTCTGCTTCGGCGTGGTTGGCGTAATTGGCTGGGGTCTTATCCCCAGCCTGCTCGGCGCCCTGGGCCGTGTCCTTCGCGATCTTCTTGTCCAAATGACGGCAGTTATCCGGCAGATGTCCGCCGTCTTCCTCTTCACCATCATCATTTTCATCAACCAGGAGGTCTGGCAGCTCAACGAGCAACTGACCACCCGCCGCTTTATACTCCTCGCATGTGTAATCGGCGGTTTCGCCGTACTGGTGCTGGTGCTCGGCACGCCGCGCCTCGCCCGTCTCCTTGAACAGAGCATTCCCGGTGGTGACTCTCTTTCCCGGGCACAACATGCCAACCTTCTCTCGCTTCTGGCCCTGCGGCAAGCCCTGCAGGTCGTGATTCTCACCCTGGCCACCTATCTCGTCTACGTCGCCTTCGGTACAGCGGTTATCGGTACTGACCTCTATGACACCTGGCAACTCGATCCCCGTATCGTGTACGTCTTCGTCATTGGAAATGACCCCTTCGTCATCACTAGCACCCTCCTACGTACAAGTGCCATGGTGGCGCTACTGGCCGGCCTCAACTACTCAATTAGCGCCCTGACCAGTTCAGCGGGGCGGAGCCAGTTCCTAGATGAGGCTGGGCAGGAATTCTCGGCCATTTTTGAGCGGCGAGAGGCCTATTTGGCGCGCCGTTCGCAGCGTTGCGCCGCCACCGATCCGGCGTGACAACCACTCCCAAGGATTGACATCACTGCGCAGAGACTTGTCCCACACTGTTCGCGTCGCAACGCCGCTCAGCACTTTGTGCCAACGCGCCCCAGTGTCCCACTCAACACGACGCCAGTAACCAGATGCGCCCCGTAGGGAACATGACACACGCGGAACACCAAGCTCACCACAGTGCGCGGGTCACGGTGTCCGCCAACAGGCGCCCACGCAGTGTCAGGCGCAACCTACCACGCAAAGCCGATCTTGGATCAACCAACCCGTCGGCGATCAGGCCCGCCACCACCGCAGATTCGGTCCCCTGCGGCACGGCGATTCCTTCCGCCAGGCGAATGCCCAACATGATCGCTTCCTCACGCTGTTCCCGCTCTGTGAGCGTTTCCCGGGCCGCCGAGGGACTCTGCCCCGCCGCGACGCGCTGCGCATAGGCCAGCGGGTGTTTGACGTTCCAGAAACGCGTCCCGCCGATGAAGGAATGCGCACCCGGTCCGTATCCCCACCAGTTCCCACCGGTCCAGTAGGCCAGATTATGCCGTGAAGCATGACCGGGCTGCGCCCAGTTCGAGATCTCGTACCAGCCATAGTGGGCTGCCGCCAGTTCATGGTCGGCTATTTCATAGAACGCTGCCTGCCGATCCGGGTCGGGCGCTGCGATTTCACCGCGCCGGATGCGTCCACCCATTCGGGTATCGGGCTCCACGGTGAGCGCGTAGGCGCTGATGTGGCTGGGACCCATCGCAACGGCCGCGGCCAGCGAGGCGCGCCAATCGGCTTCCGTCTCCCCCGGCGTGCCATAAATCAGATCGACGGAGACATCTAAACCAGCCTCCTGCGCCCACGTGACGGCCTTACCGACCTGGCCGGGTGTGTGCCACCGATCCAGCGTGCGCAGCACGTGGGGAACGGCAGACTGCATACCGAAGGAGATCCGGGTGAAGCCGCCGTCGGCGAGTCGTCGTATGGAGTCTCTGGTCACCGATTCGGGGTTGGCTTCGGTGGTAACCTCTGCTCCGCACACGAGGCCGAAGTTTTCGCGCAACATGTCGAGCACATCTACGAGCGCCTGAGCGTCTAGAAGCGTTGGAGTGCCACCACCGAAGAACACGGTGCGCAGCAGCCCATCGCCACGCGAGCGTAGCGCCGTGGCCCCACCCACCGCTGAGGGACCGCCGCGTTGACCCGCCTGTGCGCTGTTCGCCTGCCACTCAAGCACGCGGCGACTCAGGTCGATTTCTCCGCGCAGACTGGCGGGAAAGTCTTCCGGCTGCGCGCCCGGACCCAGGTGAAGATTGCTGTAGGTGTTGAAATCGCAATACCCGCACCGCACCGCACAAAAGGGAATATGGACGTATGCGGAGAATCCCCCGCTGACATCCGGCTGTGGCAGGCGACCATCGAGCGGCGCAGCTTCGCCTTCCGGCAGGGAGGGCACTAGACACCCGCCTGCCTCGAATTGCTCACCCGCTGCGCCACGAGGTCATGAACATGACGGCCGGCTTCCTGCCCCCGCCTTTCAAAACGGGTCAGCGGGCGTTCCTGCCAGCGCGGGGCAAATCCGCCGCGCGCGGGCTGCGGATCTGCCGGGTCGGGGCGCTCACCGGCGTGAACGTTTCGCAGAAGCCGCTCCGACTCAACGGTATCTCGCATCTGCCAGGCGTAATCGTCCCAGTCGGTCGCGAGCCGCCAGAATCCCCCCGGTACCAAGGCATCGGCGACAACCGCCGCGAACGGTTCGGCCACCAGGCGTCGTTTGTGGTGGCGAGCCTTACGCCACGGGTCGGGGAAAAAGGTCCACACTTCCTGTGCCCGCGGATTGCCCGCGTTCGGATGCGCCGCGTCAACACCACGCGGAACTGTGCTCTCACGCGGATCATCGTATGCCGCGGCCCGCAGGCCGAAAAGCACCGGGAGCGCCTGAGCTGCGTCGGCCTCCAGGAGGCGAATATTGTGCACGTCTTCCTTCACCGCACGCGCCATGCATCGCGCAACGCCCGGATGCCACGCTTCGATTGCAAGCACGTTCCAATCCGGATGCGCACCGGCGAAAGCAACCATGTGTTCCCCCGAGCCAGGTCCGATCTCGACGGCCAAGAGAGCCTGCCGCCCAAAAACCTCGTTCAGGTCACAGCGCGCATGCGTTTTGATCGTCGTCGGCGTGGCGCCGCGCGGCAGGTCGAGCAGGTATTCACTGGCATGGCGCTCGACAATTTGCGCGAAGGGTCGGGCCATTCGTCCGCCCCGGCGTGAAAAGGAGCGGATTCGTGTTGGCTGCTGCCCGGGCATATGCGGCTTTGCCGCTGCCGGTTTGTCTCGCGTGTTATCGTTCTGTGTCCGCTCCACGGCAGTCGCCGCACCGGGCACCCACAGCATGGAAGAGGAAGCAGTACCATCGGGCGTTGCATGCCCATCGCCGCACGGTTGTTCCTTATCCGAACCCGTCGCACCGAATAACTTTGGCTCGGTTTCTTTGCCGCTCATCGTTGCTTTCCTGTCGGCGCATCGGAGGTCAGCGCTGCCACGAATGCTTCTTGCGGCACATCGACCCTCCCGATCGACTTCATCCGCTTCTTGCCCTCTTTTTGTCTTTCAAGCAATTTTCGTTTGCGCGTGATGTCGCCGCCATAACACTTGGCAAGCACATCCTTGCGAACCGCCTTGATCGTTTCCCGGGCAATAATGCGGCTTCCGATCGCCGCTTGTACCGGGATCTCGAATTGCTGGCGCGGAATAAGACTCTTGAGCTTTTTGGTCATCTCCACGCCGTAGGAGTAGGCCTTATCCCGGTGCACGATTGCCGAGAAGGCGTCCACTGTTTCGTGGTTGAGCAGGATATCGACCTTGACCAGATCCGCCTCCTGCTCCTCGTCGACGTCGTAGTCCAGTGATGCGTAGCCCTTCGTGCGGCTCTTCAGCTGATCGAAGAAATCGGTGACAATCTCTGCCAGCGGCAGGCGATAGCGCAACTCCAAGCGGTCGGACGAGAGATATTCCATTCCCAACAGTCTTCCGCGCCGCTGTTGACACAATTCCATCAGGGTCCCCGTGTAGTCGCTCGGGCTCAAGATCGTTGCGCGTACCGAAGGTTCGTAGATATGCGAGACCTTTCCCTCTGGGAATTCAGACGGGTTGGTCACTGTGACCTCCCCGCCTGCTTCAGTGACAACCCGGTATACCACCGAGGGAGCAGTGGCGATGATGTCAATGCCGAACTCACGCTCGATGCGCTCGCGAATGATCTCCAGATGAAGCATGCCGAGAAAACCACATCGAAATCCGAAACCGAGCGCCACCGAGTTCTCCGGCTCGTATGACAGCGCCGAATCGTTGAGCTTGAGCTTATCCAGCGCGTCACGAAGGTCCGGATAGTCGGAGCCGTCAATCGGGTAGATGCCGGAGAACACCATCGGCTTGGGATCCTGATAACCGTCCAAGGGTTGCGTCGCGGGGTCCGAGGCGCCGGTCACCGTGTCGCCAACCCGCGATTGCCGGACGTCTTTCACGCCGGTGATCAGGTAGCCGACCTCACCGGCCGCCAGTCCTTCCGAGGGTGTCGGCTCCGGGGAGATCACACCGATTTCGAGGAGTTCGTGCACCGCCGCCGTCGACATCATCTGGATTCGCTCACGGGGCGATAACTGCCCATCTTTCACGCGCACATAGGTGATGACTCCGCGGTATGTGTCGTACACGGAGTCGAAAATCATGGCGCGTGCACTGCCGGTTATCTCACCGGCCGGTGCGGGAACCTCCGCGACGATCCTGTCAAGAAGCTCTTCCACACCCTCCCCGGTCTTTCCCGAAACGGCCAGGCACTGCTCGGCATCGACGCCGAGTAGAGATACCAGCTCTTCCTTGTATTTCTCGGGCTGCGCCGACGGTAGGTCGATTTTGTTGAGTACCGGGATAATGGCCAGGTCATTGTCCAAGGCCATGTACAGGTTCGCCAGGGTCTGCGCTTCGATGCCCTGAGTGGCGTCCACCAGCAGAATCGCTCCCTCACACGCCGCCAGTGAACGGTTCACCTCATAGGAGAAGTCCACATGCCCGGGCGTGTCAATCATATTCAGCACGTGCGCCTGCCCGTCCACGGTCCACGGCAGCCGCACCGCCTGCGATTTGATGGTGATGCCACGCTCACGTTCAATATCCATGCGATCCAGGTACTGGTCGCGCATCAGCCTCTCATCCACGATGCCGGTGAGTTGCAACATGCGGTCGGCCAGTGTGGATTTGCCATGATCGATATGCGCAATGATGCAGAAGTTACGGATCAACTCCGGCGGCGTGGCTGCCGGCCGGATATCGTTCAACTCTGCGCTAGTCGAGGCGGGCACAGTACTCCTTCTCAGATGGACTCCGTCTATTGTAGGGGGTTACGTCAAGGGGGCGATCCGCGGCACCCGGCAACTCCATCCGAACCACTGCCGCAGTACGACGGTTGCGCCACCATTGCGCCACGCTGGAGAGCCGTCGTAGCCCCAACATCCTTGCGTCGCATGCTCTTTTCACCGACCGCTGTGCCCTTGGCAAAACAGCACCGCTTCGGGCCTAGACCTGTGCCATGCTGTAGTTATGTTCGGTCTTTTCGGAAGTCTTAAAGACATCGTCCCCGTTATTGAACAGTTAACACGTCTACCCGGCCAGGCTGTTGCACGCATC
Source organism: Actinobaculum sp. 313 (assembly GCF_003073475.1). Lineage (GTDB taxonomy): Bacteria > Actinomycetota > Actinomycetes > Actinomycetales > Actinomycetaceae > Asp313. The sequence continues at coordinate 1,273,962 of NZ_CP029033.1, read as the reverse complement.
GGCCTGGTGCTACAACTGCTGCTGCTTATCAGCGGCGGCGCTCTCGTCCGTCGCAGCGGCAGTTTTCTCGGTTACATAGTTCTGATCGGCGGCCTTCTCTTCGGCGTCGCTACCGCATTGTTTGCGTGGCGACGCCGCCGCCTCGAGAAGGCCGTGGACAAGTGGGTCATGGACCGAATGCGCACGATGGTCGGTGACACGGGCCAGGTGCGTCTCGACTATTCGGAAACCTACCAGGGCCATAACCCCGCCGAAAGTCACGGCGTTATCCTCAATCAGGACGGAACAACCTTTACAAGTTCCCGCCCCACCGATACATCGGAGGGGAGAACATATTCACATGTGGACACCGCAGACGCTGCGCAGCAGCGACAACTTCGCCACGACGCAATGCTGGAGGCGCAAGATCTACGCGATACCTGGCTGCCTCGGGTGGAAGCGGCGCAGCGCTCCGCCGTCGCGGCTGCCGGCGGGCTTGTGAACGCACCGTACCTCAAGGACGACCTGCGTATCACACTCGTATCGGGACTGGTAGCGGTCATTGGCCTTCCGCTTGGATTCTTCCTGCTGATACTCGCAGCCTTCGCGCTTCTGTAACGAGGCAATCGGCACATGAGTAATGGCGCCCTCGCCGCCCGACTTGTGGCACGATGGCGCTATGGCTCTTTCTCGGAAACTGCTCGGTCAGGACGAGCACGTCATTCTTCAGACCCGCGAACACGTCAAGCGACTCTTCCCCAATATCGTCGCCGCCGTGCTCATCATCGTCGTCGCCGTCCTGGCGCTCACGCTACCGGATAGCTTGCCGCATTGGGCCACAATCGCCATTGCCGCAGTTGCTGTGGTTCTTCTCATCATCGTCTTCGTCTGGCCGTGGATGAACTGGATGACGAGCACGTACACGGTGACGAATCGGCGGCTTATCACCCGCAAGGGTGTTTTCACCAAGACCGGTCACGATCTGCCGCTAAGCCGTATCTCCAATGTTGCCTACGAACATGACATGATTGATCGCTTCTTCGGTTGCGGCACGCTCATCCTGCAGTCCTCCGCTTCCGATCCGCTGCAGTTGCGAGACGTTCCGAAGGTTGAGGCGTTGCACGTGCAGCTCACCGAGTTGCTGTTCGACTCACCCGCCGATGGCGTCGGCAACGGCCGCACCCGGGATGCGGAGTCGGACTACTAGATGCGACAGTTCACCGAAAGACGGTCATAGCATGGGAGTTCTAGACGGCGTAGCCGCACTTCTCACACGTCTCGCGCGTAGCGCATCCAGCACCCGCAATGCGCGCCCGTCCTCTTCCAACAACTCGGAGGGGCCGACAGGCCGGGTTTTGGTTCGCCCAAGAGCTGGAGCCGAAACCGCCACCCCCACACCGGTAGTACGACGAGTACAGGACCTGCCCGGTCCCGGTCAGATTCCGATGGAGTACGACGTCGACGCGCTCGGGCTGCCCACCTTCACATACGCTCCTCATGCGAATAATCGGCCGGATCCCGGCGAGGTTGTCTGGACGTGGGTGCCCTACCAGGAGGACTGTACGCAGGGCAAGGACCGACCGGTTCTTGTACTCGCCGTCGTTGCGGGACGGATCGTCTTCGCCCAGCTCACCAGCAAGGATCACGACCGCGACGCCGCTCAGGAGGCGAGTGCGGGGCGCTACTGGGTCGATATTGGTTCTGGAGCGTGGGATTCCAAGGGCCGTGCCTCAGAGGCACGTATCGACCGTGTGCTGTGCGTTGATCCCGGGCAGATGCGACGGGAAGGAGCCCGGCTTGATGAAGCGCGCTTCACACAAGTCGTCGCCGCTTTACGGAAGCTGCACGCTTAAGTTCTGGTAAAGTTTCTCCTTGGACTTCACACCTGGTCGGGTGGTGGTCCAGTCGTAGGCTTTCCACGAGCACCCCACGCTCCAGTCCGCCGACGGCGTATCCCTCACCGACCATGTACATATCGCTGTCGGCGATTGGATTGAAAGAGTAGCAAGTGGCAAATATCAAGTCGCAAAAGAAGCGCATTCTCACGAATGAGAAGAGGCGCCTGCGCAATCAGGCCGTTAAGTCGGAGCTGAAGACCTACGTGCGTAAAACACGTGAGGCTGTCGAAGCGGGAGATGTTGAAACCGCTCAGGCCGCTTATCGTGCCGCCGCCCGGAAGCTCGACAAGGCCGTGTCCAAAGGAGTCATTCACAAGAATCAGGCCGCGAATCGCAAGTCGAAGCTTGCGCGTCGGGTCAACAGCATAAGCGCCTGACGCACACGTCATCTACCGCCGCCACGCCTTGCCATGCCGCGCAGGGCTTGGTTGGACGCGGAGAATTACGAAGGGGACGACCGCTTGTCGTCCCCCTTCTGTATCGCGCATCAGAGGCGAAATTTACCGTGCCTCCTCCGGAGCTTCTCCGGTGGCAACGGCAATTTCGATAGGTGCCTTGGGCAGCTTGGTACTCGAGACCACCTCACCCTTGGTGTAGTCCACTGTGTGCAGCGTATTCGTCGCCGGGTCGGTCACATAAACGAAACCTTCATGTTCCGCGATAGCGGGGTGTGCAGCATGCCAGTCCTCTGGCACCTGCCACTCGTCGATAACGGGAATTGTCCGCGTGATTTCACCCGTCTCGGCATTGATCACACGCAGTGCGCCGTCAGTTCCCATTACAAGGGCTGAACCGTCGAAACCGCGCGCGAGGCCACGCCACGTGTATGTGGAGCCGGTATCAACGGTCCGCAATGTTGCATCAGTGGTATTAATGAGAGAAATCTGCTTCAGGCCAATGCCGCCCTCCGGATCAGTCTTGTAGTCGCCCACCGCAATCGGCGACCCTTCGGTGGTCCGTAGATTGCCAATACGGCCGTACTCATCGGGAGCTGTTGCCTTTGAGAAAGTGCCATCGCGCAGAATCAGCGCGCCGTTCTCACAACCGGCAACGGCGCCATCATCCAGTCCTTCAGCTCCGTGCAGTCCCGGGCACTCGCTGCTTTCAGCACTCACCTTGCCGTCAACAACGTACTGTGCACCCGTACGGCCTTCTTCAGTTCCGACCGAGACCAACGCTGTCTTGTCACCGAGTGGAACTGCGACGCCATGATGTGGTGCGGCAGCTTCGTACTCCCACACCCCAGCGAGTTCGTCAGTCTCATCCACACCGGTAAGCGATTCAGTCTCGAAGAACGTGCCCTTACCGTCTCCATCCGCCCAGGCCGAGGTGCGTCCGGCGTGATACACCACATGTCCGGGTTCCTTGCCCTTGATAACCACATCAGTAAGTACGGGATCCGTAATGAAGGAGTGCGTATGGTCCCCATGCGGCACCGTGAATGTACCCGCGTCTAGCACTGCCCAACCGCCCGTCGTGGATACCAGTACATTCCGCCCGTCTCCTGCCGCATTGAGCCGACTGTACCCGTCTATCGGCAGATCCGCCACAACTGAGGAGTCGGAGGTGTCAACGACCATCAGCCCACCCTCGTATGAAAGCGCAATGCGTGCCCGGGCTCCCCCGATTTCCGTGACGTCCGCATCACTGTCGTGGTCGTGATCGTGGTCATGATCGTGGTCGGCATCTGTCATCGCTGTGTTACTGCCCGTGGCATTCGCGCCTGGATTAGCTGAGGTGCAGGCTCCCAAGGCGAATAGCGCAGCCACGACGCATGGCAGCGCGCGACGATAACGCCTAGTCATATGGCTCTTCCTTCCTAAGATCGCGGCCTCCCATTCTGTCTGCTGCGGGCGGCAGCGATCAATCTTCGATGTATACCCTCTGCCGCACGAATCCAGCCTCGTGCGAACCAGCTCACCAAGCATATCCGAAGCTGAGAACGATTATCAATCTCGTGGGACTTGTGACGTGTGAAAGTGCTAACCTTGCTGCGGTCAGGGGACCAATGGCGGTCAACTCCCGACTGCGGATGGCGCTAGTACTGCCGCTTGCTGCGCCGCTCTATTCTCTCCGAGTTTTCGGCAGGTCTCCGTGAATTACCCGGAAAGGAGAGGAAAATCCGGAGATTGTGCGGCTTCGGGCGAAAGATAATCCGTGCCCGCCACCGCCGCGTTATTCACCAGAAGCACGCTGTAACAACGGATGCCCCACAGTCCACAACTGCGAGGCATCCGTCACTACGAGCATCCGAAGCAAGCAAGACAGCAGAGCTTCGCGACACATCGGGGTATAAATCTAGAGAACAGAGATGATCTCCTCCACCGTATTCTTCGCATCACCTAGCAGCATCTGCGTGTTCTCGCGGAAGAACAGCGGGTTTTGCACACCCGCATATCCGGCATTGCCCATCGAACGCTTGAACACGATGACGTTGCGGGCCTCCCAGACATGCAGCACCGGCATGCCCGCGATGGGCGAACCCGGCTCTTCGGCAGCCGCCGGGTTCACGGTGTCATTCGCACCAATCACCAGAACGACGTCTGTATCCGCGAAGTCGTCGTTGATCTCATCGAGCTCCAGAACAATGTCGTAAGGAACCTTCGCCTCCGCCAGCAGCACATTCATATGCCCAGGAAGACGCCCGGCTACGGGGTGGATACCGAAGCGAACGTCGACCCCTGCGGCGCGCAGCCTGGCGGTGAGATCTGCCACCGGGTACTGCGCATGTGCCACGGCCATGCCATAGCCAGGGGTGATAATCACAGACGAGGCGTCCTTGAGCAGCTGGGCCGCATCGGCCGCCGTCGTCTCTCGATGCTCGCCGTAATCATGCTCGGCTGCGGGAGCACCCGTGGAGCCGAAGCCGCCGAGGATAACCGAAACGAAGGAGCGATTCATCGCTTGGCACATGATGTAGGAGAGATACGCACCCGAGGATCCGACCAAGGCACCGGTGATGATGAGCAGATCGTTCTCGAGCGTGAAGCCGGCCATCGCAGCTGCCCACCCCGAGTACGAGTTCAACATTGAAATGACAACCGGCATATCGCCGCCACCGATAGCCAACACCAGATGTGCCCCGAGAAGCAACGCCACTATGGTCAGAATAATCAGCGGAATAAGGCCGGAACCGACCGAGCGTGTGTGGGCAAGCCAAATGATCAACGCCAGCGAAGCGATTACCGCGCACAGATTAAGGATGTTGCGGCCCGGAAGAGTCAATGGCCGTGACGATATCTTCGCGGACAGCTTCAGGAAGGCAACAATCGAACCTGTGAAGGTCACCGCTCCGATGAAAACCGCTAAGCCGACCTCACCCATATGGAAGGCATTTGTGGGAGCGTCTGACCCGGGGGTTTCCAGGAAGGAGTTGTAGCCGACTATGACGGCGGCCAGACCCACGAAGGAGTGGAGCATGGCGATCAGTTCCGGCATACCCGTCATCTCAACCTTGACGGCCCGCCATACCCCAATGGCTGCGCCGATCAGCATCGCCGCAATAATAAGGAGAATAGCCCTGGTCTGGTTGCCGCCACTGATGTCAATCGCCACCCAGATCGTGGCAATCAGCGCAAGCACCATACCAACGATGCCAAGGATATTGCCGCGCTGCGCGGTGGTCTGCCGCGACAGGCCCGCCAGCGCGAGGATGAAGAGGAGTGCGGCAACAATAGATGCCAACGCATCGAAGCGACCGGCAGCATCGCTTACGTATCCCACTGTCAGAATTGAGTTCGAGTACATTATCTCAGCTCCTCCTGAACATCTTGAGCATGCGGTGTGTCACCGTGAAACCACCGAACACATTGATAAACGCAACCGACATGGCGATGAAGGCAAGCACTGTAATCGCCGCACTGCTCGATCCGATTTGCTGGATCGCACCGACGACAATAATGCCGGAAATCGCGTTGGTCACGGACATCAGCGGGGTGTGCAGCGAATGCGTGACATTAGTAATCACATAGAACCCGACCACTATCGCCAAGGCGAACACAATGAAGTGGCTGCGCATACCAAATGGAGCAGTGAGAATCAGCCACACGAGCACGGCGGCGGCAGCGATCCGCCACCACCACCTTCGCCATGCCGGTTTCTCTGGCTCCGGTTCGGGGGCGGCCACTTCTTCCTGCTTCGGAGTGGGCGGCGGCGCCGCCGATACCTTAACCGGAGGCGGTGGCCACATGATATGACCGTTGAGCGTCACCGTCATCGAGCGGACGACGACGTCGTCCTCGTCCAAGGTGAGCTGACCATCGCGTTGCGGGGTCGCCAACTTGAAGAAGTTCACGATGTTCTGGCCGTAGAGCTGAGAGGCCTGCCCGGGAAGTCGCCGTGGCAGATCCAGGTAGCCAATGATGGTCACACCATTGTCTGTTTGCACCACTTCCCCCGGCACGGTGAGCTCACAGTTCCCACCGGAGGAGGCAGCCATATCCACGATCACCGAGCCGGGCTTCATCGCGGCGATAGCCTGTGCCGTCAGCAGGCGCGGCGCCGCGCGACCGGGGATCGCTGCAGTGGTGATGACAATATCCGAGGAGGCGGCTTGCTCGGCGTACACCTTCATGGCGAGTTGTTCCTGGTCCGCAGTCATCGCCTTCGCATAACCGTCGGTTGATTCCTGTTGAACTGGAATTGCGACGAATTCTCCACCCATCGAATGGACCTGCTCAGCAGTTTCCGGCCGCACGTCCGTGGCCTTGACGATGGCACCGAGCGAGTTAGCCGTCCCAATTGCCGACAACCCGGCAACTCCCACGCCGATCACGTACACGGTGGCGGGCGGAACCTTGCCGGCAGCCGTCACCTGACCGGTGAACAACCGCCCGAATCGATTCGCGGCCTCGATAACGGCACGGTAGCCGCCGATATTCGCCATTGATGATCGCACGTCCATCGATTGCGCGCGCGAAATGCGGGGAACCGCGTCGATTGAGAGAGCTGTGATGCCCCGCTGGCTGAACTTCTCCAGACGCTCCGGATGGGAGCCAGGATCCAGGCGGGCGATCAGTGTTGCTCCCTCTCGCATCAGCGCCAACTCGCCGTCTGGCGGCGCGTCGAGACATGTCACAATATCCGCAGCCCAGGCACGATCTCGATCAACGATCTCTGCTCCGACCGCCTGATACTGCTGGTCGAGATAACTCGCCGCCACACCGGCGCCCGTCTCAACGCAGACCTGGTAACCCAATTTGATGAGCTTACCAACGGTATCGGGGCTGGCGGCGACGAGAGTCTGCCCTTCGCTGGGCTCCTTCGGCACTCCTATTTGCACCTTGCCTCCTCGTTATTCCTCTATGCGTGGAATCATGTCGACGGTGTCGTGAATCCCACATGCCTCAATCTTAGTCTTTAGGTCCCACATAAGCAGCATTCCTACCGGATTGCCGCCTATGGAACACACTATGAGCACGGGCAACCCACAGTGCTGCGTCAATGCGCCTGTGACAAAACGTCGACAACGCTTCTGATATTATTCACCCCGTTTTCTCCGCTGGTGTTCGCACCGTTGGCCATCGGAAAACAGGGCAGTTCTCTGACTTCCGATCAGAGTAAAGATCGAGACCCGCAGAATCCGCCACGAGTCATCGTGCTGAGTTTCGCCGTGCCTCCCCAATCCGCAAGATTGCGCGCTCTAGCGCGAATGCGGCATCACGCGAAGCTCCTTTTACTTCCGCATCAGCCTGTGCCACAACGAGGATTGCTTGCGCGAGGGCCTCACCGCTCCACCCGCGCAAATCCTTTTTTGCCCTATCGATTTGCCAGGGTGCTAGCCGCACCTCGCCGGGGCGCGCCTGCCCGCGCATTGCGAGGACCAGGGCCATGGAGCGGAGTTTCGTGGTGATCGCGGCAACAATTGGAACCGGAGCGGTGCCAGTAACCATCGCATGCCGAGCGAGCGCGATGGCGTGCCCGTGTTGACCGGCGACAACGGCATCTGCCACGGCGAAGGGCGTGGCCTCGATTCGGCCGCGGTAGTATTCGTGCACCGCGGTCTCGTCAATCGTGCCGTCGATATCTTCCAAGAGCTGCGTAACCGCCGCGAGAAGCTCGCGGATATCTCGTCCGAGTGCATCGACGAGATCGTGTGCCGCACCTTCGGTCATACGACGACGCGCCCGCCGAGCCTCACTACGCACCAGTTCGGCTTTCTCCGCATCGTTCTTTACCTGCGGAATATCGCTGTGTTGAAAACCTCCGGCCGTGATCGCGGTGAGCAGCTTCCTACCGCGGTTGCCCCCGTTGTGTCGTACAACCAGAACGACGTCGGGCTCCGGTGAGTCGAGGTAATTCAAGGCATCTGCCGAGAAGGCGTCGGACATCTTCTCCATATTCGGGACCACGATCATCCGATCCTCGCCGAATAGTGACGGGCTCGTCAGTTGCGCCAGCGCCCCCGCCTCGTATGCCGCCGCGTCGAGTTTCGTGATCTCGACACTAGGAGTTCGGGCGCGTGCCAATGCACTCAAACGCGCGAGGGCGCGATCCCCAAGAGCTGGTTCTCCCACGGTCAGTAAAACAACCGGTGCCAGCTCTAACTGGTCCCAGCGTGGCCCACTCGGGCGGCGTGCACGTGCTGCCATGTATGCAAGTATCCCACGAACCTCCGCCACGGCACGACGCGTCGATTCCAAAGGTGGCCAGGCCGGATGCGCTCAGCCGATCGGCGCACTACAGGCCGAGCTAACACCACCGCGGGCATCCAGCGTGATCGTTCCGCAGTCTTTGGTGCTATAAATGTCGCTTTCCGCGTAGAGTTCAAGAACTCGCTGCGATGGGTGCCCATAACTGTTCTCCCCCACCGACACCAACGCCAGACGTGCAGAGAGCACATCAGCTAAACGCGCCGACTGGTCGGCGCTACCGTGGTGGGCAACGACAACCGTTGTCACCACGGGTGCGTCCCTCGCTAGAGTCGACTGCGCGGACTCGTCCATGTCCGAGAGAACAAGCACTCCACCCACCGCGTCGATCCAGAGTGCAATCGACTGGTGGTTGGCTGCCTCTTCCCCACCTCCTCGCGTCGTACGCGGCCACAGCACAGCGGCTGCCACCATGCCATCCGTTCCTTCCAATTGCGTCCCGGCAGAGGCCGTGTACACCGGCACTCCCGCTTCTTCCAACTGCCGCAACGCCCACGCACTATTCGCAGCGGGTTCGGTATTGGGCGACACCCATACCTGTTCAACTTCGGCCTGGTCGAGTACTGCCGCTAACCCGCCGATATGATCACTGTGGGCGTGTGACAGCACCAGCAGATCAAGATGTTCGACGTCGGCTTGCTTGAGACACTGCGCAGCTGCGTCAGTCTCAGGTCCGACATCAATCATGAGTGTCCTGCCGTGACTGCGTGCTATAAGCCCCGACCCTTGGCCCACATCGCACTGCACGACGGTCCAATCGGACGGAATCCCACCGGGGGTACGCCGCTGACCGACTAGGATGCAGATCGCGAGAGCCCCCAGAACTACCACTGCCAGGGCGACACGCGAACCTCCTCCTCCACGGCGCCCGCACCAATCACCCCGCAGGATGAGAACTAAGCCCATCACTCCAGCCACTATCAGGACGCTGCCGAGGCTCGCCATCCACAGTGGAACACCCGAGCCTGGCCACCCGGCCAGGCAGGTAGCAATCTGCCAGATCCACCAACTCGCCATCTGCGCCGGAAGCAGGATCAGTGAGGCCAGCGCGGGAACGAAGACGGCGAGCAGGGCCGACGCCATTCCACTGATCGTCAGCGGCGCTACAACCGGCGCCACCAGGCAGTTCGCGACAACGCCCCATATCGACCCGCTGTCGGCAAATAGAAGAAGGACCGGCAGGCATGCCAGTTGCGCGGTCAGTGGAATGGCGATTGCCTCCGCTACCAGGCGCGGTATGCGCTCGGCCAACCACGCGGCCAATGGACTGCCCGCCAGTACAATGCCGGCCGTCGCGCTTGTCGACAAGAGAAATCCGTAGCTCGTCGCCAACCACGGATTGAGAAGTACCCCAACTATCACGGAGACGCACAGTGCTGCCACAGCCTGTGCAGGGCGCTCCAGCGCCAGCGCCACAAATATGAGTGCGGACATCAGTGCGGCGCGAACCACTGATGCCTGACCTCCGACCAGGATCACGAGGCCACACAACGCCAACATGCTGAGAACCGCGCTGAGGACGGCCCTCCTCCTCCCGAGAATTGCGATAAAGGTGCCGGTTATGACGGCAACATGCGCACCGGAGACGGCCGTGAGATGCGATAGTTGGACAACTTGCATAGCGTCACGCAAACTGGCGTTCATCTGTGCTCGGTCGCCGAGCACCACGCCGGGCACGAGTTGGCGCACCGGCGTCGGCTTGTCCGCCAGAAGATCGCCCAATGCTGCCTTGACGCGCAGTGCGAATGCTTCGCGCATACGCCCCTCACCGCTGAGCACCGCGTCCGAAGAACGTAGGCGCGCCACCTGCCGTCGAGTCCCCTCGACCGTTGAGAGCGGCCCTACCGCTCGCAGATCTTGACCAGTCATCGCCTCGCATGGCACTCCGATAACCACCACACGGGCCTGTTCGGAGACGGGGTACACTATGGAGCGAATGGTGACCCGTTTCAGGCTGACATCCGCGGTGCATTCGCCGTCGTCCCAGGGGCCGGTTGCGGATGAGACGCGGCTCGCGATGGTCCCTTCGATACTTACTCTCCGATGCTCCTGGGCTGCACGAACCACAATTGCCGGGTGGGCGAGCTCGGCGCGATAAGCGCTGATGATCCAGGATGTACTGGTCACCGCTACGGTGAGCAACACGACGGTGATGCAGGCTCTTCCGGTGGAGATCTCGCTTCGTGCCGCACCTTTTGTGGCCACTATGGCCACAAGTCCAAGCACCGCGATAAGGGCCAATGCGGCTCGCGCGGCACCGCTGGAAAGCGGAAGGCGCAGGCCGCACAGCGCACCTGCCAAGGCGCCGACCGCAATCGGTACAAGCCGCAGATCCTGCATGGGGAGCCGCCGTTTCTGCGCACCTGGCGCCTCCGCGTAAGAGCTATGCGCCGCAGCGATGGTGCATAACGGGCACATGCTGCGCCACCTTCTCGACCATTTCCTTCACACCACCACGTGATCACGTAACTTCTCAAAGGTGGCTTGGCCGATTCCCGAAACCTCCATGAGTTCCTCCGGGGCCGAGAAACCGCCGTTTTCTTCCCTCCATGCCACAATCGCATCGGCCAGCACCGGGCCAATCCCCGGCAATTCCTGCAACTCAGACGCAGTGGCCGTGTTGATATTGACCAGACCGGACCCACCCGCCTGCCCGGACTGTATCTGTTCCCCGGAACCACCCGCAGCCGGAACAGACGTCTCTCCGACGGCGGCAATATGTACGTGGTCCCCGTCCCTGATCGGCGCCGCCAGGTTGATGGCCGCTTGGTCCGCATCCTGTGTCATCCCGCCGGCCATTTGGACGACGTCGTTTACGCGCGAATTGGTCGGCACCGTGTAGACCCGGGGCTTGTCACGGCACCCGAGATATGCACAACGGACTGGTCGGAACCAGTTGTGAAGTTGCCAGAGGACTGCGGCGTGGACGCAGGAGGTGCGACCATCGCAGGCGATGGCCCACCCCCTGCCGATGTGCTCACCTGCGGTAATGCTCCGGTACCAGTTGCGGAGGTAGAAGGCTGCTGGGATGACAACCATGCCACAGTGCCGAGAAGAGCGAGTAGCAGGGCGACCACCAGGGCGCGTAACGCCGCCCCTTCAAGCCTCCAGCGGGGCCTGCTGCGGCCCTCGGCCAGTGCGGCAATGCCCTCACCCGTCCCGGATGCAAGTGCTAGGCTGGCCAGGCTGCGCTGTGCGCCGCGGTCTGGGCCGGAGACTGGGCGAGCATTCTGCCTTGGCGCGCTGGCAGCGCTGTGCCGCCCCCGCCGCCTCGGCAGGCCCGGTTCAGATGGCTCCAACCATTCCTCGCCGTGCTCCGACACCGCATTCCACTGCCTAGCTGCATCCGTATCCGGCACCTCAGATGTGCTGAAGTCCCCGGATGCGGGTGCTCATCGCCGCGCGAGGACGGATCCCGTGCGCGAGAAGACGCACCGCTCGCATCGGCGGAGTACCGTACCTCGCCGTCGGCGGAATACCCTCGGCGTGGGAGCCGAGGGGGAACAATTGATCGAGGAGGTGGCTGTCGCATACGTCGATCTTGCCGTCCCGCCTTCTACTGGGCGAGGCCCGCGCACACTCCTGTGGATCAGAACGACACAACGCAGCCTGTGGAGATATCAGGGCCCTCGTGGGAGGCCCACCGCCACACTTCGGGGCACTCTGCGTGGTTGGCATGTCACCGGTGACGACGAGAACAAGACGCACTAGGCGGCAGCCCGCGTGGTCGGCATGTCACCCGTGGCGTCCAGAGCAAGTCCACCGACGCACCCGGGCGGCCGCCCTTCTTGCGGCGGCCTGCGCCTCACCCCGAGCACGGGGACGATCCTCAGGCGGGCCGGGTGTGACCGGCCTGCCCCGATTCGCCCTTCAACCAACGAGATCGCCCGTAAGAGCGCCGCGTGCTCCCGTTACGGGACGATATTGACCAGCTTCGGCGCGCGGATAATCATCTTGCGCGGTGCGCCGTCGAGGTACTTCTGCACCTTTTCGGATGCGAGAGCGAGTTTCTCAAGCTCATCCTCGGCGATGTCTGCCGGAACCTCGAGGCGATCACGGACCTTGCCCTTGACCTGAACGACGCAGATGACCGTATCGTCAACCAGCAACGACTCGTCCGTCACCACCGGGAATGGCTCACGCGCCAAGGATTCCCCATGCCCCAACCGAGCCCACAGTTCCTCAGCGATATGAGGCGCCACCGGTGCCAGCATCAGCACCAGGGCCTCCGCTGCCACCCGCGGTACCGTAGCGAGCCCCGTCAGATGATTGTTCAGCACAATCATCTTCGCAATCGCCGTGTTGATGCGCATACCGTCGTACTCAGCGGTCACATCGGCGATGGTACGCGCCAGCAGACGGGCCGTCTCGGCTGCGGGCTCCTCCTCACCTACAGTAACCTCTCCGGTCTCCTCGTCGATTACGTTACGCCACAGCCGCTGCAGGAAGCGCTGGGAGCCGACGACGGCGCGCGTTTCCCACGGTCGCGACATATCGAGTGGTCCCATCGACATTTCATACAGGCGGAATGTGTCCGCTCCATATTCCTCACACATCGCATCCGGCGTAACAACGTTCTTCAGGGACTTGCCCATCTTGCCGTATTCGCGGTTGACCGGCTGCCCCTGCCAGGTGAAGCACGGCTCGCCGTCGTCGCAGACGGTCTCCTCGACTTCGTCGGCCGGAACATACTGGCCACGCGAGTCGGTATAGGCATACGCCTGCACATAACCCTGGTTAAACAGCTTGTGGAAGGGCTCGGATGAACTGACATAACCGAGGTCGAATAGTACCTTGTGCCAGAAACGCGCGTAGAGCAGATGCAGCACGGCATGCTCCACACCACCAACATAGAGATCCGCCCGCCAGAGGTGTTACCCGCCTCCCGTCGCGGTCCCATCCAGTACTTCTCGTTCTCCGGGGCGCAAAAGGCCTCGTCGTTGTCCGGATCGAGATAGCGCAACTCGTACCAGCACGATCCCGCCCACTGCGGCATCGTATTCGTATCGCGGTGATAGGTCTTCACGCCGTCGCCGAGGTCCAGCTCAATCTCCGTCCATTCGTGAGCACGTCCCAACGGCGGCTCCGGCATGGAGTCGGCATCGTCGGCGTCGTAGGTACGCGGCGAATAGTCGGTGACTTCCGGCAGCTCGACCGGCAGCGCGGATTCCGGGAGCGCGTGCACGTTCCCCTCATCGTCCCACACCACCGGGAACGGCTCACCCCAGTACCGCTGGCGGGAGAACAGCCAGTCACGCAGGCGGTAGGTAACCGTGGCGGAGCCTTTCCCGATCGACTCCAACCACGCCGTCATTGTGGCCTTCGCGGCATCCTTGTCCAGCCCGTTCAGGCTGATGTCTTCATTGGCGGAATCAACGGCGACGCCGTCGTCCACGTAGGCGCCTTCATCCAGGTCCGGACCGTACGGATCGTCGGCCGGGCCGATGGTGCGGATGATGTCAAGGTCGTAGGCATGCGCGAAGTCCCAATCGCGTTGATCGTGCGCCGGTACCGCCATGATTGCGCCGGTACCGTATCCCATCAGCACGTAGTCCGCCACGAAGATCGGAATCGGCTTTCCATTAACCGGATTGATACCGAACAGCCCGGAGAAGACTCCCGTCTTCGACCGGCCCTCGTCGGCCCGCTCCACTTCGGATTTGGAAGCGGCCTGGGCGCGATATGCGGCCACGGCTTCAACCGGACTTGCGGACCCCGCAGTCCACGCCTGGCGGGTGCCCTCCGGCCAACTGTTCGGCACAGCGAGCTTCGCGGCGTCGTCGGAGGCACCCGGCATCGAACCACCGAGAATCGGATGTTCCGGTGCCACCACCATGAAAGTTGCGCCGAAAAGCGTATCCGGGCGCGTGGTGTATACCTCCAGACCACTCGAATCCGTGCCGGGAACCTCGAAACGCACGGTTGCACCATCGGAGCGACCGATCCAGTTGCGCTGCATGAGGCGCACTTTTTCCGGCCAGTCGATGGTGTCAAGATCATCGACCAAACGGTCGGCGTAAGCGGTGATGCGCATCATCCACTGCCGCAGGTTTCGCTTGAAGACGGGGAAGTTGCCACGCTCTGATCGGCCTTCAGCAGTGACCTCCTCATTCGCCAGCACCGTTCCCAAGCCCGGACACCAATTGACGGGCGCCTCGGAGACGTAAGCGAGCCGGAAGGAATCGAGCACTTTTAGCCGTTCGGCCTTCGTCAGCGTGGACCAATCGCGCCCATCCGGCACGGCGACGTCGCCAACGGCCAGCTTCTCCCATAACTCCGAAATGGGACGAGCGGCTCCCTTTCCACGTCCGTCGCGGCGCTCGGCCTGCGGATCGAACCAGGAGTTGAATATCTGCAGGAAAATCCACTGTGTCCAGCGCACGTAATCTTCATCGATGGTAGCGAAAGAACGGCGTGTGTCATGCGACAGACCAATTCGGTGCAGCTGTCGCCGCATGTTTGCCACGTTCTGCTCGGTGGTGATGCGTGGATGCTGCCCCGTCTGCACCGCATACTGCTCCGCCGGAAGGCCAAAGGCGTCGTAGCCCATCGTGTAGAGAACGTTCTTACCCTTCATGCGCTGGTAGCGCGCCACGGTGTCGGTGGCGATGTAACCCAAGGGGTGGCCGACGTGTAGTCCACGGCCCGAAGGGTACGGGAACATGTCGAGAATGAAAAATTTCTCGGCCGGAACCTCGCCGTCGGCCAGTTTACCGACGGGATTCGCCGCGTGGAAGGTGCCCGCGCTATCCCACCGCTCCTGCCAGCGCTCTTCGATATCGTTGGCCAGCCGTGCGGTATAGCGAAACGGGGTATTCTCGGCACTATCGGCCTGTACGCTCATTACTCTCCTTCAATCGGTACTAGAAAAGACTAGCGCACTACGGCCCGCCACCCCGCCTGCGTTCCAGCTAGATTGCTCATACTCATGCCAGGCGAATCGCCCGTCGCTGTTCGTACCCGTCATCGAACGCACCACACCACAACGCGATCAGCCTGGACAACCCGTGTTGCGTAAGTGCGCCCACGGTCTAGGATCAACATATGAGTGTGTTTACGGAGATCATCGCCGGAAATATCCCCGGCCGTTTCGCTTACGCCGATGAGGTCTGTGCAGTGTTCGGCACCCACGAGCCGATTGCCGATGGGCACATGCTCGTTGTTCCCCGGCAGGAGGTATCGCGCTTCACGGAACTGCCGGATAAGACATTCTCCCATTTGGCCGTTGTCGCGCAGCGGATTGGCCGCGCCCAAGAACAGGCATTTCCCGGAACCCGCGCCATGGTCATTATTGCCGGGTTGGAAGTGCCCCACGTGCACCTGCATGTGATCCCGGCGCTGTCGGAAGCCGATATCCAATTCGCTCGCGCCCGGCACGGTCTATCCGGCGAGGAGCTGGATGCAGGGGTGGAGCGCGTGCGCGGTGGGCTACGGGAGACCGGCTGTGGCGAGTTCGTGCCTGCCAGTATCCATTCGCTTACCTGACGCTCATTCCGGTTGTGCGTGTTTGCTCCGGTATCTGGGTCGTGCGTCTTGCTCCGGCTGGGCTGATCCTCCATTCAAGCAGATTCTCTATTCGAAGTCAGCCGACTGGGCCTTGCGCCAGTAGCCGCAAAAGTCAATATTCTCGCGCGGCATTCCCGCGTCTAGGCAACGGTTGCGCACGGCCAGTGCAAAGGACGCTTCCCCGACGATGTACGCTCCTTCGAACCCGCTCAGGGGCATATGGTCTAGTAGGGCGAGAAGGCTCTGGCCCACTTCCTGCCCACGAGGACGCGTTGTCCACAGCACGTCGTCGAGCCAAATGTCACGTCGATCTTCACTGGTTGGCACCTCGATAATCGCCGTGGTTTCGGGTACGTGACCGCCCGCGTGCAGCGAACGCGCTATCCCCTCAATTCCGGGTAGGCCCGTCTCATCGGAGACCAAAAGAAGCGGTCCCTTGGCGCCATCGAAACGAAAGATGCGGCCCTGGTCGAGGAATCCCACCAGTTCACCGCGTTGTGCTCGGCGCGCCCATCGTGCAGCTCGCCCTTCAATCTGACCGTCAGGGGCGCGGTGGATCGCGAAGTCCACATCGATATACCAGGTGCCGGATATACGGCGAGCATCACGAATGGTGTAATTGCGCACCGTCGGCCGATTCTTCGCCGGCAGAGCGCGGTAGCGCTGATACCACCCATCTGCGGCTCCCCAGGGTAAAGGCGGCAGACCGGGCCGACGCGGCCCGTAGGCGGTACTGCCTCTGCCTGCCCGGGCATTCGCGCTATAGGCGGGAATGGCAGGACTGTCCGCGCGAACCGATCCGCGTTTGCCCGCCACCGGCCCGACGGTCTGCGCGCGGCGCTCCATTCTCTCTTGCAGCGGCGGCCAGAAGAAGAATCGAAACCACTGGTCAAAACCCAAGAAGTCGAACTCTTCATTGAAGCTCTCCTCGTGCGGAGCGAAAGAGAGCCGCTGGAAGGTGGGCGAAATACGCCTGCTGTCCGCTACGCGCAGCAGCTGCACCGAAGCACGCGTCGGCCTTATAGGCCGTGTGGATGATAGTTCTTGGCGCATTCCGCCTCCTTCCTGCATGCCGACGATCTGCTATCCGAATGCTCTAAGCTCTACGCGCTTGATTCTCCGTACTTTCGGCACTTGTGGTTCTCCTTACCTTCAGCACTTGCACTGTCCGTGCTTCCGCAAGTGGCGGAGCGGCCACCGACTATCAGTCGTTGCCTTCCGTCGCCTGGTCGATCAATGGCGCCATCTGTTCAATCGCGTAGAGGGTCGCCGCTGGGGTGCCCAGCGAATAGGCGCTGGAGAGCTCATCCTCAATAACAAGTACACGGCCGTCCTCCACCGCAGGAATCGCCTGCCAACCCGCATCTCCGGTAATCTCCGAACTGTCGATATAGATCGGGAAGGCGACAATGAGGTCGGCATCGAAGAGGTCGAGTTGTTCACTGGAGACGGAAACCGACCAGCCGTTCTCCGACGTCGATGCCAGGGCGTCGATCTGCGGGTTCTGTGCGAATCCGAGGTTCTCCATGAAATGCACACGTGCGTCGTCGAGGTAGGCGCCCCATCCCTCCGACGTGCGTGTGGCAACCGTAACGGTTTTGCCATCCCAGTGCGGGTACTCACTGCGCGCCGCCGCGAAGGCCTCGTCAACTTCCTCAAGCAACTCCTCCGCCTTCTCCGGCTGGCCGAGGGCCGCCCCGATCATGCGGACCTGATCCGCGGAAGAGGTCAGGTAATTGTCGCCGTCCTTGCTGACACCGATCGTCGGGGCAATGGAGGACAATCTCTCGTAGCGCTCCTCGTCGCCCGAACTGCGCACGTCCAAAATGAGATCCGGTTCGAGGGCGGCAACTTCCTCGTAGGAGAGTTCGAGTGTACCGAGGATCTGCGGGGACTCGTTGTAGAGGCCCTCGGCCCACGGGCCGACGCCGTCTCCGCCGAATGCAAGCCAATCGGCAGCACCCACCGGTTGCACATCGAAGGCGAGTGCAACTTCCGCATCACCCCAGCCGAGCGCAACCACACGCTCGGGCATCTCTTCAACGGTGACCTCACCGAACTTCGTTTCGATTGTTGCCGGAAATGCGTCGGACTGCACACTCACGTCCGTATTCGCTGCCGAGTTCGACGACGTCGTGTCCTGTGCGTCATCGTTACCGCAGCCGACCAGAGCCAACGCAACAGCGGCGGCCACGGCCATAACACGACGAATTCTTGGTCTCTTCACGTTTGTGGTTCCCTTCGGTTATGCGTCAATATGCTGTCAGTTCGCCTGTGCCGCCACGGCCCGGCGAACGTGTGTCGCGGCTAGCGGTTGGTGCCGAGGGCGAACGATGTCGTCCATTTCCAACACCATCCCATCCAGTTAGGCTACCCTAATCGCAGCCGCAATACTAGTGTCGCATGTGGAAAGGAGACGATGGGACTGCAGATGCATCGATCACCATTCTCTACCAGCAATGCGGCGACGCTGCGTAACCGCCGCGTCTTCGCACTTGTCGGTGGCCTTGCAATTCTCGCCGTCGCCGCACTGGCCTCCTTGGTGATCGGCAGCAGGCCTGTACCACCTGCCACCGTAATCGCGGCTCTTTTCGGTGATGAAGTGCCCCGCGCCGACGCCCATGCAATATTGGAACTGCGCGTGCCGCGAACCGCTCTGACAATTCTCGTTGGCGGCGCCCTTGCCGTCGCGGGAGCGCTCATCCAGACTCTCACCCGCAACCCGCTGGCCGATCCCGGCATCCTCGGGGTGACCTCCGGTTCTTCATTCGCTGTGGCACTGGCAGTAGGCCTGCTGGGAATCACTCGGCCGTCGCTATATGTATGGTTCGCCCTCGCCGGTGCTTTGGCTGCCACACTGGCTGTGGCATTGGTGGGTGGAGCGGCGCGCGGCAGTGTCGATCCGGTTCGCCTACTCCTTGCCGGAGTAGCACTCGGAGCCGTTCTGTCCGGAATCGTCTCCGGGCTGCGCATCGCTAGCCCGCGCACCTTCAACACCATCAAGGTGTGGGAAGTCGGCACATTCGTTGATCGGAACCTCACCTCCTGCCTGCCGGTTGTACTTATCATGCTCACCGGCGCAGTTATCGCTCTCGTACTCGGAAAGTCACTTAATGCCCTGGCACTGGGCGAAGAAATGGCATCAGCCTTGGGCACCTCCGTGTGGCGTACCCGCCTTCTGGCGGTGGCGGCGATTACCTTCCTCGCCGGCGGCGCCACCGCACTCGTCGGCCCCATTTCATTTGTCGGCCTCATGGTGCCTCATGTAGCCCGGTGGCTCACCGGGCAGGATCAACGGTGGATCATAGCATGTTGTCTGATATGGGGACCGATTATCACCATTTTTGCCGATATTGCCGCCCGAATCGCTGTCTCCCCCGGAGAAATGCCAGTGGGAATCGTCCTCTCCTTCCTCGGCGGCCCGGTGCTCGTGGCCTTGGTGCGACGCAGAAAGGCGCTGGCACTATGACGGTGAGGTACCCGCGGATTGACGCTTCCGATTCCCAGCCCGCAACGTCGGCGAGTTCGATGCATCGCCCACCGCACCCCGCCGCACATGCTAAGGCGGCGTACTCGCGGCGCCCACGCGTGGCGTTACGATCACGCCTGTGCGTCGTCGCCGTTGCTGTGCTGCTGGTGGCGGTCGCGGTCATCGCGCTCTGCCTGGGTGACTACCCGCTATCCGTCGGAGAGGTTCTGCGGGCGCTGACCGGCCGGGCGGGTTTCGATTCAACGGTTGTCCTGCAGTGGCGCCTGCCGCGTATCGTTGCCGCCATCGTCTTCGGTGCCTGCTTGGGCATTTCGGGCGCCCTCTTCCAAACCCTGACCCGCAATCCGCTTGGTTCGCCGGATATCATCGGCTTTTCAACGGGAGCGTATACCGGTGTGCTTGCCGTGCGCCTGGTGTTGCCCGGTTCCACCTTAGCGGCCTCAAATCTGGGAGCATCGGTTCTCGCCTCGACGACGGCCGGGGCTTTGCTCGGCGGCTTCGTAACCGCCATCGTCGTCTATCTACTCGCCTATCGGCGCGGAGTGCAGGGATTCCGGCTCGTCATCGTAGGAATCGGAGTCACCGCAGCACTCTCTGGGGTGAATTCCTGGCTGA
Organism: Actinobaculum sp. 313; assembly: GCF_003073475.1. Lineage (GTDB taxonomy): Bacteria > Actinomycetota > Actinomycetes > Actinomycetales > Actinomycetaceae > Asp313. The sequence goes on along the minus strand of NZ_CP029033.1, from coordinate 1,253,824 downwards.
TCTTGCGTGCACGGGACGAAGTCGCCATGGGAGCGGCCATTTGGGGAACGGGCACACTGAGCCTCACGACCTGGGGTGACGTGGTCCCAGCTGTGCTGGCTGTCGCCTTGACCGCACCGCTTATTGCGGCGGCGCGGCGCCCGCTGCGGCAGTTGGAATTGGGCGACGACGCCGCCGCTGCCCACGGGCTGCGTGTGGAGCGGGCACGCCTCGCCATCCTGGGCCTGGGCGTGCTGCTCGCAGCATTGGTCACCGCTGCCGCCGGCCCTATCGCCTTCGTGGCCCTTGCCGCGCCGCAGATCGCCAAACGATTAGCCGGGCTTCCGGGCATTCCCCTGCTTCACTCGGCCCTACTCGGCTCACTATTGTTGCTGGGGGCCGATGTCATCGCTCAGCACATCGGTGGTAATCCACTTCCTGCCGGCATGATCACCGTGATCTTCGGCGGAATGTACCTTTTCGTTCTTTTGATAATGGAGTCGCGCGCATGACGATCTCTCCGGACCATGGTGATCATCTCAATGGACGGCCACCCACACCACGCTCCGCTAATGCGGCAGCGTCGCGTTCGAATTCCTCCGTTCCCTCGCCTGCCGCTGCGGCGCCTCCCACTGCACCACTTTCCCCTCACGCGGCACCGCGCACATCGGAAACCGCTCCTACCGGGCGCCTGCGCACGGAGCAGCTGAGCCTGGGGTACGACGGCCGCATCGTCGCCCGCGACCTCAACGTGGAGATTCCCGATGGCTCCTTCACCGTTATCATCGGGCCCAATGGTTGTGGCAAGTCAACACTGCTGCGCGGTCTTGTTCGACTGCTGCGGCCCGACCAGGGCGCGGTATACCTCGATGGCAGATCAATCGCCGGGCTCAAACCCAAGGCGCTGGCGCGGCGCATCGGACTTCTACCGCAAAGCGCCATCGCACCCGAAGGGATCACCGTAGCCGATCTTGTGGCGCGCGGTCGCTACCCACACCAGGGCGTGTTTCGCCAGAGTACGCGCGACGACGCTGCGGCGGTGCAGCGCGCTATGCGGGCAACGAACGTGGAGGAACTCGCCGAGCGCGCCGTGGGCGAACTCTCCGGTGGCCAACGCCAGCGCGTGTGGGCTGCCATGGCCTTGGCGCAAGAGACTCCCCTGCTCCTTCTTGATGAACCGACGACGTATCTGGACATCGGCCACCAAGTGGAATTGTTGGAGTTGTTCACCCGCCTGAATAGAGACGGAACGACCCTCGTTGCCGTACTGCATGATCTGAATCAGGCCGCTCGGTATGCGTCGCATCTGATCGTTATGAAGGAAGGAGCCGTGGTTGCCGAGGGAAACCCGCGCGCGGTTATGACGCCGGAGCGCATTGAGGCCGTCTTCGGCCTCAGTTGCGTTGTCATCGAAGACCCGGTCACCGGCGGACCACTGGTGGTACCGAGGCGGTGACCGGTCAAGACTGTACGCACCAAGTCGCGCGTGCGATGGACCTTTTGGACGCGACCGCCGGGACATGGGAATAATACAGATAATCCGGTTTGCACAGAACTTGGAAGACCACTGAGCCCATCGGGGCAGGGTCACGCCTCCGCCGAACGACGTTTAGAACACCATCGCCCACTGGTCCCAGAAGCGTACAACCGCGATCAAGACGATCACTAGGTAAACGCCGATGGTGATGTACCACCGGCCGTGGACCAAGAAACGGCGGAGTGCATCGGGAGCGGGTACATGACCCGCCTGCACGGACCTGGCCCATGTGTGCACGATCAACGGAATGGTAGCGAACCAGGTAAGCAGGCAATATGGGCAGAGCGCTCTCTCTACCACGAAGGACTGGTACTGAAACCATACGAGCCACGCGGCAGCGAGAACCATCGCTAGGCAAAGAGCCTGCCAAAGCCACCTGCCGAGGCGCCCGCCCGACAGCAGAACGAGTGCCAGAGCGACAATACCGGCGAAGAAGGCTAGCCCGTATACCGCGTTGGAAATCCCGAAGAAGAGTTGGTTTTGCGGCGAGTCCAGGAAGCTACCGCAGCCGATCAACGGGTTGATATCGCAGGCCAGTTGCGACGCCGGGTCCAGCAGATGCTGCTTCTCGGTGCGGCTAAGCAAAACCGAGGCGTACATGCCGAATATTCCAGCGGTAAGCATGAGAAGCGCGAATCCGCGCGTTGCCCCGCCATCCTCCTGCTCCGCGGTGGGCAACGCCTGCTTCCGCCGCTGCAGCCCGGTCAGGTAACCCTCCACTTCAGCGTCGCTCATCTGCGCAAGCACGCCGTCGCCCGTGCGTTCGTCGCCACTAGACACAACAGCCTCCAAGTTCCGCAGTTATCACACGGTAGTGTGCGCTGCAGCTACATAGCCTTCCACAAATGCCGCGGTATCTTCCCAGTCCGTGACCGCGTGGGTGGGAATCCCCAGGCGGATCACGGGGAAGTCATTGCCGCCTTCGTCGAGCCTGTCTCCAACGAACAGCATATCTTCGATGGGAATACCGGTATGCCGTGAAAGTTCGGCGATCCCGTATGCCTTATCGACGCCCCGCCTGGTGATGTCCACTGAGGTAGACCCACCGGAACGTACCTCCAGACCGGGCAGACGTTCGGCGACGGCGGCGCGCAGCCGCTCCTTTTTGCCGCCATCGGGATCCCATGCCTTCTTCGCTTCCAGAGGCGCCTGCTGGCCGAGAGCGGAGAAGGTGATCTGCGAACCACGGTCTTCCAAAATAGGACCCCAGGTGTGTTCTTCCCATAGTCCAAGCCGCCGGGCCTCTTCCTCAACGGCGGCCCGAGCCTCTGCGCGTTCCTCGTTGCTCAGATCACGGGCATACACCGTCTGCCACCGTCCATCGCGGTGCACAAGGTAGCGGGTGCCGCACGTGGGCATGAGATGCAGTGCGCCGAGCTGCTGTTCGCCGGCGTCCAGATGTGCGAGCACCTGCGATTCGAATTGTCCGAACTGACCACCGGAGATGACGCAGACCTGCGTCACATCAAGCAGTCCACGCAAAGCCGCCGCCATCCGATCGGGTAGCGGCGACTTTGAGGGAGCAAGTGTATCGTCTAGGTCGAAAGCGACCAGCGAGTACAGTTGGCTCATGCCTGCGGTTGTGATGCCTGCGCGGCTTCAGCTTCAACCTTGGTGGCGTCCTGGTCCGCCTTCACGGCGATTTCCAGAATGGCGCGGACGAGTCCGAGCGCGACCACAACCACTCCCAAGACGTAGGCGAACTGGAACAGCTCCTCCAAAATGGCGAGAGCGCTCGCCCCTCCATACACTGCGCCGTCGTTGGTTGCAACCCGAATGAAGGTGAACAGTTCTTTTACGACGACGATGCCGCCAGCAATCAAGGCGAATAGCTGCACAATCCCGGCAATCGAGCTGGAGACTCGCACCTTGAAGTTCGTGGAGAACAGGCCAGCGAAGCCACCAGTGCTACGAGTCGGCTGCGGAGCGGCAACGCCATAAGCAGGCTGGCCGTAGGCATACCCCTGGTCGTAGCCGGGCTGCGGCTGACCGTAAATGTTCGGATCGGCGCCCGGCTGGCCGGCCGCCGGAGCGGAGTAAGCGGACGGGGCCCACGCCTGGTTCTGGTACCCCTGTGCATACTGCTGGTCGGTGTATGCCTGGGGGTTATTCTGCTGATTTTCCGGGGTGGACGGCTGAGACATTACTTTTCCTTTCCGGATACGCGAGCGCGTATTCCTGTGTCCGCCTTATTCTCACGGCATTCCCGCGCGAATTGCGAATCCTCCTGCCGAGCATCCCGTACTTTGAGCCGATTTGACAACAATTTGGATGCTGTTGTGAGAGTCTTCACGGCTTTCAATGACCCGCGCTAGACGCTGCCGCAGCAAAGCGACCGTCCTTACCCTAGCAGCATCGGCCACACGAACTCATCCGCGCGTTCCCCTTCTGTGCGTGGCCTCCATTACACTGGTCGTCATATCAGTGTGTTGCTGAACGGCGCGAGCACCGGGCTCGCGTCGCTTGATCACGGCCACCAGCCGAGAGGAGAAACATGTCCACGCCGCATATTTCCGCCGAACCCGGGGATTTCGCCCCCGCTGTCCTCATGCCAGGCGATCCCCGCCGCGCCGAGCGCATGGCCGCGCAGCTTATGCCCGACGCCCGTAAAGTGACGGATGTGCGCGGCATAGGAGGCTACACCGGTACCTACCAAGGCAAGCCGCTATCGATTATGGCCTCCGGGATGGGACAGCCATCTTTATCCATTTACGCCACGGAGCTCTACCGTTTCTTCGGTGTTGAGCGCATTATCCGCGTCGGCACCTGCGGCGGACTTTCTCCGGATGTTGAGCCCGGCGACGTCGTCGTCGCAATCGGCGCGCATACGGATTCCTCGCTCAATGACGCCCTCTGCCCGGGAATCCACTTTTCCGCCACTGCATCGTGGAACCTGCTGAAGGCAGCCGTCGACGCCGCTGGCGACGACGCCAGCGTCAAGGTCGCCCCCGTTGTCTCCCGCGACCGCTTCTACGACAATCCTCCCGAGCAAGTGCAGCGCCTGGCGGAACTGGGCACACTCGGCGTCGAGATGGAGGCGGCGGCGCTTTACGGGCTGGCTGCCCAGCTTCACAAGGAGGCACTGGCGGTCCTGACGGTCTCCGATCATCTGCTTGATCCCTCCAAGGATATGAGCGCAGAAGATCGCGAAACGAAGTTCCAGACCGCGTTGTCTCTCGCTGTCGCCGCAGCTCTGAGCTGATTTCATGGGTCTTACGGCGTCTAACGAGGATTATCTCCGGGCCATTTGGAAGCTCGAGGAGTGGCAGGATCACCCCGCCACCTCGGGAGAGTTGGCCCGCGCACTCGGTCTATCTCCGTCAACGGTCTCGGAAGGCGTGAGCCGACTTGTTTCCCGGGGCCTCGTGCGGCATGCACCGTATGGAGCCATCTCGTTAACGGATGAAGGGCGAAAGCAGGCTGCCCGCATGGTGCGAATCCACCGGGTGCTGGAGACAGGCCTCGTGCAACTGTTCGGCTACTCCTGGGACGAGGTCAACGCCGAAGCAGAACAGTTGGAGCACGCCGTCTCCGACCTTTTCATCGAGCGTCTGGATGCGGCGCTCGGGCATCCGCAACGTGATCCACACGGCGATATCATTCCCCTGCCCAGTGGTGAGATTCCTGACGCCGTCGCCGCGCCCGACGAACAGATACCTTTGTGCGATCTGGCCGTCGGGGAGGGCGGCAGAGTCGAGCGAGTCTCAGACACCGATTCCGACGTGCTCGTCTACCTCGATGAACTTGGAGTCGTCCCCGGCACGCGACTGCGCGTGACCGGGGTACGGCGCGGGGTCGGAATTGTTCGGGTGACGGTTTCCGACCGGGAGTTCGACGTAGCTTTGAACGCCGCACAGGTTGTCCTGGTTGCGGTTGACCGCGACGCCGCGCACTGATCCTGCAGGTGCCCCTGCCGCAAGACCTGTACCGCATGACGCCGGAGCCGCGTAGTGCTCACACGAAGACCCAGCAACGGAAAGGCATGAATCGCAGCTCACAGGCATATATCGCCTGCGGCCTGCCAAGTATGGCGTTGTCGCGCTCCAGCCAGACACAGTCAATGTTCATGCCTCCATCATGACAGGGGCCTCCGACACCTTCTTCCTCACAAACGCCGCCCTGCTCGGCTACGGTCCGGAGAACCTGCGGCTCCGACCGTCGTCGACCAAGTGGGTGCCTCGACCGACCCTGCTTTCCCGCCTCCCCCGCGCCGCGGCACTGCGCAGACGGGTGCCCGAAATACGGGTCACACCTTCGCTCATCGCGCAATTTCTGCTCACAACGTGGCCCGTGTTGCGCAACACCCCGTCATCGTGGTTTTCTAGTAGCCGTTCATCAAGAGCAGCTGAGAGACGTGGCTCAACGACACTGCAGCAACCCGCTCGACGGGTGCTTCCGCCACGATCGATGGAGGGAATATGATCGAGTTTCAAGACGTCGTGAAAGTCTATCCGCGCCGCGGACAGGACGACGTCATGGCGCTTGATGGCATTTCTCTGACCGTGCCGGACGGCGATATCCACGCCATCGTCGGAGAATCCGGAGCCGGCAAGTCCACCCTGATTCGCTGCCTCACGGCACTGGAACGGCCCACATCCGGCCGCATCCTGTTCAATGACATCGACCTGACCACTCTGGCACCCACCGCTCTACGCGATGTGCGGCGTTCCATCGGTATGGTGTTCCAAGGCGGTAACCTGCTTGATTCACGCACCGCCGCCGGGAATATTGCCTACCCGCTGAAAATAACCTCCGCGTCTTCCCAGTGGCAGTCACGCGCCGCTATCCGCGAGCGCGTGGAAGAGATGCTCGCGCTGGTGGGGCTTACAGACCGTGCCAGTTCCTTCCCATCCCAGCTTTCCGGAGGCCAGCGCCAGCGTGTCGGCATCGCACGCGCCATGGCGGACTCCCCTTCGGTACTCCTGTGCGATGAGCCGACCTCGGCGCTGGATACGGAGACAACGAACCAAATCCTCGACCTGCTCAAGTCGGTTCGTGATCAGTATGGCGTGACGGTCCTCATCATTACGCATGAAATGTCCGTTGTGCGGCGCATATGCGATTCGGTGACGCTACTGGATCACGGCCGTGTGGTGGAATCGGGATCCGTCGCCGACATTGTCGCTGACGTTAACTCGCCACTGGGGCTGCGGATCATTCCACCTCCAGCGGTCGACCCAGTCGACGGTCAGGCGGTAATTGACGTCTCCTTCACTTCTCACCCCGGCGAACCGACCGGATCGCGTGTGATGACTCATGCCGCCACACTCGGGGCAGACATCGGCGCCGGAGTGTTCGAAACTATCGGTGCAACACAGGTCGCCCGGCTGTCTTTGACCGTGCCGACGGCGGAGGCTCGACGGGCAATCGCCTCGCTCCAAGAGCTACCAGGTGTCAGCGCAGTTCTGCAGCAGGAGGTGGCGGTGTTATGAGTTACCTTGCCCATCTCGCCGTCATCGCTGCGGATAATGACCGCACCTGGTTCAACAGTCCGGCAATCCAACAACAGCTCGGAAGCGCCGTGAAGGAGACCCTCCTGATGGTCTCCACTTCAGCTCTTGTATCCATCGTCATCGGCCTCTTACTCGGAGTTATCCTCACGGCCACACGACCTCATGGACTGCTTCCCAACCGGCCCGTCAACCAAGTCCTCGGGCTCGCCGTGAACCTGGGACGCGCGATTCCCTTCATCATCCTCATGTTCTGGATGATTCCCGTCACACGCTTCATCGTGCAAACGTCTTCCGGTTGGCGCGGCGCCGCAGTGCCACTGGCGGTTTCGGCAATTCCGTATTTTGCCCGCCTCGTTGAATCGAATCTCTCCGGCGTGGAGTCCGGCAAGGTTGAGGCCGCACTCATGATGGGTGCCTCGCGCATGCGTATCTTGGGCGGGGTACTGGTGCGTGAAGCCATGCCGGCGCTAATCCAGTCCGTCACGATCCTCATCATCACCCTGATCGGATACTCCGCCATGGCCGGATCGATCGGAGGCGGGGGCCTTGGCTCTCTCGCGGTCAACCAGGGCTACTACAACTCCAATGTCGATGTTGTCACCATTGTGGTCATCGTCATCGTGGCCATTGTTGCCATTGTCCAGATGTGTGGTGACATGCTCAGCCGGCTGGTAGATCACCGCTGAGGCACTGCCAGCCGGGAACCCACGAAGCCACAGCATCACTGCACATATCTGAAATAACACGCAATCACAACATCTTTGGAAAGAGAAGACCCATGAAACGCATTCGATCCTTTGCCGCTATTCTCGGTGTAGGAGCACTGGCTCTCACCGGTTGCGGCTCCTCGAACGATTCCAACGAGCGAACGAATGAGTCCAGCGATACATCTACCAGCACTTCTGGCAATACCACCGCTGCCGACTCCACCGCAGATGGCCCCGTCACCATCACCGTTGGAGCCTCCCCTACCCCGCATAAGTTGATCCTTGACTATGTGCAGGAGAATCTCGCTGCCGATGCCGGGATTAACATCGAAGTGGTGGAGTACCAGGATTACGTGCAGCCGAACGTAGCCTTGAACAATGGCGATATCGATGCCAATTACTTCCAGCATCTGCCCTATCTGGAGGCCCAAGAGGCGGACGAGGGCTACGACTTCGAGCACGGTGATGGCATCCATATCGAACCGTATGGAATCTACTCCGAGAAGATAACCGACCTGAAGGACCTCAAGGATGGTGCCACTGTGGTTATCACCAACGATCCGTCCAACCAAGCCCGTGCCCTCCAGCTGCTGGTGGACAACGATCTGATTGAACTGGAGGATGTTGAGTCGCCAACGATCTACGATCTGGCCTCCAACCCGAAGAATCTGCAGTTCAAGGAAGCCGATGCGCCGTCGGTGCCGAAGCTTCTACCCGATTACGATATCGGAATCGTCAACGGCAACTACGCCCTGCAAAATGGTCTCGAGCCCTCCACAGACGCTTTGTACCTGGAGGCCGGTGCTGACAACCCGTACGCGAATATCTTGGCGTGGAATGCCAATACCGATGACCAGACCAAGGCAGCGGTTCAGAAGCTGGACGAGCTTCTGCATTCCGATGAGGTCGCACAGTACATCGAGGAGACTTGGCCCAATGGCGAGGTTATCCCCGCCTTCTAGCTCTAGGAGTCTCTAAGACGGCTTGTTACAACATCCGGGTGGGTGGGAGCGCATAGGCTCTCACCCACCTTTACGTTCACAGCCGCCGCTCCCGGCAGCGGTGCAAAGCGGGGGACGCGCACCGCGCCGACGGTTCCGTACACAACGACCATTGCCGCACGAGGCCCAGGCGGCACGCCTGACTGCCCCACCATGTGTTCGCGGTCAATCCATCACTTACGGCACCCGCCTGCGGAGTTGCCAGTACTACAACGAGGACATGTGTCGGTCAGTCCATCACCTACGCCACCCGCTCAATCGGTGACTTCAAGAGTTCCGTGTGCGCCGCGTTCCGCATAACTCATCGCGTGGTTGACAATCGAGTAGTGTCCGGCCTCCACGGGAACGAACTCAATGAATCCTCCCTGCGCTGCTTGTAGCGGCAACACCTGAGCCGCCGAGTCTCCTCCCACCTGCGGATCGCAATCAACACCGGTGAGCGCGGCGTCATTCGAACATCTGCGGCGCAGGGAATACGATCCTTCCGACCACACAGTGTCGAACTGTGTTCCGACAATATGGAAAGCAAAATCGAGATTCGGCCCGGCATCCAACACCCATATTCGCACTCGATCACCGGTCGCAGCCCGCAGCGGCGCGTGGTCATACTGGAACGGGTAGCCGTTGAAGTTCACAACATCGGGCTGGACCGCTACCACCTTCGTGGCATCGGTGCCGACGTTCAGGCCATCGGACCAATACTGCTCCGATTGAATCAGAACGTATTCTTCATCGACCTCATCCAACCCCTCCTCCGTGTCAATAATGACGGCACCGAACATTCCATTGGCGATATGTACGCTTATGGGCGCAGTTGAGCAGTGATACAACCAAATCTCGACTCGCTTCGCCGTGAAGGTGTAGCTAAGGGACTCTCCCGGGTCGATAGTACGCATATTGTCATCGGGGGAAACGTCGCCCGCATGAAAATTGATCGAATGGCCCATCGAACCGCTGTTGGTCAAGGCAATGACGAAAGTGTCGCCGACCCTGCCGCGCAGTATCGGGCCGGGAGTAGTGCCGTTAAAGGTCCAAGTTGTCTGTGTGCGTCCGGGAGCAACCTCACGCTCCTCCTCCCGCGCTCGGTTCAATGCGTTCAATCGTTGCCCGCACACGTGCCGGGCCACCGCCGAGAACCACGGGCAATAGGTACGTCAGCGAGCCGAGGATCAGTTGCAAGGCGCCCGCCGCCAGGAGAAGCGCGTATGCGCCACCCGCCACGTTTCGCGCAGCTGCTGCGCTATCTGCATTAAGGAGTTGCCAGCCCCACAGCAGCGCCGCGAGCTCCATCCAGCAGATCCCCGCACCCATGAACCAGCCGTCGCCCACGGCAAGCATGGAACCCCTCCAGGCCGATAGGACCAGAAGGAGAACTCCCCGGCTCCCATCACAACCCACAGGAGCACTCCGAGCCCGGTAACGCGGGGAAACCCGAGCACGGCGGCGAGTGCTGCGACGACGATGGCGCCCACCAACCATGGCATGAGGCGCACCGCCTGGTGTATGCCGCCCGGTGCCATTCTGGTGCGGGCCACGGTGGGCCCGAAGGTCACAAGCGTACCCAGCACCGTCATCCCGACAAATCCGATGGCCATGGCAGCGGCATGCGCGATGGCCATGCCATCATGATGCGAATAGAGCACCGGCCACCACGCCACTGCCCACTGCCGCTCGATGACATCAATTGTCATGATGAGTCCCAGCAAAGCACCGAAAACGAACAGGGTAGCTCCCGCGAAGTGGCAGCGCAGTGTCACCACCCCAGCACTGGCGAACTTGGAACGCAGTGCACGCCGCAGCGCGAGCACGTGCCATGTGAAACCGCTGAGAATCAGGGCCGCACCCACCAACGCGCAAAACGCGCCCTGGGGGCCGCTGATGCCGAGCGCAACCGCTAGGAGCACCATCCCGACCCCAGCATCCCCAGCCGGATGAGCCGACGTGCCTGCGACTGTTTGCGCCGGGTGAGGGCGTCGGCGAAATGCCACGTCCATATGAGAATAGAACTACTGATAACACCAAGGCCTGCCACATGGATGAGGTACCAACGCGGAGTGGGCAGCACGCTTTGTGCCGCAAGTGCTGCGACCAACATAACGATCCCGATGCTGGTGACCACCCAGGTGACTCGATGCCAGCGTGCGCGAGGCAGCTTCATGCGTTCTCCTGACGTACGGCGATAACGAGAATGGCGAGGAATCCGAAAACGGCGGCTATGACTCCTTCGCGCATGGCACCCACCGATCCCGTGAGGGTCCCAATGATTCGGATACTCACCCCGCCGTCGAGTAGCAGCAGCGGCACCAGGATTCTTCTGGTCAACGCGGCGTCGGGAACCCTGGCCAGAATCATAGAGCCGAGGAAACCGAGCATGATCACCTGAATGACTATGTCATATCCGGTGCGCCAGTCATCGGCTAACAGCAGCACCCCCGCCGCAACCGTCACCCGCAGATAGCCGCTGAGGATACCGAGCGTTACGCTGCGAGGTGTTGTGAGCGTGGCGGTGTGTGGCCTCTCTGTGCGGCTGAGATTGTCTCTCCGGGTGAAGGAGGGGACTCGGCACCGAGCGCGCGGCGGTTGCCGACAAGAGCCAAGCCGACCAGGGCAAGCAGACAGGCTCCCAGGGCCCGCGTCCCACTTGCGGCGATGGCGGACCATGCCGTTGCTACGAGCACGGCCAGGGTACCTCAAAACGCGCGCTCGTCGTCGTGCAACGCATGCTCTATAGCGCCGACCAGTAGCAGCACCACGAAGGCCACCCACCACAGTGCGATATCCTCCGGCGCCGCGTACCCCCAGCGCGCCTTCGCCGCTTCCAGAGCGGCTAGGATACCGACGAACCCGAGAACAAGGGTGCCGTGATGGTCGGCCAGGCGAGCACCGGTAACGGAACTCCACACTCCCAGGCGCGTGAGTCTCGCAGCCAAACCGCCCAGTCCAATGACGGCGGCGGTCACGAGAAGGATACTTCCGTGGGCGCAGGAGTGATAGCCCACGCTATTATTTTTTCACGGCTCTAATCGTATAAATTAGGAAGTTATCGTCCACCCTCGTAACGTCACAGCAATGGAGAATCATCATGCCCGAGGAACTCCACGCTCAGAACCTGCCATTGAGCGGCCCCAAGCACCGGATCGTCCGCATTACCCACACCGCGCTCTGATCGGGGCGGCCGAGCTCTCGCAGCCGTACATTGGCGTCGCGTGGGAAGCCCGGTCGCCACTGAAGAACTTCGACCTTGCAACCGTCCCGAACCCACGCGACGCCAACAAGCGCTGCCGCTACTGGCGATGCCTACTCTCGACGCGCCGCGGCCGCGTCCCCAGCGGTATCCCCCGCCTCTGCCTTCACTTGCACCTTTCGCGCCACGATTGCCACCGCTATCAGGTCATCCCCGTGGGCGCGGAAGCTGCGCCGCATGGCAAACACTCGCTTTCGCGCTTCAGGCCGATGCATGAGGCGCCAGGCAAAGCGCGCAGCACCGCAAATTCCTTCGTCGGCAACCAGCCGCGATGGTTCGAGCAGGTGCATGGGTGCGGTCCCCGACCATTCAACGGTCAGCCCCGCGTTCTCCAGAAGCTTCTTCCACGCCTGAATCTTCAGGGGACGCGCCCCCACCTTGATCTCACGCGAGATGGCACGCCCTGTTTCACCCCGATCCGTCGACGGCTCCGGGTCGGGCGCAGTATCGGTCAGTGCTAGCTCGTGGATGGCGTAGCGACCTCCGGGAGCCAGTATGCGCGCGGCCTCACCGACAATCGCAGCCTTGTCCTCCGGCCCGCACATGGTGAGCATCGCTTCTCCCAGAACGAGATCCGCACTTCCGTCCGGCAGTCCCGTCTCGGCGGCGTCCGCAACCACGATCTGCACGTTGGAGTGCCAGGCGAGCACGGCTTCCAGTTGCCGACGACCCTCCGGATTCGGATCGACACCCACATATGAGGCAGGATGCGCCTCAAGCAACAAGGCTGCCGTCTTGCCGACACCCGGACCGAACTCCACGATTCTGTCATTGCCACCCAGAGCCGCCGCACTCAACAGTCTGCGGGTCAACCCCAGCCCACCCGGGCGCAGCACCCTCTTCCCGAGAGACGCCAGCAGCCAATGCCCTTGCAGTTTGTGATCAGCTTCGGCCTCAGCCATGAAGAACCTCTTCCGGCACCTCGGTGACATCCACCATGACCAGACTCATCCGGCACGCAGTCTTGGCAACCAGCGCATGCTTGGCTCCGGGCGCGAGGTAAACAACGTCGGCGGGATGAAGCGTTCGCTGCTCCCCTTCCAACGAGAAACTCATCTCGCCTTCCAGCAGCTGGACGACCACCGCGCGAGGCGAAGAGTGTTCCGTGAGTAATTCGCCCGCATCGAAGGTAAACTCGACCACTCGCAGCAGGCGGTTGTCCAGAACCACCCGCGACGTCGTCGACTCCCTGACAACCGGAACCTCCGCGGCTATATTGCCGTGAAGACTGGCCTCGGCGACCGGTGTACGTTTTGCCATATCCCCTCCTTTGAACTCGCGACAAACCGACGCGGAGACAATCCGCTGCGATTCACCACACAACCAATACGCCTGCCCTACCGGCTAAACGCGGTGTTTTCCGTGTTAATTCTTCCATAGAGTACAGGAAAGCTACTCTTCATGACCAAATTCGTGCGATGCCTTGACGGCACCCTACCCAGTCAGGCTAGCCTTACCCTATGGAGACTACTCGAATGCGAGCGAGGGCTGAGCGGTGAATCCTGATCTGACGCTCTCGCCCGACCGCAGCGCGGTATGCACCCACGTGTGGGAAGCCCGCAGCCTGTCAATTGCCCAGCGTCTTCTAGCCGGAGCGGGGAAGGCCACCCTCGTCGCCTACCACGTGGACCCAATTGTTACCATCTCCTCCCTCGCGCATGGCTTGGGTGCCGATGGCAGCGTCTATATCGCGGCGACAGCAGCGGACGATGCATCCCTCACCGATCTGTGTAGCGACGAACCGATGGACGTGCGCCTATCCATTGAAAAGCAGGCCCCAGACCCCAGCGTGCAAATCACAGCTTGCGCAGTTCACGCGTTGGCAACCGCACAGTGGCTTGAACGCGACGAAATCCTCGACCTGCTCTACAGCAGCTTCCTCCCGTCGCGCGTTGCCGAGATCGCAACCGCTCCCCAGGCCCGGACCGCACGCTTAGAGGGTACGCGGGTCTTGCTTCACGACGCAGGAGGTGTCACACCGGTCAGCCTCGCCGCCATTGCAGACATTCATCGCCAGAGATGCCAAAAACCGCCCTGCCCCGGTGCGCTATTCAACTCACCGTATGGCGAACTGACCGCTCTCGAACGGATCAGTGCTCTCAACTGCACAATTCCCACATTACTGTTCCAAGCCATGCGTCGACGGGAGATCTCCGGCGCCCTGATGTCTCGCCAACCCGTGCATATCAATGTTGAAATGTCCGCTCCAGCAGTTCTCTGCCTGGATATCGACCGCACCGGCCTCACTCTTATGCGTATCGACGACGACGAAGCCCTCACCGGTTTCGTACCCTTTCCGCAGCAAGTTGAGACGAGCGTAGAACTCGCCGAGGCACTTGCCGCGCTGTAGACGTGTCCCGGCACCGCACTATGCGCGCCTGACATGCGCCGGGATAACGGAGCTGGGACCCCGCAATGCGGGGTCCCAGTCTCATTTGTCACTTCATACGCGCAGCCACCCTAATGTCTCAATTGCGACACGGTGCTCCGCGGAGCTACACGTCCTCCAGGGAGACGCCCTTCGTCTCCTTTGCAAACAGATAGATAATGCCGCCGAGGAAGAGTAGCGCCGCGAAGATGGTGAACGGTACGAACACGACTTCGGCCGAAAGTTCTGCCGAACCAATCAACGCACCCACGAAGTAGGGACCCACCACCTTGGCAATGGCTCCGATGCCGTAGCCCAATCCGAGGCCGGTCGAACGTGCCTCCGTCGGAAACTGCTCGCCACCGAAGGCATTGAGTATGCCAAAAGCGCCGTCGCCGAACATCATGATGATGAAGATTCCCGCGAAGAAGACATAGCCGGCGTTGCCAACGTTGTCACCATCCACCATCCGCGTCGAAAAGGCTGCTATCAGGGCACCGATAGCGCCAATCATGCCGCAGCCGAACATGGTCCAGCGCCTTCCGATTTTGTCGGAGATCCACGCCGACCCAAGGCGTCCGAGCAGATCGCCGAGGGAAACGAACATGAACAGCGTAGCGACCATGCCGGTATCGAACTTGAAGGACTGACCGAGCAGAGTCTGACCCCAGGACTGAACGGTGAAGGAGCCGAGGATGAAGCAGAAGGAACCGGTTGCCACAACGAGCAACTGCTTTGGATACCTCTGGAAGATAACCGAGTAAGACGCCGACGAGGACTCCTTGATCTCCGGCAGGTCCGCCACCTGCTCCACCGGAATCTCCATCGCCCAAGCGTAGGCCTCCTTGGCCTCCTTCTCACGTCCGCGCGACTGCAGGAAACGAGGCGACTCGGGTATGAAACGCGCCCAAGCGAGCAGGATGATCGGTATGCAGCCGACCGCAATTAAGCCACGCCAGCCCAGCGTATCGCCAAAATACTTGGTGACAAGGCCGCCGAGGAAGATACCCGCCGGAATGAAAACGCTTGTCAGTCCGGCCAGCAGCCCACGTTGCTTGGCAGGAACGAATTCCTGGACGAAGGGCACGGAAGTGATGTTCAGACCACCAACGCCGAATCCAACACCCGTGCGCAGAATTGTCAGAAGAATCCAACCGTTGACGGGGGTGAAGGCCGATGCGGCCGTAAAGACGACCAACACAATGATGCAGGAGATGAAGGCGTGCTTACGGCCGAAGATGTCGGCCAGGCGCCCCCAGGTAATCGAACCCAGCACTGTGCCCAAACCCGCACCTGCCAAAATCACGCCCGAATGGAATCCTGTCAGGTTCCATCCCGGTGTCTCGATAAGAAGGTTGACGATGAAGCCAATGAGGAACATATCGAAAAACTCCGACACATTCCCGACGATCGCCATACCAATAAGGGACTTCTGATGTCCCGTTAGTCGATGATTGTCAATTTGTTCTGCAGCTGTTGCTCCCGCGGGAGCCTGCATAGTAGTAGCCATAAGTTGTAGCCAATCTCAAGTCGAAGGACTGTCAGCGAGTGCGTGGTGGAAGGCCAGGCACTGCGGACGACCCCCCATCCGAAGGCGCGCTTCGCCATACTCTTCGCCGGGGTGTGAATCCCGAACCGTCGGCCGTCGCATGGCACAACACGACAGCCGATGCGCGCGGCCGACGCATTCGGGTCTAGTTAACGGACGATATCCGTCGTGGTTGGGATGCTCAGTTCCGCCGCAGAGACTCGTGTCAGGTCTCCGTAATGCGTGAGTGCATGAGCAGATGTGCGCTGACCGTAACGGATTCCCTGGACGACGTCGTCGTGCAGAAAACCGTGGATCACTCCGGCAACGAAGGAGTCGCCTGCCCCGGGCCGGTCAAGGACGGGAACTTGGGTGACTTCGAAGACCTGATCTCCCAGTTCCTCGTCGGAGAGGTATACGCCGTCGATCTGATCGGTAGAGACAACCGTCTTCACACCGAACTTGTCGCGCAGAGCGCGGCACACCTCGACTCCTTCACCCTGGGCATGGAAGACGATTTGACCGTCTTTGCGCGAGCAGAAGAGAATGGACGACTTCTGCGCAATCGGTCCCAGAACTTCACGCGCCCGCTGCGCCGTCCACAGCAGCGAACGGTAGTTGACGTCGAGCGCGATCTTGATGCCGCGCTCGTACGCCAGATCGACGAAATACGTGATGACATCTGCCGTACTCTGTGTCAGTGCGGCCGTGATACCCGTGACGAACACGAGCTCGGTGTCCAGCATCGACTCCCAGGCGAAGTCGTCAATCGTAATATCGCGGAAGGGCGTGTGCTCACGGTCGTAGGTAACGCGGGAGGGCATGGGATACTCCCCCGGTTCCATGAAGTAGAGGGCGGTGCGGCCCCTTCCGCGAGTACCACGTTGCTGACATCAACACCCACACTCCGGTACTCATGCAAGATGCGGGTGGCGAGGCTGCCACTGGGTAGCTTCGACGCCCAGGAGGTCTTACGCCCCAGCTGTGACAGCAGACCGGCGACATTCGCCTCGGAGCACGCGGCGCTCATGCGCAACTGGTTGGCTGAGACGAGACGATCACCTTTGAAACAGGTGAGGCGGATCTGCCCCTCACCAATGGTTGTGAGATCGAATTTAGGCATGGCTTACTCCTTGTGAGGCGGCCGCCGTTCCATAGCGGTGGCTGTATCGTTCGTAGTTTTCGTCAATGTCGGCCTGCGGCAGAGGTTCTATCGTCCCGATCTGCATCGCGATGGACACGGTATGTGCGACATCCTCCACCATGACGGCTGCCTGGATGGCCTTTTCTATTGAAGGCCCAATTGTGAACACGCCGTGTTTCGCCAGCAGAATGGCGGGCGAGTGTCCAATGTGCTCGATGATCTGCTCCCCTATCTGTTCAGTTCCAATCGAGGCGTACCCTCCGCAGGGCACCGGCCCGCCGAATTCATCGGCCATCGCGGTTAGCACGCACGGGATAGGTTGTCCGGTTGCCGCCCACGCCGTCGCGTAGTTTGAGTGAGTGTGAATGACAGACCGTACATCCTCACGGTGCCGGTAGACGTACAGATGTGAAGCCGTGTCCGACGACGGGCCCCGCTCGCCCTCGACGACTTTCCCATCCAGATTTACAACCACCATATCCGCGGGTGTCATCTTCTCGTACCGCACTCCGGATGGTTTGATGACCACTAGTCCGGTTTCTTCGTCGCGGGCCGAGAGGTTACCGCTCGTCCACGTAACGAGGCCATGCCGGGGCAGTTCAAGATTGCCTTCGCAGACCTCTTCCTTGAGTTCCTCAAGCATTATCTTCCTCATTTCTTGGTTAGTATTGCGCGGCGCATGCGCCGCAGTTCGGCTCCGCCGCACATACGGTGTGGCGAGATCGTTGCTTACACTGTGGCAGCTGTTTTCACGGCACCACCGCCATTCCATTAGCGGTCACACGCGCGGCGATGAAGTCGCGGGCAATGCGAGCCTTGTCGACGGAGTCCGGGGCGTCGTCGTTCCACATCTCGATCATCAGGCGGCCGACCCACCCCTGCTCGCGCAGGAGCTGGAAACTGCGATCCCAGTCCACGATGCCGGTACCCATATCGACCCGTCGCGGCTCGCCGCACCGAACGTCTTTGGCATGCAGTGCCACCATGTGCCCACGCCCCGCTGCCAGTTCCGTCGCCGGATCGAGGCCCTGTTCAGCAATATTGCCCAGATCCGGATACACCTGCAGGTACGGCGAATCGATAGCGGAGACGAACTCCATCGCCTTGCAAATCGAGGTGACATCGGCGCCGTCGACGTTCTCAATTCCCATGACAACGCCGAGGCGTGCAGCCAACGGAACTGCATCGGCAAGCATTTGCTTGTACCAGTGTTCGGCGTCCGGATTGGGATCCTCGTAGTAGCAGTAGTATCCGGCAATTTGGATCACGCCTACACCCAGTTCGTGACACACTTTCAGCCCGCGCGCCATCACTTCCCGGGCGCGCCGCCGCAGCGTCGGATCGCTACTACCTGGCGCAATCTTGCGATGGACGGACAGGCAGATTCCACCGATCATTGTTCCTACCGATTCGGCCGCGTGGCGTACTTCACGGCATGTCGTCGCGTCCCAATCCAGGCGCGCCTCACGTTCCGCTGACTCATCGATTGACAAGTCGAGGAACGAGAAGCCGGCTGCCGGTACTTGCTCGAAATACGCACGCCACTCGTCGCCGGTGATCGGAACTGAACCCAGTGCCTCGCTGGCGGATGCTCCCGCGCGAGACGGGTTCGAGATCAGCGCCTTTTCGTAGATACCGAGACTTACACCATCGCGCAACGGATCATCGGCAGGGTGTTGCTCTGCCTTCGTGCTCTGCGCGGCGAGGCTCATGACCACACCTGTTCGATGGTTGTGCGCAGCTCGTGGGCTGCGGCTTGGGGGTTGTCTGCCGCCACAATGGACCTGCCGGCGATGACGATGCCCACCATTCGGTCGGCGAAGGCAGGAAGATCTTTGGCCGAAACTCCGCCAGTTATAGTGACGGTGAATCCCATATCGGCAAGTTCATCGACGCGATCCATGTCCTCCGGTTTCCAGGAAAGGTCACCGGCCGCCTCCCGGTCACGGGAACGCTTGACAATGACGTGTTCCACGCCAGCCTCACGCCATTTGCGGGCACGGTCGGCATCGAACCATTCGTCTGCCAGTTCCACCTGCACCTCGCCGTGGAATTCCGCGGCAACTTTGCAGACTTGCTGGATGGTGGTCAGCGATGCGCCGGCTACGCAAGAGACCATGTCTGCCCCGGCCTCAAAGGCTAAGCGTGAGATCTTCTCGCCGGCTTCGGCGATCCTCACATCGGCCAGAATCTTCTTGTCCGGGAACAAGGCACGAACAATGCGCACGGCATGGTATCCCTCGCAAAGCACGAGAATGGTGCCACATTCGATGATGTCAATCTCATCCGCCGCCTTCTGCAGCGGACCGAGAGCGCTGGGAAGATCGTAAGTATCCAGTGCAACTTGCAAGCGCGGTGTCACGTCAGCCCCTCACCGGATCCCAGGCGAAGAAGGTGGCCGCATTGTTCACCAGTAGGTCCTGCACGTAGCCACGGTCAAAGCCCTCGTCCTCCACCAGGCGCGGCGCGAACACTGCTGGGTCATAGTCCACGCCGGAAACCGAGCCATAAACCTTTTGGTAGGAGGCCTTGCCGGAATCGGTGCCAAGCAGGATCTGTTTGCCGTATCCCTTCTCGCCGAGAACCTTGAGCAGGTTGACCCGGGCGTTATCCGGCACGTACTTGATGCGGTTGGTGCCGTCCAGTTCCACGTAGCAGCCGAGCTTGGTGATTTGCTCCTGTACCCACGGATCCCAGTTGCGCTGAATATGACCGATGGCGATCTTCTCCGGTGCCACGCCCTCATTGACCAGGAAACGAGCCTGTTCCGGTCCGCAGGTGCCGGCCGTGACGTGGGTGTTGATTGGCGCCCCGGTCTCCTTCGATGCAATGGCGACGGCCTTGCCGGTCTTCACCTCCCAGTCTGTGATCTTGCCGTAGGCGGTTGCCCACTTGATCACACCTGCCTTCACATCCGTTCGCTCCACGATTGGACCCATGTAGTCATAGCGGTCAATGCCTTCAACAATGTCCGCGATCAAGAGATCGGCGATTTGGTTGACCGTGTACTGGTTCACCCAGCTCTGCCGCCATTCGAGGTATACCTTCTGCTGGTGGAATCCGGTGGAAGCAACGATTTGCAGATCGGGCACCTTTGCTGACACTTGGCGAAGCTTGAGCACATCACGGCCGGATGAGGCCGGGCACATGTCGATGACTGTTCCACCGCCCGCCCAGTTCTTCGACGCATCGACGAAGTAGCTGGCCTCTTGGGCAGCCTTTTCAACGTCGTCAAGTAGATGGTCCGGGTCGATGTAAACCTCTCCAGCACCAACGCGAATAAGATGATCGTGGGCGTTCACAACTCCCAAGGTCTCCGGTGCAACATCGCCGTCGATAGTTCGCACGATTGTCATTGACTTTCCTTTCACTTGTCGGTCCGCGTCCTTTGCGGTTGTCGCATCTGGCTGCGACACATCTACTGTCACCCTGAGCAAGCCGGAAATGAACACCTACAATGCACATCTGTGCTATCGTTGTGCTAACCACGTCAGCATAAATCCCCGATTTTCTGCGCTTTGATTCCGAAAAGAAGTGGAAATATACACATGTGTGCATCAATAGCGATGGCTAGGCAGCGACGTCGACTCGAGTTGCTCCTCAAGGTTGCAACACGGTATTGGGTCGATGGCGCCTCACAGGCCGATATCGCTCGCGAACTCGGCTATTCTCGCCCGCAGATCTCGCGCCTGCTGCAGGAGGCGCGAGAGCGCGGTGTCGTCCGCATTTCTGTTCAGCACCCGCTCAGTCGCGCAGTCGAGGCGGAAGAGCAACTGGTGAGTCGCTTTAACCTTGCGGGCGCCCACGTAGCCTTCGCCGACGACGCCGATCCGCAGTCAACGGCACCCGTCCTCTCCCTGGGCGCTGAACTCCTCTTATCGATGCTCAAGCCAGACTCCGTCGTCGCGGTAACAAATGGCCGTGCGGTCGCCGGAGTCGTTGCGGCGCTGCCCACATCGCGACACCACGAGGTCACCGTGGTACAAGCCATTGGCGCCATAGCGCGGGACAACCACATGGTTGATTCCCCGGATCTGTGCCGCCGCCTGGCCGCTGTATTGGGCGGGAATTACCGCATCCTTCCCGCGCCTCTTTATGTCAACGACTCGCATGCAGCCTCGGCACTGCGGCGCGAATCAACCATCTCACTGACTATCTCGATGGCGTCACATGCCGACATCATCTTGACCGGCATCGGCGCCACCACACGCGCAGGAGCCGGCGCAATCTTCGATCTCTGGTACGGTTCGGCGGAAATTGCAGAACTGCTGCGCATGGGGGCCGTCGGTCATATAGGCGGACATCACTTCAATGCCTCTGGTCAGCACACCGACGGCAACCTATGCCGTCGGTTGCTCGGGGTTCCCTTCGACCGCATCCGCGACTCCTCGGATGTTATCGCCGTCGCTTGGGGGAGGAGAAGGTGCCAGCCATTCTCGGGGCGCTGCGGGGCGGGCTCGTGAGCCATCTCGTCACCGATATGCGCACTGCCAATGCCGTGCTGGCACTTGACGACGCCGCCTGACGTGCACAACGCACGATTCTCCGGGTTATCCCCAGTTTTCCGCGAATAATGCGGAGCTTGGCGGAAAACCCGGAGAACAGCATCGGCCTGGCATGTGAGTTCGTCCTCCAACCCGACGACTGGTTCTCAAGCGCGGCCCACCGGTGTACTGTTCCGGCACACTACCCACCGCATCATCAGGGCACCCGGCGCACCATCAGGTCACTGACAAGCAGGTAGGCGGCCGCACCACCGGCAAACCACTCACCACACGAGCAGGTAGTCATCCCTCCGCCACCCCCACCGCACCAGCAGGTCACCAACCGCACCGGCACAACAGAAAGACCGGCAGCCGCCACGTGCGACTGCCGGTCACAAGTACTGTTTGAACCGCTGCTTACCTCACGGTGAAGGACATACAGGAGGCGGTCTCGCCACCTACGGTGATGCCCTCGGCCGTACACATGAGGTCATCGTTATATGCGCATTCGAGGCGCTGGCAGGCACCGACCTGACCGTTAGGAGAAGGAAGGCCTCCGCGGGCGTCGAGTGCCACAAAAGTGGTGCAATTCGGCTGAGCTGCGGAACCAGCCACGGTAATGGCGAAGGCTGAGCATCCACCATTGTTGTACGCGCAGCTGGTCACGGAACAGGTCGTCACGGGAGCGGGAATGCTCATGATCGTTTCCCCTTTCGATAGCAGGAATCACGCGTCTGACACTTTGACGCTACGACCACCGCGGTCCGACGACCAGGCAGGTTATCCTCCCCGACTTTACGTTCTCGCCACAGCAAAACCGCGGAGCGCCGCACAAAACGGCATATCAAGCGGAATCAAGCACCGAATTAGACAAGGAAAATCGCGCACAATAGTTCGCCGCACTACCAGCCCGCCCAGCTACACCACCAGCCTGAGCAACCGCGCCGCCAGCCGCCCGACCAGCTACGCCATCGCCCCAAGCAGCTAGGCGTCCCGCGAGGCCTCATCCAATACCCGCACCATCTGCAGCGCTGCGACAGTCGCCTCATAGCCCTTATCCTCCGAGGAGTTCTCCAGTCCGGCGCGATCCAACGCCTGCTCCACGGTGTCACACGTGAGCACTCCAAAACCAATGGGGGTGCTCTCTTGCAGCGCCACATTCGTCAACCCAATGGTTGCGGCGTCGCAGACGTAGTCGAAGTGGGGTGTTCCACCGCGAATAACCACGCCCAAGGTGACCACGGCGTCGTGCCGAGCCGCTGCCGCCTGCGCCGCCAACGGCAGCTCGAAACTGCCCGGCACCCGGATCACGTCGGCCCTAATGTCGGCATCAGACGCAGCTCGCAGTGCTCCTGCCAACAATCCGTCCATCACTTGTTTATGCCACTGTGCCGCAACAATTGCCAGACGGATCGCACTACCGTCAGCATGCCGCCCATCACTGGGTGATAGAGCCGTCTGCGGCATCCCTTGATTAGACATTCTGTACTCCTTCCACATGCAACAGGTGGTGCATGCGATCACGTTTGGTCTGCAGATAGCGGATGTTTTCGGGGCGAGCGGGAACCTCAAGCGGAACGACGCCAACGACGTCGATACCGGCGTCGCGCAATCCCGTCACCTTGTCCGGGTTGTTCGTCAAGAGGCGGACACGCTGGATTCCCAACGCCCGCAGAATTGCAGCGGCAGCCGTGTAGGAGCGCGCATCCACGGGCAGTCCTAGCATTTCG